>CAMLNB010000064.1 GCA_946481205.1 uncultured Kangiella sp. | reverse complement strand
GCGGGGCAGCAGGATCGGATGCGACAAGCGCGGTCGCCGGAGAATCCGGCGCAGCGGTAGCGGTCTCGGTGCCAGCATCGGCGACCGCGCCTGTACAGAAACCCATCAGCGCCAGAAAACAGAGAGTGCGTTGCATGACATCCCGCAGCACGCCGACGTGGCGCTGCTCACAGCAAACGAATGCCCGGATTCTACGGATCACCCGGCGACTTTGCACGATGGTATTTGCGATGCGAGACAAGACAGCGGTGTCAGCTGCAGGATCGGTATCATTGCCATGTCGATTGCGTGGGCTGGCCTAGCCTGTCTGCACAGGTTCGGCCAGCCCTGACAGCGTTTACGCTGCTTGAGTCCCAATCATTTCAGCTCGAACGGCAATTCGGTGGCCGTGCCAAGCGCCTTGCCTTCATCGACCGGTGCGCTGATGCCGCATTGCGAGTTCGCTTGCCGCTCCAACGTGACATTGGCGACATACAGCGGCGTACCGTAGTTACCGTCCTCCCGCCACATCGTCCAATGACCGGCAGCCAGATCGCGATAGCTCTCGGTATTCAGTTCAAGCAACCAGGCGTCATGGTAAACGCCGTTGCCCTGGCTGGAAAAATCACCGTACATGACAAAGTGATCGCCTTCCTGACTGGCCATGCCTTTGAACGCGGGATAGGTCAGCGACTGCCAGGCATAGCGAGTGTGAGTGCCGACATTGCCAACAAATTTGAAGCAAATTTCTTCGCGGAAAATTTGTTTGTGTTGCGGATGGGTATCGTCATACGCGTTCATCAACCACAGATTGCCTCCATCGACCAAGTTGGGTTCATGCGGTGGAACGGCCACAACCGGGCCGGCAACAAAAATCAGCGCGACCATCTTTGCAAGGGCCTTTCTGCTCATCGTCCTTCTCCTTTGAAAAACTCATCCTGACATCCCTTTGCTCGCAGACCGTCGGCGAGCAAAGGCAGTATCAGTGAGCCTTCCGGAAAAGAAAAAGGCCGAACGGCAACTACGATCGCAGACCATTAGCGCATGCCGTGCTATCACGCTTTACACCGTAAAGAAAACCATCACGTATCAAAATGTAGTGACACGCGGTGTAAACAGCAGCATACGGATTTGTAAAGCTCCAGTGCTGCGTCGCATCAATCTGCAAAAAAAAGAGACACACATCGTATCCGGCGCAGAGCCGACTACACTTTCCTGGCTTCTGTCCCAACAGTTAAATCGAATGGCCATCTCCACCTATCAGACCCTTATCGATCAGCTCGTTCCGTTTGTCTCGCGCACCGGCTTGGTGGTCGAACAGGCGCAAAAAGGCTTGGCTCAATGCCGCATGCCGCTACAAGGGAACCAGAATCACCTCGGGGCCATGTATGCCGGTGCGCTTTTCACCTTGGCCGACATCACCGGAGGTGTGCTGCTATTAGCGAGTTTTGACAGGCAGCGCTTCTATCCCATACTCAAACAGATGCAGATGGATTTTTCGGCTCCGGCGCAGACCGATATCACGCTGCGTTATGACCTGAAACAGGACGCGCTACTGCACGCTGACCAACAGGCATCAAGTCATGGCAAAGCGCAGTTCATGCTGGAAGGTCAACTGTGCGATAGCAATGGTTTGGTCGTCGCCGTGGCACATGGGGTTTTCCAGATTCGAGCGCTAAAGGCCAATTAGCACTGTCGTTTTCAAATCTTCCGTTAATCTTTCCATGACATCCTGAAGCCCTCTATGCATTGACAAAAGTCAAAGACAGATCGCTATCAATCGGTTGAAATCGGAAAGAATGTCAAATGAGAGGTGTTGTCAAATGACGTTGAACAAACGGCTACTCAGCATTGTCTGGCTCTCTGTCGCCGGCTACGTAGTGCTGACCGTGGTGAGCTTTCTGACATTGCAGCAAGTGGCAGTGAATGGTCCGATCTACCAGCGGCTGTCCGAAGAAAAGGATTTGATCGCGGATGTCCTGCCGCCACCGCTGTACATCGTTGAGAGCTATCTGCTGGCACATGAATTGCCGCAGGCTGATCCGATGGCGGAACGGCCAGCCATCAAGCAACGACTGGAGCAGCTACAAAAAGAGTACGCCGCCCGACAAGGTCATTGGCGGCAGATTCTGCCAGAGACCGCATTGAAAGAGCTTTTGCTCCGGCGGGCGGATGCTCCGGCACAAACCTTCTTTCGAACGATCAACACCAAGCTGATACCAGCGGTTGAAGCCGGTGACATCGCCGGTGCCGAGCGCATCATTGACGAACTGCGAGGGCACTATACGGCGCATCGCCAGATCATAGATGAGATCGTCAAGCAGGTTGTCATCAAGGCCGAGGAAGATCAACAGCAGGCCCGTGCGGAAATAGAAGACAGCAAATGGCTGATGGGTTTGCTGATCTTGGCTTGTGCGGCAATCGTTTCAATATATGCCCAACGGCAATCAACCTCGATATTCCGTCGTATCGGTGGCGAACCGCAACAGGTGATGGACGTTGCCCAGGATATCGCCAAGGGTGACCTGACGGCTCAGCTGGAAGTGCGCAGCCGTAGCTATCCCAATCTGGTGCTGTCAATCAGCCAGATGCGCGATGGTCTGAATCAAATCATCAAGCACGTTGTTCTTGGTGCCGCGAGCCTGAGGCAAGAAGCCAACTCAGTGGAACTGCGCTCACAAGAGATTGCGCAACGTCTGAACCAGCAACAGTCCAGCATCACCCAAGCTGCGACCGCCATGCACGAAATGGCGGTCACCGTAAAAGACGTGGCGCGCAATGCCAACGAAACCTTGGCGCTGACCGAGAAAGCCAATGGCATGGCGAAGGAGGGCGAAACTGCAGTAGATCGGGTGACGGATGAAACACAGCGTCTTGCCGAGGCGGTCTACCAATCGCGGGACCTGGTCACACAGGTTGCGGCGGATGGCAAAAAAATCAGCTCCGTTACCGATGTTATCAACAGCATCGCCGAGCAAACCAACTTGCTGGCACTGAATGCCGCGATCGAAGCGGCGCGTGCGGGTGAACAGGGGCGAGGTTTCGCAGTGGTTGCAGATGAGGTACGCGTGCTGGCGTCTCGCACGCAAAGTTCAACCAAAGAAATACAAACCACTATCCAGGTTCTGCAGCAGGGATTGGAGCAGGCCGTCAGAGCACTTGGTGCCAGTGCAGACAACGCCCAGCAAACGGTCACAACGGCGCAACAGGCGCACACAGTGTTGGGCGGTATCAGTGAGTTGATGGGATCCATTCATGACCGCAATGTCCAGATTGCCGCGGCCGCCGAGCAACAAGGCACCGTGACGCATGACATTGAAAGTCAGGTCATCCAGATCAGTGAGCAATCACAGAGCAGCTGCGAGCAGGCCGAGCTGACGGTGCAAGCGTCCAGCATCCTGATGCAGGTTATCGGTAAGCTGGAAGGCGAAACGCATCGGTTCAAACTGGCATAAGATGAAACAACAAGGCCACGACAGCGTGGCCTTGTTGTTTTCCGATGATGTCTGGATCAGTGCAGGTTGATCTTCAAACCCAGCCGGAAGTCGGCACCGGTGTCGCGGTTGGCATAACGGCTGATGCGAACCTTGTAGTTACCGGTCATGGTCGGGGTGAAGTTGACCACTTCGTATGGGTTGTCAAACGAGGCGGAACCACCAACATAGGCACCGGTCGGGCTGTAGATCGAAATGTCGAGATCCTGGCCAATCGGGTGTGCATCGGCACGGTGATCGTAGGTGTAGGTGCCGCGGTTCATCCAGGCAATCGCCACCCGCACCGGCCGTGTGGTGCTGGTGATATTGAAGGTGCGGTCGATGAAGTTGTCGGCCGTGCCATCACCGTTTGCGAAAGTGGCGAACGAGGCGTTGTTGCCGGTGTAGTAGTACGTCCAGCCATCGTAGTAGGCGCTGAGGAAATCAATGCCACCATGACCGACTTTGTCGAAGCCACCGGTGATCGAATCGGTGGCGCCGCCGATCATGCTGGCGTAGACCACTTGCGGACGACCGACATAGACCGAAAAGCCCGACATCATGTCGGCGGCAAAACCGGCCGCGTGCGGTGACGCCATGCTGGTGCCAGTCATCGTGAAACCGCCAGCGGCGATGCTGGTGCCCGGTGCCGAGAATTCTGGTTTTGCGCTGCCGAGTTCGGTGTTGACGAACGACGACGAGGCATTGATGGTGTCGGTGGCATCGTTGTAGTTGCCAACGGCCATGACGTTCAAACCTTTTGCCGGCGAAATGATATTGCCAGTGCCGCCGCCGTTGTTGCCGGCGGCATTGAAGATGGCGATGTTGCTGTTGTAAGCGAGGTTGTCCCAATCACGATCCAGCGTCGAGTAATTGATCGTGTCGTTACCACCGTTCGAACGGTTGATCACGCGAATGGCCGGGTTGCCGCCAACGCCATCCAGATCGGTATTCTGCGGCAATACGGCGCCACCGCGGCAGTAGATGTACGAGGACGGCGAAACAGCGCGCAGAATGCCGAACACGTTCTGTGAGTGATCGGTTTGCGAACCGGCCAGGCGGTCGTAGTTGGCACGACCGGCTTCATCGGCGCAACCGCTTTCAGTCATGTACAGACCGATGCCATTGCCATGCAGATTGCTGTACGGCAGCGCATAGCTGCTGATATTGGTGTCGACCATGGCGACCGCGATCTGATCCTTGACCGGGAAAGCCAATTCGATACCGGCGATCTCGCTGTCTTCCGCGGCGATCAGTTTGCGCAGTTGCGGCACCGGCAGCTCCAGCGTTACCGACGCACCGCCGCTGGCCATTGCCGCCATGACGGCCTTGTCCGTGCGCAGACCGTGGCGGGCGGCAAAGCCTGCCCACTGCTGTTTCTGTTGTTCGGTGCGAGCGTGGCGATCGGCACGTTCCTGCTCGCTGGCGCGAGCGTTGGCCGTGGCGATCTCGCTGCCATACACCGGCTGGCCGTTGTAGCTCTGCTGAGTCATGCGGCCGCGGACAAATTCAAACCCGCCAAACTCAGTGGCGGTGTTGCGGGCCGGTGCCAGATCTTTCAGCGCGACGTTGACGGCGAGCCGTTCGGTTTCGCCAATTTTGCTCAGGCGCTCGGTCAGCGCGGCATCGACGACACGGCGTTGCACAGCTGGCAGCTGATCAATCAGTTTGCCGTTCTGGCGAATGGTTTCGCGCACCGAACCGTCGGCAGCCATGACCTTGTCGAAGCTATAGCTGACGCCATCGATGGTCTTGCTTTTCCGGCTCAGCACTTTGCCGTCGGCGGCGACAGCCGGCATGACAACGGCGCATCCGAGCGCCATCGACACGGCCAGTGACACAAAATTGCGAGGAGAGGTTTTCATATGCTTACAGTCCTTTGCATGGCATGTGTGGGGCCGGCAGCGGGAACGGCCGACCATCAATGCCCCGAACGCAGTCGTGAGGTCTGCATGCAGCGGTCGCTATGGAACTGCGGTACGAGCAAACAACGAATACATGGTGCGCATGAGAACGTGCCGAACTGGCACCGTGCGCAAGATGACAACATCCCTGTCCTGCCAACCATCCTGACCGCCGTTCGCAATCCTTTGCGTAACGGGGCCTGCGCATCCTAATGATCTGGCCGAATCGGCACAGCGGGCATCGACTGCTATCGTTGTGCGCCTCGGCTGCTGCGCTGTGGGCGATCTCGCACAGCCAATCTGGCACAGACTTGCGTGCTATCGCGAGTTCAATGTGTTGGTGCCGATCGTTGGCAAGCCCGGCAAGTGGCTCATCAAAAGCAAACCGGAACACAGAAGCCCCGTGCGCCAGAATCGATCTATCGTCGTCACCGTCGCCTCGGCTTTGCTGTCATGTTGTGCTGGGCTATGCGGGGTAATCTCGTTGCTGCCGTCGCAACGGTTCGAGCAGATGACAGCGGCGTCGATGTGTTTCAAATGCGCGGCGGCGATCGTTTCCCTGCGGATTCACAGCGTCAGTCGGAAACCAAACACCGGCAATTGCTGCTGCAGAAAATCCAGATCCGGCGAGCGCCGAAAACCGAAACGTTCATACATTGCCCAGGCTGTTTGCATTGCCGCCGTCGTGTGCAAAATGACTTCGGCATGCTGCCGCGCTCGCGCCCGATCCAGGCAGGCCTGCGTCAGTGCCTTGCCAACGCCAAGTCCGCGCGCACTGCTACGCACGCCAAGCAAGCGAAAACCGGAGGCGTTGCTCACCTGGGTCGCGCTGCCGCCAGAGCCGTATGCCGCCATGTCGCCGAAATAAACCACGCCGCCGAGCAGCTCGCCGCCGGCGTTCAAGGCGATCAGCACCTCGGCATCCTTGCGTTCATTGAAGCGGCCGATCTCCGCCAGCATCTGGTAATAGCCCGGCTGCTCGCTCGGACTCGGAAAGCCGGCCAACCCGGCATAGACCTCGACCAGCAACTGACCCAGCGCCGGGCATTCGGCAGGCAGGGCAGGGCGGATGGTCAGGGCAGCGGAGTGGGTTGGTGTCATCGCGGATCTCGATCAGGGCGTCGGCCGCCGGAAACGGCCAGCGAGTCGTCCATCGCATTGGCTGCCAACTTTACCGGTCGATCTATCAGCGCAATACTGTCAAGAACGACAGCTTTGATAGCATTCTTGCCATGAATCTGGCCGCGCTCGCACTGGATGGGGTGTTCGATACCGGCCTTGCCACCGTGCTCGATGTCTTCACCACCGCCAACGAACTGATTGCCCTGCACCGCTTGGACGTGCAGTCGATCCGTTTGCAGGTGTTGGGGGTGGCAAATGTCGCGGCCACTTCAGAAGCTGGCTGCTCGATGGTGACCAGCGCGCTCGGCCTGCGGGTGCCGGTGCAGCCCATCAGCGCCAGCCCGCAGCCAGATTGGGTCATCGTGCCCGCCATCGGCTACAAACTGCCGGACGCACTGACCGCCGCACTGGCCCGGCCCGATATCGCCGTCGCGGTGCAGCAGCTGCAGATCTGGGCCGGGCAGGGCAGTCGCATCGCCGCTGCCTGCATCGGCACCTTTGTGTTGGCCGAAAGCGGCCTGCTCAACCAGCAACAGGCGACGACGACTTGGTGGCTCGCACCGCTGTTTCGGCAACGCTACCCGCAGGTGCGACTGCGGGCCGATCAGATGGTCGTTGCCAGCGGCAACTGTGTGACTGCCGGCGCGGCGCTCAGCCATGTCGATCTGGCGCTGTGGCTGCTGCGCCAACACAGCCCGGCGCTGGCCGAACTGGTTGCTCGTTATCTGATTGTTGACAGCCGACCGTCGCAATCGGCCTATGCCATCAGCGATCACCTCGCGCATGCACATCCCGTGGTCAGTGAGTTTGATCGCTGGGCACGCGCCAACCTGAATCAGCCATTCCGGCTCGATGCTGCCGCGCAAGCACTGGCCACCAGTAAGCGCACACTGGCCCGGCGTCTACACGAAACGCTGGGCAAAACCCCGCTGGGTTATCTGCAAGATCTGCGCGTCGAGCGTGCCGTGCATCTGCTCAGAACCAGCAAGCAAAGCCTGGCACAAATTGCTGAACAAGTCGGTTACCGCGACGATGTCACGCTACGCAACCTGATCCGTCGCCGCCTCGGCGTCGGCCTGAAAGCACTGCGTCGCTGATCTGACGAACGGCTCATGCCACGTTGCCGCCCGTTGCCCGGCCACAGGCCGCTGGGCATACTGGCGGCGCACACCTGCCGCACAACAAGCACGTCCGCGGCTTTGCCGTCATTTCTTCGTGGAGGGAAACATGAGCACTACCGGCAACAACCCTTATCAAGCACCGCAATCCAGCGTCCAACCCGCAACAACCACCTACAGCAACGAATACATCGATGGTGGTCGCAGCGTGCCGGCCGGCAATGGCACCAGCTGGATCGGTGGTGGCTGGAACATGTTCACCCGAGCACCGGGCATCTGGATTCTCAACATCATCCTGCTGTTCGTGTTGTCGATGGTGCTGGCGTTCATTCCGTTTCTGGGCAGCTTGCTGTCCAACTTGCTGATGCCGGTGATCATTGGCGGCTTGATGTTAGGCTGCCGCGCCATCGAAAGTGGCGAGTCGCTGAAAGTCGAACACCTGTTCGCGGGCTTCAAGAATCATGCAGGTCCGTTGATGATCGTCGGTGGCGTAATGCTGGCAGCGTCCATCGTCATCGCCATCATCGCTTTGGTTCCGGTCTTCATCATTCTCGGTGGCAGCTTTCTGGAAGCGATGTCCGGCGAAGGCAATGCGCTGGCAAATCTGATCGCCCAATACGGCTTCACCATGATCATGCTGCTGCTATTGATCATGCTGGCACTGTTCATTCCGCTGACCATGGCCTACTGGTTCGCGCCGGCATTGGTGGTATTTCACGACATGGACGCCATCGCCGCGATGAAACAAAGCTTCAGAGGTTGCCTGCGCAATATCGTGCCATTCCTGATCTATGGCATTGTCATTTTCTTGCTGGCTATTGTGGCAATCATTCCGATCGGCCTTGGTTTCCTGGTGTTGGTACCGATGATTTACGGCTCAATGTACGCTGCCTACAAAGACATCTATCAAAAATAGAAAACGCAACAGCGCGTTGGCGGCAACAACGCCGACGCGCTGTTGTACTGCATTTCGGCTATGAGTTAGCCGGGGCGTGGTGAAGTAAAATCCAGTAAGCTACCGCCACATTCTCTCAAAATTCATTTCCTTCCTCTCGAGCGACCTTAGTTGAACTGAGGTCGCCATTCGAATCAGGCCGCATTTCGATGTTGCTGGCCAAACTATTCGTCGCCCGCCAACGTCTATCGACATTGCCCTTTATCCAAGGAAGATGGAGTCCATTGCATGTTGCCGCATTTAACCTTGTTATCCGTCATGGCGCTGTCATGCTGTTCCACGCTGCTGGCTGCCCCACCGGTGGTTAAAAATGAAGCGACTGCGCTCGCCAGTGCTGAGGAGATGCGCTTCACACCAGCGCAGCTGCAGGCCGATCTGCAGTCGTTGCACGCTTTTGTTGCCCAGACGCATCCCGAGCCGGCGCATTCGGCATCGGTGGAAGTGTTGAACGCGGCGTGGGCGCGTATGGCCGGCAAACTGAACACGGCGATGTCACGGCAGGAGTTGTGGCGCGAACTGTCGACGATCAATCCACTGCTCAACGATGCGCACTGGGTGATTGATCTGCCGTACGAAAAACAACCATTGGCGCGGGTGCTGCAAGAGGGCGGCGCGTTGTTTCCGCTGGAGCTGCACGTTAACGCGCAAGGCGAGCTCCAGGTGCTGACCGAAACCGGCGGCGCCGTCAGCGAATGGCAAGGCGCACAAGTGCTGCGCATCAACGGCGTGCCTGCGCGCGAGGTGGCAGAGCAATTGCTGGCGCGTATGCATGGCGACACGCCGGCATTTCGTGCCAATCTGTTGTCGGCGCGCTGGGCCACTATGTACTGGAAACTGTACGGCTCGCCCGCACAATACACGCTGGAGATGGCACGTAATGGCAAGACCGAGCGTGTGCAGCTGGCGGCCAGTCGTAAATTGCCGCGCGCCGCGGCGCAGGCCGAGCAATTCGACAGCCAGTTCCGTTTTGAAAAGCTGCCAAGCAATGCCGCTGTGCTAACGCTGTGCACGTTTTATTGGCCGGATGGCAAAGCCATCAGCGCCTTTACCGAGAAAGCCTTTCGTGAACTCAAGGCCAGCAATATCGATACGCTGATCATTGATGTGCGCAAGAACCGCGGTGGCAATGACGATGTCTGGCTCGATAATGTGCTGCCCTATCTTGCCGACAAGCCGTATCGCACTGGCTCCACATGGCGGAAAAAAATCATCCCCGGGCGTGCCAGCGGTACTGAGAAAGTTGGCGATGTGGTTGAAGGCGAAATCAGCACCTGGCGACAGCCGCAGCTTGATCAGCCGCTACGTTTTCATGGTCGCGTGTTTGTGCTGATTGGTCGTGAAACCTATTCCTCGGCGGTGCTGTTCAGTAACGTCATGCAGGACTTTGGTTTCGCCACCTTGGTCGGTGAAGCCGGTTATGTCCGCAGCCGCAGCTCTGGTGGCATTCAGGTTCACACCTTGCCGCACAGTGGCCTGGAAGTGGTGGTGCCGCGCTTTATTCTGGCGCGGCCTGCTGGCGATACCGCTGAGGTGTTGCTACGACCCGATTGGCAAATGCCGGATGATCCGCTGAACGAACGCGCGCTAATCGACGCGGTGCTGGAACGCAGCCGAGCGGAAGCGCTGGCCAGCAAAATGTGAGAAGTCAGTGATGTAGTCCGAATGCCACCTAGCGAAAACCGGGGACTCATAACGAGAGCCCCGGATGCCATTGCACGCCGTTCGGGCTGCCTCACGCGCTGCTCACCTACACCAACTGACGCCGTAGCCAATATGCCCGCACCGCAAAGAACGCACTGGCAACAACCAAGGTCGTCAGCATCGCCAGCCATTCATTCTGGGTGATCGATGTCAGCAACCAGGCGATCAACAGCACCGTGATCACCGGTACCAATGGCCCGCCGGGTACTGTGAAGGGCTTCGCACCTTCATGGCGAACGTCGCGCCGGCGCAGCACCAGCGTTGTGATTGCCACCGAGGCATAGAGCAGCAAGGCGGCGAGGTTGGCGATGACCGCCAGCTGCTCGAACGAATTGAACACCGCCAGCAAAATCAGCAACACCGTTTGCACAATGATTGCGATATGCGGGGTCCGGTAGCGCGGATGTATCGCACCGAGTTTTTTCGGCAGCAAACCTTCTTCGGCAAATTTCCATAGCGCGCGTGGCATCGCCAAGGTCTGGCCGCTCATGTAACCGAACATCGAGATGCTGGCGCCAATCAACAGCA
This sequence comes from uncultured Kangiella sp., assembly GCA_946481205.1. The sequence continues at coordinate 6,131 of CAMLNB010000064.1, read as the reverse complement.
GCAGAAAGCCGGTCTGACCCATGAAACTTTCAGCGGCAAACGCCAGTGGCGCCACCGTCGCTGTCGCTAGCGCCGGGCCAAGCAAGCCCGCCGCGACCAAATGAATGCACAGATAGAGCAGCGTCACACCGATCATCGCCAATGCCAGCGCGCGTGGCACCGTGCGGGCCGGATCGCGCACTTCGCCACTCGGCACCAACGCGCTTTCGACGCCACTGAACGCAAAAATCAGAATAATCGCCGCACGCGCCATATCGGCAGCCGGCGGCACATCGGTGATCACCAGATTGGCAGGGGTAATAAAGAACACGCCAACGCCGACAAACACCAGCAGAGGGAGCAGCTTGGCAATGCTGACCAGAATAACCAAGCGCGTGCCTTGCTCGACACCACGGATGTTTACGGCGGCGAGCAACATGATGGCGCAGACAATAATCGGTGCACGCAACGCCGGCATTCCGGTCAGCGTTGCCACGCCTTCGGCAAAGGCCGAGGCGACACCCGCCATCGCCGTGGTGCCAGTCATCCACAACAACACCCCGGCGAGATAGCCCGGGAAGCGGCCAAACGCCGTTTCGACATAGGCATAAGCCCCGCCGGTCTGCGCGACCCGGCTACCGACTTCGGCAAAACACAGCACCACGCAGGCCATCACCGCCGCACAAATCAGATAGACAAACGGCGCCGCCGCGCCCGCGGCAGCGGCCGCACCGGCGGGCAAACGAAAGATGCCACCGCCGACGGTGCAATTGAAGATTGCTGCCGCCAAACCGAGCACGCCGACCGCGCGCAGAAAGCCAACTGTCTGATCAGAAGATGTTGTAGCCATGCAGAACCGCTCAACGCCATCAACCCGGCCAAGGTACCGAGACTAGCATTGGCGCTCGCCATGAGCGCGAGAAAATTGTCGAAGCGGTCTCGGTCATCGCAAGGCGCGAGTGGCGACGAGGCAGCAATACCGAGAAGGCAGCGAATGAGTAGCCCCGGAACGAGCGCAGCAGGTTCCGGGAGTCTTGTTTGCGGAATCCGAAACGACCATGCCGGGGCATGCTCAGCATGACGCTGCCAATCATCACGACGCGCAAGCCGTAGCTACGGAAACAGAATGCTGGCCACCTGCTTCTGCGCATCAATGTGCAGTGCCTGGCCCTTGCAGCTCAGCTCAAACCCGGCTTGCTTTATTTCAATGACAGCCATGCCATCATTCGCTTGAACGGTAGCAAGACCGGCTACTTCCACGCGCTTGACCCCATTAAAGAGTGGGTGTGCACCAGCGCCTAGGGTGACAGCAGCAAAGTCGTTACCGGCCTCATCGACCATGCTCATCGTGCAGCGGTCATTGCCGAGTTTGAGAAAGCGCGAATGCAGCAAACCCGAGGCAATGGTTTCGACATTGAGCGGGTCAAATCCCTGCGGCCACAACGGTTGTGCCTTGCCAGTTTCAATAACAAGGCGCCACCCGGCGTGCTTGGCAAACTGCTCCGATTTTGCCTGTCGCTGCTGAACAAGTGTCTTGATGTCACGCTCTGCGGCCCGGGCAAGCACAGCAAGCTGCGCTTCTGTGAGGCCACAGCTGCCGCTGCTGCTCGTGGGTGTCTTTGCCAGTGCCTCGGATAGCACTTCGTCGATGAAGCGGTCTTCGCTGCCGTTGACGGTGTCCTTCCAGCCACTCGCAAAGCGATCCAACAAGCTCGCGACAGCCGGGCCAATCACATAGCTACGATGTCTGATTTCGCCAGGCGGAAATTCCGCGTCCGAAATGCTAGGCGGCAAGCTGCCAGCGGCCATGAGCTGAATGTAGTTGGCGAGCCCCTCGTTCAGCTCGGTGCGACGTTCGTATTCGGCAAACGCTTTGTCGAGCAGCGCAAACCGCTGTGCCCGGTACTGCATGGCCTGTTTTGCCCAGCAGCGGGCAGCAAGCTTGTCCCGCTCGTGCAATGCACGCTGCAGCGCGGCCGATTCGGCACGGCGCAGCCGCAACTGCGCGACATCATCGACCGGATACAAAAACAACGACGCTTCGTTGGCTTGCCAGCCCGGGTGCTTCTGTCGCTGAAAAACATGAAAGGTCTCGTGCAGCGCAATAGCAGCCAGCGCACGACTGTCTTGTTCCGTCGCTTTGGCGTCGGCAAGCACGGTTCCGGTGAGTACGCCACCGATCTCGGCACTGGTGTTGGCTGTTACGGCGGGGTGTCGACCATCATGTCGGAACAGCAGCCGGCCGTTTAGCGTCTGTCGCGCAAATTCCGGCGGTGGGTTGGGGTGACGAAACAAATATGTCTGCTGGCCATCGAACACTGCCAGAGGAATGCTTTGCGGCAGGAAGCCGGGCCAGAACTCTTGTTGTGTCGATGCATTGAGGAACGCGTCTTCAACGGCAAGGGCCAGCTCAGGCGCTAAGACCTTGTCACCGGCGTGTGTGGGTTGATGCACGAGCGCAATCAAAAGCAGGATTGTGACAAGTCTATTCATTGTCGATACCACAGAAGGATAGGGTTTGGTCGGCGATAAGCGTGGCTGATGCAGGTGTGGCAGTGAATCTTCGATTCACTGCCACACCTGCGGCGCACTTACCGCTGCGCTTTGACCAAGAGCAATCGGCGCAAGTTCTCATTACGCAGCCACAACCCACCCCACATAAACACGCCGAGATAAACGCTGAACAGCGTATGGCTAAACAGCGGATTCTCGACCCGGATCTGCGTCGCCATCGCGCCGCCGAAGACGGCCATCATCAACACCGCACCGACGATGCTGGTGCGCGGCAGCAGATACAGCACCACGCAAGTCAATTCGATCAGGCCGATCAGCAGCGTGTAACCATCCGGCCAGCCGAGTGCGCGCAAGGTGTCGTCGGCAACGCTGGCGCCAACCAGCTTTGGTGCTATCGAGGCCGTCAGCATAAAGGCGACAAAGATCCCGCTGAGGATGCGGCCCATCAACACACGTTTCTGTTCCGTCATTTCTTGTCTCCGGTGGTTTTTGTTGGCGTAGCCGTTTTCTTTTGCGCGGCCAGCGCGTGTGCCACCAGCGCATTGGCATGGCCGTGACCGAGCTGGTGTTTGCTCTTCAGCCACTCGACCAGCTCCATGTGTTTTTTGCCGGTGTTGGCGCGGATCAGCACCAGCCATTCGTTAATCGGCCGGCCGTATTTCTGTTCAATGGAAGGAAAGTACGAAGCAGGGCCTTTGACCACCGGCTTCGCCGCCGTTTTCGGCGTATCACTTTTGTTTGTCACCATCAGCTCCTTGCCTGTGCGGAACAGGTTTGTGAGGGTTCTGTCATGCCGCTGCAGTAAACCGGTGCGAGTTAAACAGGCCATCGCGATGCCGCGCCAACAACCGCGCCGGTGCTACCACCACCGTCGTGGCAGCTTGGGCGCTCAGCACAACGCAGCGCTCGCTGCCGCTCGCAGTTCAATGCCGTTGCCTTCGTTGTCGTGCAGATACAGCGAGTCGCCTTCGCCCTGCGCGCCGTAACGGCGTTTGATCTCGCCAAACGGCACGCCCTTGCTCTGCAGGTGCTGTTGAATCTGGTCCAGGTTCAGATTGGCAATGCGCAAACAGAGATGGTCGAGGTTGCGAGCCTGCGCGTCTGGTGCGCCGCCACCGCGCTGGCCCAGCGGGCCATCGACGCTGACCAGATCAATCAGCGCGCTGCCGGCCCGCAGATGAATCATCCCCAGGTTGTCGCGGCGGCGGTCGAGCTGGCAGCCCAGCACCTCGCGGTAGAACTGCGCGGTGGGCTCAAGCGCGCGGACCCGCAGCACAACGTGATCAATGGCGGCGATAACCGGTGTGGCGACGGTTGGCATTGCGGTAGCCCCTGCAGTGGTTTATCTTGACGTCAAGATAACAGAGATTATCTCACCGTCAAGATAAATATCTTCACATCAAGATAATTTTGAGGAAGCCATGCCCCATCACCCGCCTCAGCCCACTCCCAAGCCCCAGTCCGACGAGCTGCCGGGCGATTCGCCCGATCACGTGGAGACGCGCCGTATGCAATGGGCCAAAGAGCTCCCGGATGTCGATACCCGCGGCATGGCCGTGCTCGGCCGCGCCCGCTGGATTGCCCTGACCGCCCGGCCACCTATCGAGGCGGTGTTTACCCGCCACGGCATCGACACCGGCGAATTTGATGTGCTGTCCACGCTGCTGCGCGCCGGCCCGCCCTACCAGCTACGCCCCACCGAACTGTTCCAGTCGCTGATGATTACCTCCGGCGGCCTTACCAGCCGGCTCGCCAAACTGGAAAAAGCCGGTCTGATCGAACGGCCCGCCAGCACCACCGATGCCCGCAGCCTGCCCGTGCGCCTGACCGAAGCCGGCAAGCACACCACCGAGGCGGCGTTCCGAGAAGACATGCAAGTGGAAGCGGCATTGCTTGATGAGTTGTCAGCGGACGAGTTTGAGGTGCTGTCTGGTTTGCTGAGCAAGCTGGCGAAATCGATTGCGGGGAAGGTGGGGTAAAGCTTCGCTTGCTCCCTCCTAATTGATGGGAAGGAGCGTTGAAGAGAGGGTGGGGCAGCGAAGAGATTCTGCTAGCTTTCGTCGGCACGCATCCGGCGCCGGGCAGATAGGTTTCTCAGTCCGATTTCACTTCAAACGATTGCACGTTGAAGCCGAAAATGGACTGTTTGCCATGCATAACCAGCTTGAAATGCTCGGGGTACTGAATGTATCGCCATTCATTGGCGCACAAATAGCCAGGAAAGGCTGATTCGAGCTCGGCTGCATGAATCTGGTACCTGCATGAGCGGCGCTCCCTCTTGCTCAATCGGGAAGGTTTTCTTGCGTCAACCTCTATGGTTACGCTGGTGCCGAATATCGCGGTCGTGACAGCCCCGAAGCTGTGAACAACAGTAATCCACGACAAACCAACAAGCAGCAGCGAGAACATCACATAAATCAGCACTTTCATGCCGGTGGATGGTTCCGTATAGAAAGGCACTCGGCCCGTCGCATAAACAAAAATGAAGAGCCCCGCTAGACATCCGCCCACCAGCATCGATAGCCAGAAACCCAGCAACGCCCACCCTGGTGACGGGGCAAAATCATTCGCATAGCCATAAGCGGCAATGGCGAGCAACACGAGAAGAGCAATAATCACCGTCCTTCGGCCAACGTTCGGCTCGTACTCGCCGAAAAGTATTCTGTTCAAAAGTTTCATCGAACTGATTCCGTGACATTTTCAACGGCCTAACATCAGAAGGCGTATCACAAAGCGTTCCGGTTCTAAACCGGCCAAGCTGCACAGTGCTACGGTTCTATTGTAGAGCGGAACACCCGCAGGGTTTTCGCCACGTGTGGGTGTCGATGGAGAGCATTCGGTGAAAACGCCTTGCGCTTCCGCCCTACGCAGGCCGTGCACGACCGGGGTGACGCTTGTCGTTTATGCACGCCCTGTCGCTTGACCTTGCTGCCTTGTCTGCCTCACCACCTATTCTTGGTCGGTACTACCAACTGACAACAACATCTTCTCTTTCATCTGCTGGCAAAGCATGACTTTGAATTGCGGTTCATTGACGCTGTCGTAGTAGCGATTGGCCTCATCGAAGCCGAGCTGGAACTCCGCGTCGATATCGAGATCACGGTACAGGCGCTCACTTGTGCGCTTGGTTTCTCTTTCGTACTTTGCTTTATAGGCTTTCAGCAGTTTCTCATCGGTACCGCAGCGCGTACTGAATTGATGCGCCATGCCGGTTGCGCGGGCGTTGGCCACGAGCATTTCTTGGTGACCGGGAGACGGTGAAGCAGAGAAAGCCAGCGGAGCGAACAATAGCGTGAGCAACGGCACCAGCGCGTGCGGGGCATTCTTCATAGGGTTCATACCTCCTTGTAGGTCGTAAAATCAGCATCTGTAGGGTAGATTATGAGCCGCCGGATGAGAGTGTTGATAGGACGCATTCTGCATCCCAAAGCCCGCAATGCCACATGGTGCATGATTCGCCATCCATGTTGTCCCATGAGAAACGCGCATCACTGCATATCCGACATCTGTCACTCAGCAAGTTATGCGCTCTTGGGCGCAGCTATTGCCCCCGGGGTACCAGATTCTGCTTCCATGAAAGGGGGTCTCTGGGTATAAATGCGGACATCCTGTCCGATAGTTGACCCAGCGACCATGAC
>CAMLNB010000063.1 GCA_946481205.1 uncultured Kangiella sp. | reverse complement strand
TGCCAATCACAATCGCGATACAGGCCAAGGCAAAGCCCGGCACCATTTCATAGAGGCCGAAGATTGCGCCCTGCGCCAAGCCGAACCATTGGCCGTTGTGCCAAACGATCACGGTGACTGCGCCGACCAGCATGCCGGCAAGTGCGCCGTTGCGGGTCATGCGTGGCCAGAGCAGTGAGAACAACACAACAGGGCCGAACGCGGCGCCAAAGCCGGCCCAGGCGTAGCCGACCAAGCCGAGCACGCGGCTTTCCGGATTCGATGCAATGCCAATCGCGAGCACAGCGACGGCGAGCACCATCAGGCGGCCGAACCAGACCAGTTCTTTTTGCGAGGCGTTCGGGCGCAAGAAGGCTTTGTAGAAATCTTCGGTCAGTGCCGACGAGCAGACCAGCAGCTGGCAAGAGAGCGTGCTCATCACCGCGGCGAGAATGGCGCTCAAGAGAATGCCGGCGATCCACGGATTGAACAGCACTTGCGCGAGCGTGATGAACACCGTTTCGCGGTTCGCGGTGACCGGTGCCGCTTGTTCCGGATGCGCGGCAAAGTAGGCGATGCCGAAGAAGCCGACGGCCATGGCGCCGAACAGGCAGACGATCATCCAGGTCATGCCGATGCGGCGGGCGTTTTTCATGGTGGCGTAATTTTCCGCGGCCATGAAGCGGGCGAGGATGTGCGGCTGGCCCATGTAGCCGAGGCCCCAGGCCATCAGCGAGACAATGCCGATAAACGTGGTGCCGCGGAACCAGTCGGTGTAGTTCACATCGACCGCTTGAATGGTGCTGATGGCTTGATCAAAACCGCCGAGATTCACCAGCACCATGATCGGCGCCAGCAGCAGCGCGAAGATCATCAGCGTGGCTTGCACGGTGTCGGTCCAGCTCACCGCGAGAAAACCGCCGATGAACACGTAAATGATGGTGGCGGCAGCGCCGGCCCACAGCGAGATGCCGTATGACAGACCAAAGGTTTCCTGGAACAGGCGGGCACCGGCGACCATGCCGGAGGCGCAGTAAATGGTGAAGAACACCAGAATCACCACCGCCGCGAGCACGCGCAGGATCTTGCTGTGGTCTTCAAAGCGGTGGCTGAAGTAATCGGGCAGGGTCAGTGCGTTGTGGGTGATCTCGGTGTACACGCGCAGGCGGCCGGCGACCATATACCAGTTGAACCAGGCGCCGATGATGAGACCAATGGCAATCCAGCTTTCCGACAAGCCGGCGGCAAAGATGGCGCCGGGCAGACCCATCAGCAACCAGCCGCTCATGTCCGAGGCGCCGGCGCTCATCGCGGTGACAAACGAACCGAGGCTGCGGCCGCCGAGAATGTAATCGGACAGGTTGTTGGTGTAGCGCCAGGCGGCAAAGCCGATGGCGATCATGGCAAGGATGTAAACGATGAAGGTGATGCTGGTTGGATTGGTGAAGTCCATTGGCAATTGGCCTTGTTGTTGTGATCCGAATCAGTGGTCCGAGATGGCAGTGCGGCGTCGGGTAGGCAGCGGTGGGCGCCTGTGACGGGCGCGCCACGATGGCTGCATTCTGCGGCCAGTTTCCGTTTACGGCAATTCGGCGCGGCCGGCAATCGTGCGCAGCAGCAGGTCGGAGCGGTGGCGTTGACCGCGTGGTGGCAAATGAGGGAGTCGGTGTGCCGGTATGTCAGTGAAACCCGCTGCGCGTTACCGTGCGCAGCGGAAGGCATCGATTGAGGCGGAGGAATGACTGCTGTCAGTGGTCCGACACCCGATGCACGGGTGTGGCATCACGGGACGGTAGACGCCGCCCGTGCTCAGGCTTCAGCGATTCGGGGTTTGATCTTTCCAACCGGTGATCATCGCCGGCACCAGTTTCTCTTTGTGGAAACGGCTGGCCATGGCCACGCCCAGCACATGCAGCGCAATCAGCAACAGCGTCAGGTTGGCAAAGAACTCATGCAGTTCTTCCAGCCATTCGTGTTGGGGGTTCTCGTCATCGTCGTCATCAAAAGCTTCCTGTTCGCCACGTGGGGCGGCATAGCGATGATTGTCAGAAGCGGTTGCCAGTTGCGGAGCTGCCAGATCGCCGTTGAGCATCAAACCGCTGACCACCGTGCTGCTCAGCGACAGCAACAAGGCAAACACCATCAGGGCGCCGAGCGGGTTGTGGCTCAAGTAATGCCGCGAGCGGCCGTGCCAGCTGTCGCGAATGTAGGCGAGCGTTTCTGCCGGTGAATACAGAAACGCCTTGAAGCGGGCATAACGGCCGCCAACAAAACCCCAGACCAAACGGAAAACCAACAGGCCGGCAATGGCATAGCCGACATAGGTGTGCCAGGAGCGCTCTTCTTCGCCGCTGAGATAAGCGGTGATGAACAACACCACCAACGACCAGTGAAATACCCGAACCGCGAGATCCCACACTTTGATGCGCGTGGCCATCATCCTGCTCCTGAACACCTGCAATGAGCGAGAGCATGGCGATGGAAGATTAGCGGGTGCTTAAGTGCCGCGATGACGCGCGTGTGATGAGAAGAAACTTGATGGCGATCAAACCGGGTCGGTCTGGACAAAATGTACCAGTGCCAGCTTGCCGCGCACCGTTGCGCTGATGCACCAGGTTGCGTGCAACCCGGCGATGGCCACCGGCTCGCTTTCGCTGAGTTCTTGCGCCAGCTTTTTGTTCGAGGCCGGACCGAAGCCGGGCAGTGGGTTGGGAATGTGCGCGCGCGCCCAGATGGCCGGTGCCGCGCGCGAAGACGGCGCCGTCACCTGCGACAGGTAGGTGCCACCATCAAACTCCAGCACAAAGGTGAACAGCGGCATCGCCGTTGCTCAGCAGCACCGCGGCCGATCCGCGCCGCTTTCGTAACGGCTGCGCTGCGCTTCATCGTAAAACGCCCGACGCGACTGCGGCGCTTGTTCCGGATGCGCATGCTGCATATGCGCGAGGTAGCGCTCGTAGTTTGGTAAACCGAGCAGGCGGTCGAGTGCTTCGCGCCAGTTGTGCAGTTGGTTTCCGATTTTGGTGATGCTGAGCATGAATCGGCTCCTGGTTTCATTTGCGAGATGGGGCGTCAAAAGCCCCCCTCCCGGCCTCCCCCCTGGCAGGGGGAGGAGCATTTCGTTCCCTCCCCTGACAGGGGGGTGAGGCAGGGAATTCCAAACAGTCCTGTGGACTGTTTGGCCTGCTGAACGACAAACGCCGTGCGTTTGGCTGGGCGGGCTAGGGTGGGGGCTGTTGCCGCTCCACATGGCGACATTGCTCTGCTGTCGTAACGCGCGCAAACACGCTCACGTACGCCGCCACTCACCCCTCCAACACCGCTGCCCGAAACGGCGCTTCCTTCAACTGTAGTTGCTCACCGCGCCAAATACGAATGCAGGCGCGCAGTACAACCGTAGCCATCGCCAGCACGATGAAGGCGAACAGCGCGCAGAGACCGGCGTTGATGTAATCGTTGGTGACGATGCGCGACATGTCTTCCAGCGATTTGGCTGGCGCCAAGATTTCACCGCGCTCGAGCGCGGCGCGGAATTTGTCGGCATGCGAGAGAAACCCGATGCGGACATCTTCATGGAACAGCTTCTGCCAGCTTGCGGTCAGCGTGACAATCAACAGCCAGACGGTCGGCACGGCTGTGACCAGCGCCAGCTTGCCGCGCTGCATCTTGACCAGCATCACGGTGCCGAACATCAACGCCATCGCAGCCAGCATTTGGTTGGCAATGCCGAACAGCGGCCACAGCGTATTGATGCCACCGAGCGGGTCGACCACGCCCTGATACAGGAAATAACCCCAGCCGGCGACGCATAAAGTTGTCGCGAGCAAGTTGGCACCGAATGAATGGGTGTGACCGAGCTTGGGCACAAACTGGCCGAGCAGATCCTGGATCATGAAACGGCCAACGCGAGTGCCGGCATCGAGCGTGGTCAGAATGAACAGCGCTTCAAACAGAATGGCGAAGTGATACCAGAACGCCATCATGCCGGGGCCACCGAACACGTCGCTGAAAATCTGCGCCATGCCAACGGCCAACGTCGGGGCGCCGCCAGCGCGCGACAGAATCGTGCTCTCGCCGATGTCCTTCGCGGTTTGAGTCAGCATCTCCGGTGTGATGACAAAGCCCCAGCTGTTGATCACCGCAGCGGCTTGTTCCGGTGTGGTGCCGATCAATGCGGCCGGGCTGTTCATCGCAAAATAGGTACCCGGTGTCAGCACACAGGCGGCGACCATCGCCATCACTGCGACGAAGGACTCCATCAACATTGCGCCGTAACCGATCGGCCGGATATGCGACTCGCGCTCGATCAATTTCGGCGTGGTGCCGGACGCAACCAGCGAATGAAAGCCGGAAACGGTGCCGCACGCGATGGTGATAAACAGAAACGGAAACAGGCTGCCAGCGAAGACCGGACCGCTGCCATCGGTGAACTGCGTCAGCGCCGGCATGTGCAATTCCGGCAAGGTGATGGCAATGCCAATCGCGAGGCCAACAATGGTGCCGATTTTCAGAAAGGTGCTGAGGTAATCGCGCGGTGCCAGCAGTAACCACACCGGCAAGACCGAGGCGATAAAACCGTAAACGATCAAACCCCAGGCCAGCGTCGTACCTTTCAGATCAAACCATTGCGCGAGTGCCGGGGTTTCGGCAATCCATTGGCCGGCGCAAATAGAGAGAATCAGCAAGACCACACCGATGATCGAGACTTCGCCGACGCGACCCGGTCGCAGATAACGCAGGTACACGCCCATGAACAATGCAATCGGCACCGTGAGCACCAGTGTGCTGACACCCCATGGACTGCCGATCAGTGCTTTGACCACCACCAGGGCAAGCACGGCAAGCAAAATGATCATGATCGCCAGAATGCCGAAGCCGGCGAGTTTGCCGGCCAGCGGTCCCAGCTCCTCGTTGATCATGTCACCGAGTGATTTGCCATTGCGCCGCGTCGAGGCAAACAGAATCACCATGTCCTGCACCGCGCCGGCAAACACCACACCGACCACCAACCAGATCGTGCCGGGCAGATAACCCATCTGCGCCGCCAACACCGGGCCAATCAGCGGACCGGCACCGGCAATCGCAGCAAAGTGATGACCGAACAGCACCGCTTTGTGCGTCGGCACATAATCCTTGCCGTCGTTGAACGCGTGCGCCGGTGTCATCCGTGCATCGGTCACACCGAGCACCTTGTTGGCAATAAACAGCGCGTAGAAACGGTAACCGATCAGATAGACCGAGATGGCGGTAACCACCAACCACAATGCGTTGATTGTCTCACCCTGATGCAGCGCCATCGTGGCGAGGCCACCAACCGCCACCAAACCCAACACGAACCAAAGCGCGATACGCGGCCATGCGAGATTCACCTGAAGTTCCCCCGACTGTTGTTGTGCGATGCGCATCAGAAAGCGCACCGGAGTTGGGCGGTACAGTAGCGCAGATGAGAAGCGAGGACTACCGATTCAGGCAGAAGTCAGTCCAAGCTTTGGCACTGACACTCCCTCCCCTGCCAGGGGGAGGGCTGGGGTGGGGGATTGCCGCCCTGTAGACTGAGGCGAAAGCAAATACAAGGAGGTCGATCCAGCAGTGGGAACGCTACATAACCAGTCGTCTCGGAAAACGTATCGGCGCGAGCTGCGCCGCAAAGCTACGACACCTGAGCAGCTGCTTTGGCAGCGGTTACGTAATCATCAACTTGGGGTGAAGTTTCGCCGGCAACACAGTATCGGCCGCTACATTGTCGACTTTTTCGCGGCTGAAGCGAGTTTGGTGATTGAGCTGGATGGCGACAGTCATTATCGAGACGGTGCTGCCCGCGAATACGATCAAGCGAGGGATAACTACCTACTTAGCTTAGGATTAACCGTACTACGCATCGGCAATCAGGATGTCATAACCAATCGCGATGGTGTTCTGCAGCATATTCAGGCGGTCATCGCGCGGCAGCCCCCACCCCAACCCTCCCCCTGACAGGGGAGGGAGTGAATTCGGCCCCTGACGTGGCCAAGGGCGTTCACGAGGTGAGGTCTGTTGCACCGAGAGGAAAATATCGCACTAGATCAAGTTTGCCGAACCGACGGCTACATCTCTGCCATCAGCGTCAAACCTCGCCGCGCTCCAACTTCAATAACCAACTCTTGCGATGCAGGCCACCACCGTAGCCGCCCAGGTTGCCGGATTTGTTCACGACGCGGTGACACGGAATGATGATCGCCAGGCGGTTGCAGCCGTTGGCGGTGCCGACGGCACGGCTGGCGTTTTCATCGCCGACACGGCGCGCCAATTCCTGATACGAAATCGTTTCGCCGTAGGGGATCTGCAGCAATTGCTGCCAGACACCTTGTTGAAACGCAGTGCCGGGGTACAGCAGCGGCAGATCAAACTGCTGCCGCTTGCCGGCAAAATACTCGCTCAGTTGTTTGCGCAGGACTTTCAACCATTTGTGCTCGCCTGGCACCGCTTTGCATTGCAGCCATTTGCACACGGTTTCGAGTTGCCGGGTGTGCCGCTGTTGCATGACAAATTCGAGCAAACAAACACCTTCATCGGTGACGCCGGCAAGCAACGGGCCAACTGGTGATTCGATTTGCGCAGTGATCAGTGTGGTCTGTTTGGTGCTGGCGCCGGGGGCGTGGCCAAAGGCGCGGTCAAACGCGGTGCGAAAACCGCTCTCGGAGCTGTAGCCGCGAATGGCTTTGCTGGCCTGGGCGCCGGTGCGGATGGATTCGCGGGCGTCATTGAGGCGGCGAGCGCGGGCCCAGCTTTGAAAGGTCATGCCGTGATGCTGGCGGAAGTAACGGCGGGCACGCGCCGGATCGACGCCAAGCTCGCGCATTTGTTCATCGGGCAGGCGACCATCGGCGGAGGCATCGAGTGCCTTCAGCAGTGTGTTGACCCAGGCCGGGTGAGTGCCGTCGGCTTGCAGCGGATGGCAGCGTTTGCAGGCGCGGAATCCGGCATGCTGGGCGCTGTCGATGTCGGGAAAGTACTCGACGTTTTCCGGCTTGGGCCGGCGCGCCGAGCAGGACGGCCGACAAAAGATGCCGGTGGTTTTGACACCGACAAAGAACAGGCCGTCGTAATCGGCGTTCTGATCGTAAAAGGCTTTCGCCATTTCCCGCGGTTTCAGTTGGGCTGTGGCCACGTTGACCTCCCGGTTCGGTATCCGTTGCTGATGGCGGCCATGGTCGCGCCGCCGGCTAACAGACTCCACCGAAAACTGAACACGATGTTGACACAGACCAAGGCGCGGGAGCGGCGTGGTTATTGCCGGTTCGGGCGCCGTTTCGGCCGCCCGTTCAGCGCCTTGGCATAGGACCAGTCAATCAGCTCCCGCAAATAGTCGGGAGGTACAGTCGCGACATCGACAATTGTCACCCAACGGAACCTGGCCATATAGCGCGCCGGTTTGATGCCGTTGACACTGGTCAACTCCAGAAAGCGCTCTGGACTCGTGCAAATGCTGAAGCGCCATTGCTCCGGTTCACTGGTCTTGAAGTAGGCAAATTTTCTGCCGCTGACATAGTAGACCAGCACATTGCTGGGATGCCCGAACAGCTTCGACGAGCTGCCCGGGTATTCGCTGCAATAGGTTTTGACGGCATCAACATCCATACGATGATCCACGACCGTATCGCTCGACATTGGTACAAGATTCCAGAATTCGTTACGCCTGTGCCTGTCGCGCGCGCCACTCGGGTTCGAGCAGGCTCATCAGCAGCGAATCATACCAACGGCCATTGAGCCAGTAGGTGTCGCGCTGGCGGCCCTCGACCTGAAAGCCATGAGCATCAAGCACGCCGCGCGAACCGGCATTGTCCGGTTCCAGATCAGCACCGATGCGATGCAAATTCAGATCGGTGAACGCGTGCCGAATCAGTGCACCTACCGCTTCGCGGGCATAACCTTTGCCTTGGTAAGCCGGCATTAGTGCATAACCGATCATGCAGCTGCGATGAGTCCTGTTGATGGCACTCAGCGTGGCGGTGCCAATCAGCTGATCGCGCTCGGGCTCGGTGATGGCCCACTGAAACAGCGTGCCGTTATGCGCATGCTCAACAATGCTGCGGTACAGCGCTTCAGCCTGACGGCGCGAGGTCCAGGCTTCGTGGCTCCAGACCTCGGTGATGCGCGGATCGGAAAACAGCGTGTACAGATCGTCGATATCGGTTTCGCGCGGTGGTCGCAGCACCAGACGTGGGCTGGTCAAGGTGACAAACATGGCTTACTCGTTTTTCGGTGTGGGCAGGTTGGCGCAGAGTTGCAGAATACTGTCATGGGCCGGGTACAACGCAGCGTCCGGTATTCGGGCGAAATCTTCACTCCAGAACGCCTTGGCTTCCAGCTGAAACTTGCCGATCAAGCGGCGAGCCACATCCAGATGCGGGCCGCGCCGCTCGCGCACCACCGGAAACGAACCGACCAGATAGCCTTCCTGGAAATACGGGCGCTTGGCATCAGGCGGGCAAATACCGAGCAGACGAACCATCAGCAATTCTTCTTCCGCCGAATAAGTCAGCGTGCCGTTTGGATGCGGCAAAGCGTAAACGTAAACGATGCCATCTTGTTCTTTGCTGGTGGCAAACGAGGCGGCGACCCGCAACGAATGCGTGACATCAAGCAGCGGCGTCGGGCACACCTCATAGTGCTGCAAAACTGACCAGGCCAGTTCGGGAAACTTTTCCAGCTTGTCAAAGCCGGGCAGTTTTTGCTGCTTGAATGCTGCCGCCAGCGCCCGGCGGTAATGTTCCAGCTGCTCGCAGCGCCGTGACAGCTCGCTGTCTTTCAGCCGGCCGCCTTCGCCGCTGCGATACAGCGTCGGATAGCAACTGGTTTGTTCCTGGGTGTTGACGTAATCACGGCGTTGGCCACGGAAGAACAGCGCATATTCCGGATTGTGAAAGGCCAGCTTGGCCACGGCCTGCACCAGCTCCGGATAACTGCGTATCAGTTTCGGTTTGCTGGCGCGGATCTCCGGCACCGGCAAGCGCTCTTTCGGATTCTCGCTCAGGTGACTCCAGAGCCGGGGCTTCATCGGTTGCCGCATACGGTTCTCCTTGTCTCTACTGGTCAGCCAGTATCGCGCCGCAACCGTGCAGCAACTGCGCCCGACGCGATCTGCAACTGCCGGTCTCCGCTGCAGCAGGGCCGTTGCCCAGGCTGCCCATTCGGGACGCCCGTACTCTCGCGATCGTTGTCGAAAAATGCAAGCCAAAATCGGGAAGAAACGGGCGCCATTGGCGCCCGTTTCCATTTCGCTCTGTGAACTCAGCAACCACGCTGACAGTTGAAGCCGGTGTAACCGCCGGTGGTGAACCAATACTTGCTGGTGCCGCCAGTGCCGCTCCAACTGCCGAGATTGAAACTGCCGGCGCCGTTCTGGCTGCCCTGAATCCAGTACACGCTGACCGCGGTACCGCCACTGTTCCAGATGAGCGAGCTGCCACTCTGGATCCGCTCCGGATAGCTGTTCGGTTTCAGGAAGTAGCCACGACCTTCGCCATAGACCTTGGCGTTGCCATTGCCATCCACCGCGATCAGCGTGCCTTCCTCAACCCCAATCGCGCGAACATTGAGGCTGTTCTTCGCGGCAACGGTGCGAGCAAGAAAACCCAGCACGCGGCCGTGGCGGGTTTCAGCGCGGCGACCGCTTCCGGTCAGTCGGTCGAGGTGGGTGTCAGTGATCAGATTGGCCAGTTGCGGGTGCAACAGAAAATCGCCGTGATTGATGTCACGGGTGTTGTTGTGAAACGGATTGTCGAGGATCTCCTTTGACAAGACCCCAGTGCCCGCTGGCGCGTAATACGACTGGCCGAGAATGGCCAGCCCTGCGCTGGTGCCAGCAATGGGTTTGCGCGCAACACTGATGTGATCATTCAGTGCCTGCTCAAGTGCGGTGTCTTTCCAGTAATCCTCATACTGATTCTGGTCGCCACCGGCAATAAACAGAATCTCGGCGTTACGAACACGCTGGACAATTGTCGCATTGTTGGCGTCAGTCCGGCTGTCGATGGATTGTTCGGCCGCCGAGCCGATGCTGCTGGCAAAGTTGTCGCATACCCAACCGGCCTGGCTGCCGGTGCCACCGACACGCAGCACCAGGTAGTCACCACCACGCGCATTGTTCAGCAACCATTGCGTGGCTTGCACCTCACCGGCCGCACCGGCCTCGGCGCCGCCAATCAGTAGCGTCGCCGGCGTCGTGCTGACACTGTGATTGGCCGTGCCACAGGCAAGGGAATAACTCGCCGCCAAAGCCTGCTGGCCGGCCAGCAACAGCGCCGTGAAACAACTCCATTTCATCATTGTGTTTTTCATCAGACATCCTCCGTCAGATCTTGCTCAGGATGCGCAGCGACAGCTGTCGTCATGTTGCCGAACGACCGCTGCGCGTTCGGTCTTGTCGTTGTGACAAGTCGGTCGCGTTGACGGCTGAACGGCGAAACGAAACAAACAGGCAGTGCGCCGTGTCAGGCCACCAACGTGGCCAGCACACACGCAAGCAAACGGGACAGCGCAAACGGTTGGCAGAAGTGAGACGCTACCGGCCAGCCGCAGAGCAGGGGAGGACGACAGCAAGAACAGCACGGAGCAACAGCGCATCAGCTCGATGCACCGGTGGCGTGCCCCGCTACCGCATCACTGTGGTCATCCGGACCCGCACGCCTGCGCGGGTCCGGCGCTAATTATTGAACCACTCGCTGAGGTAGTAGGGGGTGTAGCGATAAGCGCCGAGATTGTGCGCTTTCTTCAGCATGACCCCATACCTTTGAGAACGCGCGCAACTTTATGCACGCCTTGGCAAACTAGATCGGCCGCTAGCGTCCGTCAACGCTGATGCCATTTGGTCATATGACTGCTGCACTGCAGCGGCATTTTTATCCGCTTGCGTGAATGAAATTGCGGCCCGTCGTTCAGCGCTTGCCCCGTTTCCAGCAGCCCGGCATGTGATCATCGACCATGCCACTGGCCTGCATGAAGGCATAACAGATGGTGGTGCCGACAAAAGTGAAGCCGCGTTTTTTCAGCGCCTTTGACATCGCATCCGATGCCGGTGTCGAGGTCACCGGGGCGTGGTCGGCGTCACGACCACGCACGGTTTTGCCGCCGACGAATTGCCAGAGGAAATCGGTGAACGAACCGAGTTCCTTTTGCACGGCCAGCATCGCCAGCGCGTTCTTGCGGATGCCGTACACTTTCAGGCGATTGCGGACAATGCCCGGATCGAGCAGCAGCTTTTCCAGCTTGTCATCAGAAAAGCGGGCAATTTTTTCCGGGACAAAACCGGCGAACAGCTTGCGGTAGTGCTCACGTTTCCTCAGCACGGTAATCCACGACAATCCGGCTTGCTGGCCTTCGAGACACAGCAATTCAAACAAGGCCCGATCATCACGCAGCGGTGTGCCCCATTCCTCATCATGGTAGGTGGTGTACAGCGGATCGTTCGTACACCAGCTGCAGCGGATCTTTTCGGCCATGCTTCAGCCTTCCATCGGTGGGAACTGTGGGAACACCGGCAGCTTATCGGCGTAATGACACCAGGACAATTGCTTTTCGCCCCAGTAATGCAGACTCGGCTGCATGGTTTCCGGATCATTAAGGCTGCCGACCGTGATATCGATCAAGCCCGGCAGAAACGAGGCGGTGAACGCCAGTTGACTGCCACAGTGCGGGCAAAAATGCCGTTCCGCTTCGGCTGACGAGGCGTAGCGCTTTGCTTCACCATGAAATTGCACCTGCTCCTGCGCGAACATCGCCCACGCCACCGACGGCGCTGCGTTGGCGCGTCGGCACATCGTGCAGTGGCAGATGGCAACCAGCATAGGCTCGCCAGTGGCGACGTAATGCACGGCACCGCACTGACAACCTCCTTGATACTGCGACATAGCGGTTTCTCCGTTGGTGTCGATGTGATGTGTGGCAAGTATCGATGGCTGCGCACAGTGCAGCTCATCGATACGGTGTCATCGTCGGCTGATTTACAGATGCCGCGTTTCCGCTGGCGTCTCCCGCCAGTTGTTGTTGCGACCGTCGGCATAGCGCGTCGGCCCGCTGATCAACTCAGCCGGATCGACGTTATCCAGGCAAGCGACATTGACGGAGTAAAACGCACCGCCAATCTCTTCGACAAAACCATGACCAAAGGAACGCACGCCGCAGGTCTTGCAAAACACGTGATGCATGCTGTGGCTGGCGAACTGATAATCACTCAGTTCCGTTTCGCTGGTCAGCAAACGGAAATCGGCCGGTCTGACAATGGCGCTCCAGTTCCGGGTTTTGGTGCAGATTGAGCAATTGCATTTGCCGGTGCCTTCGCTCAGATCCAGCTCGGCTTCATAACGAACTTTGCCGCAGTGGCAGCTGCCTTGATAAGTCTTCTTCATGACGTACTCTCCATGTCAATTAACGCTGATGTGGATCCGCGACAGCGTTCCTGCGGGTTCGGGCTGAAACGGGGTATGCGCCGCCTTGCCGTCATTCGGCGGTATTCGGGAAATGCGGGTTATGAATCAAACCCAACTGATTGCCGAACGGGTCAATGACCTGGGCAACCCAGATGCCGCCGCCGACATCTTCCGGCGCTGACAGCATCTTGGCGCCGAGCTTGAGCAGCTGTGCGTAGACGGACTGAATGTCATCGACACCCCAGTAAGCGCAGCAACCGGTCTGTTGCTGCTCGGCCTCGCCCGGATTCTTCGGGTGCAGCCCGAGTTCATAGCCGCCGACATTGAAGCCGACGTAGTGCTCGATCGACTCCCAGTACGGTTGCTGGCCGAGCGCCTCGGCATACCAGTCGCGGGCTTCTTTCATCCGGGCCGGGGCGATTTTGTAAATGGCGGTCATCAAGGCGTGATAGGGACGGGCTGCAGACATGACGGCGCTCCATGCGCGGGAAGTCAGGTGAGACGATGGTAACTGCTTGCCGCTGACAGCTACCTGTCAGTAGCGGTGGCTGGGGGCCGGGCAGGGCGGGGCGAAAAAGCCATGTTGCCGGCCGTCTGATCCGGCCAGACAGGCGGCTATAATGCCGCTCTTTTGTTGAACGACTCCCGGACGAGCGCTGTGGCCATAGGCAACGACAACACCCGCACCTTTCAGGGCCTGATCCTGACCCTGCAACAATACTGGGCCCAACAGGGCTGTGTGATCCTGCAGCCGCTGGACATGGAAGTGGGCGCCGGCACCTTCCACCCGGCCACCTTCCTGCGTTCGCTCGGGCCCGAGCCGTGGAGCGCCGCTTATGTGCAGCCGTCGCGCCGGCCGGCCGATGGCCGCTATGGCGAAAACCCGAACCGCTTGCAGCACTACTACCAATATCAGGTGGTGATCAAACCGTCGCCGAAGAACGTGCTCGATCTGTATCTCGGTTCGCTGCGGGTGATGGGCATTGACCCACTCGAGCACGACATCCGTTTCGTTGAAGACAACTGGGAATCGCCGACGCTCGGTGCCTGGGGCCTCGGCTGGGAAGTCTGGCTGAACGGCATGGAAGTGACCCAGTTCACCTACTTCCAGCAAGTCGGTGGCATCGAGTGCGCGCCGGTCACCGCAGAAATTACTTATGGCCTCGAACGACTCGCGATGTACCTGCAAGGCGTCGACAACGTCTATGACCTGACCTGGACCGACGGCCCGCTCGGCAAGATCACCTACGGCGACGTGTTCCACCAGAACGAAGTCGAGCAATCCACCTACAACTTCGAGCACGCCGACACCGAATCGCTGTTCAAATGGTTCGACAACTGCGAGAAAGAAGCGCTGCGTCTGATCGAACTCAATCTGCCGCTGCCGGCCTACGAACAGACGATGAAAGCCTCGCATACTTTCAACCTGCTTGATGCGCGCAAAGCGATTTCGGTGACCGAGCGCCAGCGCTACATCCTGCGCGTGCGCACCTTGGCCCGCAGCGTTGCCGAGGCGTATTACAAGGCGCGTGAAGCACTCGGCTTCCCGATGTGCGAGACGGTGAAGAAGGCGGGTTGATCGCTACCACGATTTTGTAGAGTGCGCTATGTGCACCAACAACGGATCGCTGACAAGGAAACGGTGCGCACGGCGCACCCTACGGTAAGAACAATATGCAAACGCAAGATTTTCTGTTTGAGCTCGGCGTTGAAGAATTGCCGGCACGGTTTCAAAAGCAAATGTGGCAAGACCTGCACGACGCGTTGAAAGCACGCCTGCAGGAACTCGGTGCCATTGAGTGTGATGACTCGCTGCAACTGGTGACGCCGCGCCGTTTAGCCGTCAAGTTCCGCATTCCGGTGACCCAGCAGGATCGCACCGTGTCGCTGTTCGGCCCGCCGAAAGCGGTTGCCTTTGATGCCGACGGCAAGCCGACCAAGGCGCTGGAAGGTTTTGCCAAGAAGAACGGTCTGGAAGCCAGTGACTTTGTCATCAAGGCCGATGGCAACGTCGAGAAAGCGTTCTGCGAGAAAGTGGTCAAAGGTGGCCCGTCGATCAAGCTGTTGCCGGAAATGATCACCAGTGCGGTAAGCAAAATTCAGCTCGCCAAGCCGATGCGCTGGGGCGCCGAAAAGCATCTGTTTATCCGGCCGGTGCATTGGATTGTTGCGCTGTTCGGTCATGAAGTGGTTGATGTTGAGTTGTTTGGCGTCAAATCTGGCCGAGTGACTCATGGTCACCGATTCCATGCCCCGGATGCGATTGAACTCGAAGCCGCCAACTTCTACGAGATTCTGCTGCGTGAGCGCGGCAAGGTGATGCCGTCGATTGCCGAACGGCAGCGTGCGATTGTCGAACAGGTCAATACGCTGACGCATGCCAATGGCGGCGTGTCGGTGTTCGGCAAAGCGACGTTCGACGGCGAAAGCTGGGATCGGCTGCTCGATGAAGTGGCCGGCCTGGTCGAGTGGCCGGTGGCAGTGCTTGGCGAATTCGAGTCACGCTTCCTGGCGGTGCCGCAGGAGTGCCTCATCTCGACCATGCGCGATAACCAGCGCTATTTCCATATCGTCGATGGCAACGGCAAGCTGCAGAACAAGTTCATCGTCATTTCGAACATCGAGAGCAAGCGGCCGGCGTCCATTGCCGAAGGCAACGCCAAAGTCATTCGGCCGCGTTTTGCCGATGCCGAGTTCTTCTTCAATCAAGACAAGAAAACCCGGCTCTGTGATCGCCGCGCCGGCCTTGGCAATGTCGTGTTCCAGAAAGAGCTCGGTACCGTTGCCAACAAGGCAGCGCGCGTCGCTGAACTGGCGGCATCCGTTGCCAGCCTGCTCGGCGCCGATGGCGTCAAGGCGATGCGTGCCGGTGAACTGTGCAAGGCTGATTTGCTGACCGCAATGGTCAATGAATTCCCGGAACTGCAGGGCATCATGGGCGAGTACTACGCCAAGCACGATGGTGAAGATGCCGAAGTCGCGCAGGCGATTCGAGAACATTATCTGCCACGTTTCAGCGGCGACGCGCTGCCGGAAACGCTGACCGGTGTCTGCGTCGCAATTGCCGATCGCGTCGATACGCTGGTTGGTATTTTCGGTATCGGTCAGGCGCCAACCGGTGCCAAGGATCCGTTCGCGCTGCGCCGCGCCGCGATTGGTTTGCTGCGTATCTGCATTGAGAAGAAACTGCAGCTTGATCTGGCGCCAGTGTTTGCCAAAGCGAAAACACTGCTCGGCTCGTGCTTGACCAACACCAACGTCGAAACCGAGGTCTATGACTTCGTGTTCAACCGCCTGCGCGCCGATTACAGCGAGCAAGGCGTGATGGTTGAGATCTTCAATGCCGTGATGGAATTGAAGATCAGCCATCCGCTCGACTTTGATGCCCGGGTTCGCGCCGTCCAGCATTTCAACACGCTACCGGAAGCCGCTGCGCTCGCTGCGGCCAACAAACGCGTGCGCAATATTCTGGCCAAATCTGATGTCGCCAGCGGCGAGCTGGTTGTCGAAGAAGGCGCGTTGATCGAAAAAGCCGAGATCGATCTGTTCAAAGCATTGGTCAGCGCCAAGAAAGATGCAGCACCTCTGATCCTGGCTAGCGATTACACCGGAACCTTGGTGCGGCTGGCAGCGCTGCGTGCGCCGGTCGACAATTTCTTTGATCAAGTGATGGTCAACAGCCCGCATGAACAGATCCGTCGCAATCGCCATGGTCTGTTGCGCGATCTGCAGAAGTTGTTCGGTGCGGTCGCGGATATTTCGCAGTTGCCGGGTTGAGTGGTAGCAGTAGCTGACGGTATCGCGTAATTCAACCCCCACCCCAGCCCTCCCCCTGGCAGGGGAGGGAGTCACTACGCGGTGATTGAGTGTGTTTCTGCTCCTCTCCCTGTCAGGGGAGAGGTTGGGAGGGGGGCGATACCGCTCCAAACCAGACAACAAACATGAAACCGTTCACCGCCTACAAATGCATCGTGCTTGATCGCGATGGCGTCATCAACGAAGACTCGGATGAATACATCAAGTCGGTTGATGAATGGATTCCGGTGCCGAAAGCCATCGCCGCCATCGCCACGATCAAACAGCATGGTCACCTCGTCTGCGTTGCGACCAATCAATCCGGGGTTGGCCGCGGTTACTACACGCTGACCGAGCTGCACGCGATGCATGCCAAACTGAACGCGCTGCTGGCTGAACATGGCGCCGCGCTTGATGGCATCTATCTTTGCCCGCACCATCCCGACGATGGCTGCAATTGCCGCAAACCGAACACTGGCCTGCTTGAACAGATCGCTCGCGATCACAAACTGCAGCCGACCGAGATGCTGTTCATCGGTGACAGCAAATCCGATTACGACTGCGCAAAAGCGTTCGGCTGTGATTTCGTGCTGGTTCTGACTGGCAAGGGTCCGCGTAGCGATGCCAAACTGCCGGCGGATGTCGTGCGCGTGAAGGACTTGCCGAGCTTTGCCGAGCAGAGCTGATGCTCCAATCGCTGTTCGTTGCCAGGCAGCGCAGTCATTGTGGAACTGAAGCTGTCTGCT
>CAMLNB010000062.1 GCA_946481205.1 uncultured Kangiella sp. | reverse complement strand
GGCCTGCAATGGAATCTGCGCTGGAGTCCGCGTTTTGATGCTGCCGTGCAAGTGGTGCTGGATCAAACCGCTCGCGAACACGATGAGGATTATCTCGACTGGGCATTTCTGCGTTACCAACCCCGCGATGGCAGCGAGTGGCGCATTGGTCGCATCGGTTTCGATGTGTTCATGTTGTCAGATTCCCGCCAAATTGGTTACACCTATCCGTGGGTCCGGCCGCCTGTTGATTTTTATGGGTTGATCGCGCTGTACAGCATGGACGGGCTGGATTACCAGCATCGTTTTGATGGCGAAGAAAATACGTTGTATGCGAAGGCTTTTGTTGGCCGTTCGCATTACCACACACCATTGCGCAGCTCGGGCGGTTTCAATCTTGATTTGGACCCCATTTATGGATTCACGCTGCTGCTTGAACACGAACCGTGGCGGATTCGGCTCAGTCATGCCGATTTGACCTTTGCCTCGGAAACGGAGGCAGCGCCCCTCGCTGACATCCTCAACACACTCGGTGCAGTGTGGCCGGATGCACCTTTGCTGGCCGGCGAGTTTCTGGTGGAAGACACGCGCTATACCTATAGTGCTATCGGCGCGAGCTATGACAACAACAATTGGCTGCTACACAGCGAACTGGCGATCCTCAGAGGCGAGCGCGATCTGCTACCCAACAGCACACACGGTTACGTGTCCGTCGCTCGTCGCTTCGAACGTTTTACCGCCTTTATTGTGTTCGGAAAATCACAGCCACGTGACAACGCACGGACGACCGTGTTGCCGGTCATCCTGCCGCCGCCGCAACAGGCAGCACTGGAAGCCTTGCGCGACTCCACCATCGATTTAATCAACCGCAGCCGCGCCGAGCAGGAAAGTTATGGTATTGGCCTGCGCTGGGATTTCACCAGTCGGATGGCACTCAAGCTGCAATATGACCGCTACGAGGTGGAGGAAAACGGTAGCAGCCTGTGGCATCCCGAGCGCAAAGCGTCGGGCAATGCCAATATCTTCAGTATCAGCCTCGATGTATTGTTCTGAGGCCACGGAGATGAACTCACGCGCTATCGGGGTCGTTCGCACGTTGCTGTGCGGAGTCGGTGCGATGCTTGGTGCGCTCGCTCACGCTGATATTCACGTCATCGTTCATGCCAGCAACCCCGTTGAGAACCTCAGTAAAAAACAGGTGATCGATCTGTTCATGGGCCGCACCGCCAATTTCCCCGGTGACCGTTTGGCGGTGCCACTGGATCGGGTGCCTGGGCAGCCGGCGCGTAGCCGGTTTTATCAGGTATTGACCGGTAAAACTGAAGCGCAGGTCGATGCGTACTGGGCAACGCTGATTTTCGCCGGTCGAATGACGCCGCCGCGCCAGCTTGATGATCAGCAGTTGGTGATTCAAGCCGTAAGCCAAAACCTGAATGCGATTGCCTACGTCGAAACCCAACAACTACCCAGCACGGTGAAAATTGTCATGAGTTTGCCGAGCCCGCCATGAACTGGCGCAGCCTGCATGTCAAACTGGCCATTACGGTCTCGGCCGGCGCCCTGTTGGTTGTCGCCGCATCCGGTTATGTCTTTTATCAGCGCAGTTATGCCCTCTCGCTGGAGCACAATCAGCGTGCCGTACAGCAGCTGCTGGAAACGGTAGCAACCACCGCCGCCATTGCCGCGTATGTCAGCAACAAGGAGTTGGCCCAGGAAGTCGCCAGTGGACTGGGGCAAAACTCCATCGTCAAAGCGGTTGAGATTGACAACGGCAGCGGCCGCATTGCCAAAGTGGGTTCACCGCTGCCCGACGCCGACTGGGTTCGATTGCCGCTGCATGCGCCATTTTCTGAGGAAGAAATCGCCGGTGAACTGCGCGTGCAAGCCGATCAGCCGCTGATCGCCGAGCGCGCACGCGCCTCGGCGCTCGGCAACACGGCGCTGCTGACCGGCCAGATGCTTGCCGTTGCCGTGCTGGTGCTGATGACCGTTTACTGGATGCTCAGTCGGCCGCTGACGTATCTCTCGCGCCGACTACACGAAATCATGCCGGGTGAATCCGAGCGCTTGCGCATCAGCAAACGACATGCCGGTGACGAAATTGGAGTATTGGTCGATGACATCAATGGCCTGCTGAATACGGTCGAGCATATGCTCAGCAAGGAACGCGAGCTTCGCAAACAGGTGGAAGCGTTGGAGCAGCGTTTTCGCAGCATTTTTGAAGACAGCAGCGCGGGCATTTTTCTGCTCAATCATGAAGGCCAGCTGCTGACTGCCAACCCGGCCTTTTTCCGGCTGACCGGCCTGTCGGCGCAGCAGCAAAGTCAGCTCGCCAGTCAGGATGCGCTGCCAGCGATATTTCTCGATGCCGACGAAGCTCGCAGCCTGTTGCATCAAGCGATAACCAGTCAGCGTCCTTGTGCCGCCGATCTGCGTTTTGCACAGGTGATGGATGCGCCAGAACGCTGGTCACATTGCATCTTTTCCACCGATAGTGATGGCGACAACGCCAACACGATTGAGGGCGTGCTCTACGATATCACCGTGCGCAAACAGGCCGAGGAAACCACCCGCGAACAAGCCGAACGCGATGGCTTGACCGGTTTGCTGAACCGTCATGCCGCCGATTTGAAATGCTTGGAGCTGGCGCAACAGGCACAGCATCTGGGCTGCGGGTTTGTCGTGATGATGCTCGACCTGGATCGGTTCAAATACATCAACGACACCTACGGCCATGATGCCGGCGATGAAGTGCTGCGAACCGTTGCCGGCCGCTTGCGAGCGGCAGTGCGCGACAGCGATATCGTCGCGCGGCTCGGCGGCGATGAATTTCTGCTGTTGTTGCCGCAAACCGAGCATCTGGATGCCGCACGACGCATTGCCGGCAAGCTGGTCAAACACATCAGCGAGCCGATTCCGTTGAATGCCAGCGCCAGCGAGCGCGTCGGCGTCAGCATCGGCATTGCCGCTTATCCGCGTCATGGCCGCGATGTGCATCTGGTGCGCAAACATGCCGACGCCGCGATGTACGAGGTCAAGCGCCAGGGCCGCAATGGTTTTGCCATCCGCACCGATGATGGCGACCACGAGAGCCAGTTGTTCGGCATCGTGGTGAGTTGAAAGCGGTTTGGCGCAGCAACGCCGAAATCCCTGCTGTGAGATGATGATGCTCAGGACCAGCCACTGACGGCTTCCCAAACCAACGCAACCAACGCGACAGAACCAACCCGAGCACGATGACCGCACCTGCCAGCCTCAGCATTCCGTTGTTTCTGACACCGGAATTGCCCTGCAACTACCTGCCCGACCGACTGGCGCGAACGGCTTTTGTCGGCAGCGCAGTACCGATGACACCGAGCCTCTATGCCGCGCTGATGCGGCAAGGCTTTCGTCGCAGTGGCAGCCATGTCTACCGGCCGCAATGCGACGGCTGCCAGGCCTGCATTCCGGTTCGCATCCCGGTCGCCCGCTTTCGGCCGAACCGCAGCCAGCGCCGGAATTGGGCCCGGAATGCCGATCTGCATGTTGCCTGGGAAGCGCCCAGCCTGACCGAGCCACAGCTGCAGCTCTACGAACGCTACATCCGCCAGCGCCATGCCGACGGCGAGATGTACCCGCCCGACCGGGAGCAAGCGCGGCAATTCCTGCTTGCCGACTGGTCCGCCACCCGGCTGCTGACCAGCTATAGGGGTGAACAACTGCTATCGGTACTGGTGTGTGACTTGGCTGAGGACGGCCTGTCGGCGGTGTACTCCTTCTTCGACCCCGACCAAGCCAGCCGGGGCCTTGGCGTGTTTGCCGTACTCGCACTGATAGAAAAGGCACGCGCGGTTGGTCTGCCCTATGTTTATCTGGGCTATTACATCGCCGATTGTCGCAAGATGAACTACAAAGCCGACTATCAGCCGCTGGAGCAATTTCATGCCGGGCGCTGGCAAGCGCTGAAAGACTGAATTGGCGGTTTTACAAGCAGACCGCTTTCGGGCATCATAGCGCCCCTCTGAAAGCTGCCCAGATTGAGCATGGCTCGCGAAGATTCTATTGAAATGCAGGGTGTGGTGTTGGAAACCCTGCCAAACACGATGTTCCGCGTGAAGCTGGAAAACGGCCACGTGATCACCGCCCATATTTCCGGCAAGATGCGCAAGAACTATATCCGCATTCTGACCGGCGACGACGTCACCGTGGAAATGACGCCATACGATCTGACCAAAGGCCGGATTATCTTCCGCGCCCGCTAATCGAATTACCTCGCAAAAAGGGGAAGCCGTAGCTTCCCCTTTTTGTTTGGTGCTTTTCTGACTGAGCGTTGCAACGATGCTGCCGCATCAAGACCGGTTGAGCATCGGTGCTAACGCATAAAAACAAAAAGGCGGGAGAACCCGCCTTTTTGTTTGCTCAGCGACTCAGGTGGCTTTGGCCTGCTCCAGCGCGGGCGCGGCCTTCTCGACAATATCGAACGCCAAGGCATCGTTCTCCATCATCACATGCACTTCACCGCCGCGTGACAGCTTGCCGAACAGCAACTCATCCGCCAGCGGTTTGCGCAGCAAATCGCGAATGATGCGTGCCATCGGTCGCGCGCCCATCGCCCGGTCGTAACCTTTTTCTGCCAGCCACGCGCGCGCTTCCGAAGTCACTTCGAGGCTGACACCTTTGGCATCCAGCTGGGCCTGCAGCTCGACAATGAACTTGTCGACCACCGACAGAATGACCTCCGGCGCCAACGCCTTGAATTGCACAATCGAATCCAAGCGGTTGCGGAACTCGGGGCTGAACAAACGCTTGATGGCGTCCAGGCTGTCGACACTGTGATCGTTCAGCGTGAAACCAATCGAGCTCTTGGCCATTTCCTCAGCGCCGGCGTTCGTGGTCATGATGATGATCACGTTGCGGAAATCGGCTTTGCGGCCGTTGTTGTCAGTCAGCGTGCCGTGGTCCATGACCTGCAGCAGCAGGTTGAACACATCCGGATGCGCTTTCTCGATTTCATCAAGCAGCAACACCGAGTGTGGGTTCTTGCAAACCGCCTCCGTCAGCAAACCGCCCTGGTCATAACCGACATAACCGGGAGGCGCACCGATCAAGCGCGACACGGTATGGCGCTCCATATACTCCGACATGTCAAAGCGCAGCAGCTGCAAACCAAGAATGCGCGCCAGCTGTTTGGTCACTTCGGTTTTGCCGACGCCGGTCGGGCCGGCAAACAGGAACGAGCCCACCGGTTTGTCTTCAGTACCTAGGCCCGAACGTGCCAGCTTGATCGCGTCAGCGAGCTGCATGATCGCGTCATCCTGACCAAACACCACGCCTTTCAGCGATTGGCCGAGATTGCGCAGTGCTTCGCGATCCGAAGTCGAAACGGTTTTGGTCGGAATGCGGGCAATCTTCGAGACGATATCTTCAATCTCGTGCACGCCGATCACTTTCTTGCGCTTGCTCGGTGCGAGCAGACGCTGGCTGGCGCCGGCCTCGTCGATCACGTCAATCGCTTTGTCCGGCAATTGCCGATCATTGATGTACTTGGCCGACAACTCCGCCGCGGCCTGCAATGCCGCCGGCGTATAACGCACACTATGGTGCTTCTCGTAATGCGTTTTCAGGCCTTTGAGAATTTCGTAGGTCTCGTCGATCGACGGCTCCAGCACATCGATCTTCTGGAAACGCCGCGCCAGCGCCCGATCTTTTTCAAAGATGCCACGGTATTCCTGGAAGGTGGTCGAGCCGATACATTTGATCTCGCCCGATGCCAGCATCGGCTTGACCAGGTTCGACGCATCCATGACGCCGCCACTGGCTGCACCGGCGCCGATGATGGTGTGGATCTCGTCAATGAACAGAATCGCGTGCGGTTTTTCTTTCAGTTCTTTCAAAACGGCTTTCAGCCGCTTCTCAAAATCACCGCGGTACTTGGTGCCGGCCAGCAGACCACCGAGATCCAGCGCATAAACGACACCATCGCGCATCACTTCCGGCACATCGCCATCGACGATACGACGCGCCAAGCCTTCTGCAATCGCGGTTTTGCCGACACCGGCTTCGCCAACCAGCAGCGGATTGTTTTTGCGACGACGGCAGAGCACCTGAATGGTGCGCTCCAATTCGTGATGACGACCAATCAGCGGATCAATCTTGCCGATCTTGGCCAGTTCATTGAGGTTGCTGGCGAAACTTTCCAGCGGCGACTTGCCGGCTTCGGTAGCGCCCTCTTCTTCCGTATCGGCTTGTGGCTGCGGCGCATCGCGCTCACTGCCGGCCACCTTGGAAATGCCATGCGAAATGTAATTGACCACATCCAGTCGCGACACTTGCTCCTGATGCAGCAGATAAACGGCCTGCGATTCCTGTTCGCTGAAAATGGCAACCAGCACATTGGCGCCAGTGACTTCTTTCTTGCCGGCTGACTGGACGTGAAACACCGCGCGCTGCAACACCCGCTGGAAACCCAGCGTCGGCTGCGTGTCACGACTCTCATCATCGGTCGGCAACAGCGGCGTTGTTTCGTCGACAAAATGCGCCAGTTCGCGACGCAAGCGGTCGACATTGGCGCCGCAAGCGCGCAGCACGTTGACGGCAACGGCATTGTCGAGCAATGCCAGCAGCAAGTGTTCCACCGTCATGAACTCATGACGTTTCTCACGTGCCTGCTTGAACGCCTGATTCAGCGTCAACTCCAGATCTTTGCTTAGCATACGACCACCTCAGGCCTTCTACGACAGACAACAGGCAAAAAGACCACTTCTGCACTGCCCACTTCGTTCACCCAATGAACCGTTCTTTGCAAATCAGTTTGCCTCAATCGTGCATTGCAACGGATGCTGATTGGCTTTCGCGTATTCAACAACCTGCATCGCCTTGGTCTCGGCAATTTCAAATCGGTACACACCGCAGATGGCACGACCATCGTAATGCACCTGCAGCATGACTTTGACAGCTTGCTCCTGGTTCATGCCGAAAAATTTGTGCAGCACTTCCACGACGAAATCCATCGGCGTGAAGTCATCATTCAGCATAACCACCTTATACATTCGCGGCGGTTTGACTTGCGGTTCCGCCGGCGCGACCTCGACGGTCTGCTGTTCAATTGGCAGCGGCGTCGTACTCATGGTGTAAGCGTAGTCCACTGTGGACACTTCGGAT
The DNA here is from genome assembly GCA_946481205.1 of uncultured Kangiella sp. Next base: position 9,997 of record CAMLNB010000062.1, on the reverse strand, counting down.
TCAATTTCAGAAATTGGGAGCAATCTAACATATTCAAGAGCCATGCCTGGTTGTAGCGTTTTGTAGAGTGCACTGCGTCTTGACAAACTGTTGAACAAATGTCCACTATTCGAGGGCCCTGCCCAGTCGTCCGGGACGGATGCCCCAGTCTTTTTTGTCGTGTAGTCGCCGCTTCGTCATTCTGCCGTTGCCGAATCCAGCTGACCACTCGCCATCATGGGATTATCACCCGAGGAGCAGCCAGCATCTCCTGTTAGCGGATGAGAAGGAAGTCAGGTATGGCTTACGGCACGGTTAAGTGGTTCAACAACGCAAAGGGCTACGGCTTCATTCGCCCGACTGAGGGCGGTGATGACGTGTTCGTGCACTACTCCACGATAGATATGGACGGCTACAAGAGCCTCAAGGCTGGCCAAGAAGTATCTTTCGATGTGACACAGGGCCCGAAAGGTCTGCATGCCACCAATATTGAGCCAGGCAGCAGCAAGTCAGACAAGAAAGGTATTTGAGCCTTTCATAAGAACTGCACACAAATCTGAAAAAGGGCGCCGCATGGCGCCCTTTTCTTTTGCCGCGGAATCAGCGGTTTAAGTGCTGGCATCGAGCCGTCGGAAACAGGCCGGGCCAGTTGGGACCTAGGCCTGAGTCGCTGATGCCCGACGCCAGCTCGCTTGTTATGCTGTGCCCCATCCACCAGCATCTCCGTCGCGATCACCCGGATTCCAAGACCGATGTCCCAGCTTCTGCTGTTCAACAAGCCCTATGGCGTGCTCTGCCAGTTCAGCCCGGACGGCTCCGACAAGCCGACGCTGAAAGACTTCATCTCGGTTCCCGATGTCTACCCGGCCGGCCGGCTTGATACCGACAGCGAAGGCCTGCTGCTGCTGACTGACGACGGCCTGCTGCAAGCCCGAATCAGCTCACCGAAGTTCAAACTCAGCAAGACCTACTGGGCTCAGGTCGAAGGTGAGATCAGCGACGACGCCCTGACCCGGCTGCGGCAAGGTGTGACGCTCAACGACGGTCCGACCCGCCCGGCCAAGGCCGAGCGGCTAGCCGAGCCGATGCTCTGGCCGCGCGACCCGCCAGTCAGGTTTCGCAAGCAGATCCCAACCAGCTGGCTGGCGCTGACCATCAGCGAAGGCCGCAACCGGCAGGTGCGCCGGATGACTGCGGCGGTCGGCTTCCCGACTTTGCGACTGGTTCGGGTCCGCGTTGGTGATTGGCAGCTGACGGATTTGGCGCCCGGCGAATGTCGGGCCGTTCCAGCACCTTTGGCGTAACGGAAGCTTTCTGCGCGACAGGCGTCGCTTATGACTCCAATGGCAGCAATCAATTGGCCACCGACCACGACGGTGACGGACAGTAGCTCCAGGATTTTTATGAGGGCTCAATCATGGCCAAGACCGCAAGCTTCGCCGCCGTGCATTTCACCGTGGCATTCAGCATTGGCTACATCGTGACCGGCAGCGTTATCGCCGGTGGCACGCTGGCGCTGATCGAACCGATGTGCAACACCGTTGCCTATTATTTTCACGAGAAAATCTGGGCGCGCCGGCAGAACAACGCGAGCTCGAAAGCGGTGACGACTGCAATCGCCGAGCCCGCTGCCGCGGTGACTTAGGCCGGCGTTACACCCGGACGCAGACGGTGATAGCTCAGCGTCGACAGATCTGCTGTGTTGCAGCCCGGTGTCAGCGTCACCAGAATCTGACTGGCGATGCGTTCGAAATCGGCGCGAAAGTGTACCGAACTTTTCAATACCAACACCCGCTGTGCTGCCGGCTCGATGCCCAAATGCCGGAACATCGCCTGATCGGCAGCTTGTTGCTTGCGTGAGCTGATCAACAGCTGCAAACCATCGCAAGACAAACGCGCCATCGGCCCGAGCGCCATCCGGCTGCCACGGTAGAACGATCCGGTTGCGGTGAATTTGCCATCACCCAGCGCTTCGACCTTAACGCGTGCGCACAGCGCTGGCCCGGACTGCGTATTGTCGCGAGCACCCAACACTACATCGATCTCGGCACCGACACCGGCAGCGTGGGCCTGCGCTGCGACCACCGGATCATGAATGAGACCGAAACAGGCGGTGCCTGCCTGCTGGCGTCGCCACTCATGCACCAAGGCCATGCCATCACTGTCGCCACCACCGCCGGGATTGTCCTGCGTTTCCGCCAAAATCAGTGGCGCCTCGCCATGATAGGAAGCCGCACGTTTCACCGCGTCTTCCAGCGACCACAATCGGCCACGAAATGTCGTCCGCGCAGCCAGCCACTGCTGTTGCAATGCGTCGGCATACTGCGCGGCAACTTGCTGATCGTGGCCATAAACCACAATGGATGGCCCGCAATCTGCCACATCGGCCAACGGAAAACCGGGCGCCGCTTCGGCCGTCAGAATTCCTGGAGGCAACATCGACAGCGCCGCTTGCAAATCCTGCATTGGTGTCAGGCTGGTGCACTGCCAAGGCAGTGAAATCAGAAACGGCACTTGTCGCCACACCGGTTGCCAGCGTTCACCAGCAAGCAGACGCGCCATCACTGCTGCGGCACGGCCACCGGTGTCTGCCATATCGACATGTGGATAGCTGCGATATACCAGCATGACGCTGGCCTGCTCAACCATCAGCGCAGAAATATTGGCGTGGAAATCCAGCGTTGCGACCACTGGAATATCACCGACAATACCGCGAACGCGGCGCAACCACTCGCCTTCGCCGTCTTCGATATGCTCGGCAACCATCGCGCCGTGCAGATCCAGAAACAAGGCATCCAATGGCATAGCGTGTTGTATGGCTTCAGCAGTCCATTGCCAGATGGTTTCGTAGGCGTGCTCGGTCACCAAACCACTGGGTCCGCAGGACGCCCAGATCAGCCCGCGCAATTGATGCTGATTCTGCATCGCTGCGACAAAGCCTGCCGTCGCCAGATTGATGCCAGCCGTTTCCGTCAGCACCGCTTCATCACGCAGCAGGCCAGGCCAGGCATCGGCGATCAGAAAATCATCGAGCGTCGCACGGCTTGCGGCAAAGGTATTGGTTTCATGCAGAAACCCAGCGACACCAATACGCGCCACGCCAGCGTTGCCCGCGACTCAAAGCAAGCCGACCACGGCATGCTGACACAACTCGGCATACTCGTCTGCAGTGAACGGAATCGGGTTGGTGCCGGCGGACGGATCTTCCGTTGCCATCTTGCCGATGCGCGCCACCTGCTTGTCGTCAATGCCGAGTGCCGTCAGTGTGTGGGGAATGCCAACCTCCTCCCGCAACTGCAGTACGTAATCGAGAAAGGCCGTGAACGACGGATTGGGCAAATCCAGATAGCGCGCTAACGCCGTGATCCGTTCGCTGATCACACGCTCGTTGGCTTTCAACACATAAGGCATCAGTACTGCGTTCAACATGCCGTGATGCGCGTCGTACACCGCACCGAGCGGGTGTGCCAGTGCGTGCATCGCGCCCAACCCGCGCTGAAACGCCGTGGCGCCCATCATTGACGCCACCAGCATGTGCAAGCGTGCTTCGATGTTGCGGCCGTCGCGCACCGCGGTCGGCAACCATTGCTTGACCAGATGCATGCCTTCGATGGCAATGCCCACTGCTGCTGGATGGAAAAACGGCGAGCAATACGCTTCCAAGCTGTGCGACAAGGCATCGAGCCCGGTCGCAGCGGTCAGTTTCGGTGGCAAGCCGACGGTGACTTCCGGATCCAGAATCACCAAGGGCGGCATCACTTTGGGGTGAAAGATCAATCGCTTGAGCTGTGCGGTTTCATCGGTGATCACGGAAACACGCCCGACTTCAGAACCCGTGCCAGCCGTTGTCGGAATGGCAATCACCGGAGCCATTCCCGCGACGTTAACTCGCGTCCAATTGTCGCCGACATCTTCAAAATCCCAGAGCGGCCGCGTTTGGCCACTCATCAAGGCAATGGCCTTACCGGCATCCAATGCACTGCCGCCGCCAAATGCGATCACGCCATCGTGCTTGCCAGCCTTGAATGCCGCGACACCGTCTTCCACATTGCGTCCGGTCGGATTGCCCTTGATCTGACTGAATACCTCGGCGCGCAAGCCAGCGCTCTTTAATTGCTGATGGCATTCCGTGATCACGGGTAATGCCGCGAGACCGGGATCGGTCACCAGCAGCGGAGCTTTGATTGCCATCGCCTGACAATGCTGCGCCAGCTCGCGCACACGACCGGTTCCCACTTTGATGGCAGTCGGATAATTCCAGCTGACCCAATCGGCTTGGCTCATGATGATCCTCAGCGGGTTTGCAGTTTCAGATGGAACGATTTGGGCCGGGTCAAGTACTCATAACCCAGCTGCGACAAGGTACCGCCGCGACCGCTGTGTTTGACGCCGGTCCAGGTCAGCGCCGGGTCGAGATAATCACAGCGATTCATGAATACAGTGCCGGTGTCGAGCGCATCACCCAATCGCTGCGCGAGCTGAACATCCTGGGTGAAGATCGACGCCGTCAGACCGTAGGCCGAGTCGTTCATGTATTGAATCGCCTGCTGCTCATCACGGACTTTCATGATGCCAGCGACCGGACCGAAACATTCTTCTTTCATCAAGCCCATGCCGTGATCCACGTCGGCGAAAAGCTGAGGCGCAACGTAGGCAGTTCCCGCTTTCGCAGCAGCGAATCGCTGCTCATCAATCAGCGCCTTGCCACCTTTTGCCCGCGTGTCGGCAATCACTCGACGGATCTCGTCCGCCGCTTTGCTGCGCACAACCGGCCCGAGCGTGGTATCCGGCTGCAACGGATCACCCAGCTGATACTGCGCGGTAAGCGCAGCGGCTTGCTCGACAAAGCGCTGATAAAGCGATTCATGGACATAGATGCGTTGAATGCCACAGCATGACTGACCGGAATTGAACATGGCGCCGTCAACGAGCGTATCGACAGCATGCTCCAGATCCGCATCGGCATGGACATAGGCCGGGTCACAACCGCCCAACTCCAGACCAACACCAATAAAGCGCCCCGCCGCTGCTTGCTCGACCGCGACACCACCCGCAACCGAACCGGTAAACGCAACAAAATTGATTCGGTTGTCACGAATGATCCGCTGAGTGTCGTCATGCGACAGGTGTAAAAACTGTATCAGACCTCGCGGCGCACCGGCCTGATCAAATGCCTCAACAATGCGCTCCGCGCACAACGGAGTTTGTGCCGAATGCTTTATCAGGACTGCATTGCCTGCCATCAACGCTGGCACGATGGCGTTCACCGCAGTCAGCAAGGGATAGTTCCAAGGCGCCACCACAAATACCAGCCCCAAAGCTTCGCGCTTGATGTAGCGCTCGAATCCGGCAATCGGTTCCGGCCGTATCGGCGCCAGTGCAGACTCGGCAATGCTGATCATATGCCGGGCACGCACCTCGAAGCCGTTGACCTCATTCGGCGTGTAGCGGATCGGTCGGCCAATCTGCACCGTGATTTCACGGGCGATTTCGGCTTTGTTGGCAACGAAGGCCGCAACCGCGCGTGAGCACAGTGCGGCTCGCTCCGCCACCGAACGCTGGCGCCAATCACGCTGGGCCTGAACAGCACGGTTCAGCGCGGCGTCGATCTCGGCAGCAGCGGCCAGCGTGCGCCTGACACAAACGCTGCCATCGATGGGACTGACTGTCAGTTGTTCGCTCATCAGATAATCTCGAAGTAACGCGCCAACTCCCAATCGGTAATATGGCGACGGAATTCACGCTCTTCCCATTCCTTGACAGCACCGAAATGCTCAACAAACGCATCACCGAAGGTTTTCCGTGCGGCCGTCGAGGCTTTCAGGCGCTGAGCGGATTCCCATAGCGTGCGCGGCAACTGCAAACTCTCCGGGAACTGCATCGCATAGGCATTGCCTTTAACGATAGGCTCCGGCTCCCAAGCTTGTTCGATGCCGTACAAGCCGGCGCCGAGCGCGGCAGCCAGTGCGATATAGGGATTGGCATCGGCGGAACCGATCCGCACTTCCAAACGCTGGGATTTGTCCGAGCCGGGAATGACGCGCAGAGCCGTGGTCCGGTTCTCAATGCCCCAGGTTGCATCGGTTGGCGCCCAGAAGCCCGGAATCAACCGCGAATAACTGTTCACCGTCTGTGCATACAGCGACAACCACTCCGGCAACAGCTGTTGAACGCCGGCAAGAAACTGGCGCGCCAGACGGCTTTGGTTGTGCTCTGCGCCTGCTTCATAGAACGCTGATTTGCCGGTCTTCTTGTCACGTAGGCTGACGTGGATATGACCGCTCTGGCCCGGATATTGATTCGACCATTTCGCCATGAAGGTCGCCATCAGGCCGTTGCGCTGCGCCAGCACCTTGCAAAAGGTTTTGAACAGCGCCGCTTTGTCACCAGCACGCTCGGCACTGTCCACCTGCAATGCCGCTTCCAACACGCCGGGTCCGGTTTCGGTATGCAGCCCCTCAATCGGAATATCCATCTGCTGAAAAACGTCCATCAGCTCATGGTAGAACTCGGCATTGACCGAACTGCGCAGTACGGAATAGCCAAAGAAGCCCGGCGTCCACGGCTGCAGATTGCGATAACCTTTCTCACGTATGGACTGCGGTGTTTCATCAAAGACAAAGAATTCGTATTCCAGCGCCGCCAGTGCGTCGAAGCCCATCGCGTCGGCTTTCTTCAATACCTTCTGCAGCTGCGCGCGCGGGCAGATGGCTTCGGCATTGCCATCGAATTCACAGAGAAAGAACAGCGTGTCCTCGAACGGCAGCTCGCGGCAGGTGTGCGGCAGGATGCGTACCATCGCATCCGGGTATGCGGTATGCCAACCGGTAAACTTGACGTTGTCATACAGCTGATCATTGCTGTCCCAGCCCAGCACCACGTCACAGAAACCAAAGCCGTGATCCAGCGCCGAAACGAATTTGTCCTTGATCAGATACTTGCCGCGCAGAATGCCATCCATGTCGACCACACCGACTTTGACATGGCTCAGACCACGCTCTTCTACCAACTTGATCGCATCTGCTTTGGTTTTGACATCACGTGCTTGCATGCTGGCTCCCAGAGCAAGGCGTCAGTACACCTTGCTCATGCTCGTCTGCTCAATGGTGTTCGTAAGCGGCCTTGCCGCCTGACAGGGCAAATTTCTCCTCTGGCGACAGCACTAGGCGGTGGCGGCCGAACAGCGCAAAATAGCTGATGCCGAGCGCATACCAGATGGCGGCGCCATAGACGCCTTTCTGATAGATCGGATCGAGCAGTTGGAAGTACACCGTGACGGCAGCAATAACAAAGGTCAGACCGGCTCCGACCACGCCCAAGGGACTGCGATAAGGTCGTTCGATATGCGGAAACTTGCTGCGCAGTCGGATGAAGGACAGCGCCTGCATCATGTAGGAGAACATCGCGCCGAATACCGCCATGTTCAACAAGGTGCCGCCGATGAAGGCGCCACCCGCCTCGCCCGCCACCGCCCACGTCGTCAGCAGCACGGCCAAGCCCATTACCGCACCGGTGATCAGCGCCACGTGCGGCGTCTTGCGACTACCGTGGGTGACAGACAGAAATTCCGGGAAATAACCGGCGCGCGACAGCGAATAAATTTGTCGGCCGTAAGCAAAGATGATGGTGTGAAAACTCGCGATCAAACCGATGACGGCAAACAGCGACAGCACCTTGGCGATCTCGCTACCGTACAGCGTGCGGAAACCATCGAGCAGCGGTTCACCGGACGTTGCCAAACCAAACGCACCGGGCGCAATGCTGGTGTTCAGGAACAAGATCATGAAGGCCGAGAAAATCAGTGTGAAGATGCCGAGGATCAGGCCTTTCGGCATATCGCGTTTCGGGTCGACACTCTCCTCCGCGGCCAACGGCAATTGTTCGATCGCCAGGAACAGCCAGACCGCAAACGGCAGACAGGCAAACGCACCCGCGATACCAAACGGCAACCAGCTGCCATTGCCACCGTCCAACATCACCGCTTTGCCGTCCGGGCCAACACCGATATTGAGCGCTTGAGAAGCGAAGTCGGCCGACGGAATAGCGCTAACCCAGTACAGCGCCAACACGGCCAGCGCCAGCAGCGTCACAATCAGCGATACCCGGAATGACAGCTCGACGGCTATCAGATTCAAACCGACAAACACCACGTAACAGCCTATCCACCAGATCGGCTGGAACGATGCCGAGGTTTCAAAGATGCTGCCGAGGTAGGAACCAATGAAAAACACGATCACGGCCGGCGTCAGCACGAACTCGATATTCTCGGCAAGTCCGGTGACAAAACCACCCCATGGCCCCATTGCTGTGCGAGCAAATGAATACGCGCCACCTGTGTGCGGCAACGCCGGTGACATTTCGGCGATGCTGAAGCAAAGGCCGAGATACATGATCATGATCAGCACGGTGGCAATCAGCATGCCGCCGAAACCACCGGCGCCAAGCCCCAGATTCCAACCGGAGAAATGCCCCGAGATCACCGCGCCAACGCCCAGCGCCCACAACGACCAAACACCGGCATAACGGCGCAGGCCACGTTTCTCGAAATAGGAAGAATCTTTTTGCCGGTAGCTGACGCTACCGTGTTTGGTATGCGGGGAATCACTCATGATGGCCTCCGTTCTGATCGGGATCAGACGGTGGCAAAACGAAAAGCCATGGCGCCACGCATCGGATCGCTTCTTCTCGTTATCACGCCGGACCGTTGAGGTATTGATGCTGTTGCATCGCTACCACCATCGGTCAGACCACAAAACGCGATCGCACTGCGGGGGTTTCTGTCGGGTAACCCTGACGGGGAAAACATCACACCCAGCGCCGCTAGCCGACTATGAAAAGCCTCATTCGCTTCTGGCAAGCAGTATTTGCGTGGCTAATTTTCAGCATAAGCCGAACTTATCTGGCGTTACCAGCCTGAAGCCGTTACTTGCGCAGCCAAGCCCCTGTCTGTCTGAAGCTATCGCCTTCTGCGCTTGTACACCTCACGCCGCGCCCAGACGCAAACTCGGCAACACCCAAGGCATATGCTCCTGCAACACCGGCAACATGCGCTGGCGCAGCAGCGTGATGCCATCCTCGGCCAGATCACGCGGCAAGCTGCCTAGCTCCTGCTGCCTGGCCGTCAGCGTGAGCTCACGGAAGAACTCCCCTTCGGGGATCGGAAAGAATTGAACATCGCTGCCAGCAAGACCGCTTTGCAACAGACACAGCGGCGTCGTGATGGCAAAGCCGACACCGGCGCGCACCAGCGAGAAAATGGCGTAGGAATTGTCCAGTTGCAGCCGCAGCGGCGGCCGAATATTCCAGGCCTGCAACTGTTGCTCAATGCGCTGACCGATCACCGTGCCCTGGCTGTAGCGAACAAAATCCAGCGCCGCGACCAACTGCTTCAAACTGTTCATCGGCCCGCCGAATTGTTTCGGCAACACCAGGACGAACGGCTCGCGCAGCAATCGCACCTGATACCAGTCCGGCTGCTCGGCCGGCTTGTCGTCGGACATGATGATGTCCGCTTCGCGGTTGCGCAGCAGCTCAGCATGGCGATGCGATTGTCCGGTAATCAGTGACCAATGCGCCGCGCGAAACCGCACGGCATTGATCAGATCGGCGCCGATGCTAGTCGCCAGCGAATCCACCAGAGCAATCCGCACCAGCGCCAGCGGCGTTTCCTGTGGCTGTCGGAACTCGCGGCTGACGGCTTGCGCCTGCGCCAGCAACAAACTCGCACGGGCATAGAACTCGCGACCGATTGGCGTCAGCACCGGCGGCCGCAGTGAGCGATCCAGCAGCTGCACTTTCAGCGACTGCTCCAACGCCGCCAGCGTTTGCGAAACCGAGCTCTGGGTGATGCCGAGCCGCTGGCCTGCAGCGGTCATGCCACCAGCCTCGACGATGGCGGCGAACACTTCCAGCGCCTTCAAATCGAAACCGAGTCCGTTCTCCATCGCAGCCAATCCATCAGTCAGCGGTCGTTGATATGACACATCCTAGCGTAAGCCTGTACCCGGCCACCATTTAC
>CAMLNB010000061.1 GCA_946481205.1 uncultured Kangiella sp. | reverse complement strand
TCACGCACCAGAGCATCGGCAATCGCTTTGGCACGCCGCTCGGACAGCGATTTGTTCAGCTCATTGCTGCCGACCGAATCCGTATGGCCTTCGATCACCACCTTGGTGGTCGGATACTCAGTCATGAAATCGGCAACACGTTTGATTTCCGCCGCAGACTCCGGCTTGATATCGGCTTTGTTGGTGTCAAACAGCACATTCAGTTTGATGCTGACTTTTTCCTGCAGCACTTGCTCACAGCCTTTGGCATCAACCTTACGACCAGCCGGCGTATTCGGGCACTGATCGGCATTGTCGTACACACCGTCACCATCGCTGTCTTTCGGCGCGGCCGGCGCAACGGGCGCCACCGGTGTCGGCGCTGGGGCTGGCTCTTCGATCTCCTCCTCAACAACCGGCGCTTGGCTGGAACCGCCAAAGAGATAACTCAAACCAATCCAGAACTGACTATCGTGATCGTGACTTTCCTCGTAACGGGTGTTATTCAGCTCAAGGCGCAAGCTAAGCCGCTCGGTAAAATACGTCTTCAAACCGAGACCAATCATAATCCCGGTTTCTGACTCTTCTTGGCCATTTTCAGGCTCAAATTTGATTTCATTCAAACCCAAAGCAATGTAGGGAATGATACCCGGGCGGGTTGTATCAAAATGATAGAGCGCTTTCAGCCCCATTTGAGAGCTATCAACCTCAGTAGACAATACGGTTTCCGTATCATGCTCCGCACCGTACAGCTCAAACATAAGCTCTTCTGTTAAATAGTAGCCAAGCCCAAAATATTTCAGCTCAGCATCGTTCTCTAAGCCGCGATCATCATCCGGCATTTGATAGCCATAGCCAATGGTCGGCTCCCAGCCCCCTTCGTTGGAAGCAACCGTCCCACTGATGATCAGCAACACCCCTGCCAGAATCCCCGACTTGAATTGCATAATCCCTCTCCCTTGTGCTTTTTGACTTCACTGCCAAACCACCCGCCCCCTTAACGAAGCGCTTGGTTAAAACATGTGCTGACCACCATTCAACGATAGATTCGCGCCGGTGATGAATCCCGAGTGTTCGGATATCAAGAACGCTACCGCGTGTGCCACTTCTTCTGGAGTGCCGAGTCGACCGACCGGGATGCCGCGGATGATGTCCTCACGGATCTCCGGCGCCACCGCCATGACCATTTTGGTCGCGATATAGCCCGGTGAAACTGTGTTGACGGTCACACCTTTGCGCGCCACTTCCTGCGCCAGCGCTTTGGTGAAACCATGGATACCGGATTTGGCCGCCGCATAGTTGGTCTGGCCGAGCTGACCTTTCTGGGCGTTGACAGACGAAATATTGACGATCCGACCGAAGCTGCGATCCACCATGCCATTGATCACATGGCGAGTCATGTTGAAAACCGAATCGAGATTGGAGACCAGCACTGCATCCCATTGCTCTTTGGTCATTTTGCGCAGGGTGCTGTCGCGGGTGATGCCGGCATTGTTAATCAGCACATCGATCGGCCCGAGTGCGCTTTGAACATCGTCGACGCAACGACCACAGGAATCAAAGTCGCGCACATCACCGAAACTGATATGAATGTCGAACCCTTCAGCACGCTGCTCGGCCTGCCATGCGCGAGCCTTGTCATGATCGCCGCCGCTGTTATAACCCGCTGCGACCCGATAGCCCTCGGCAAACAAACGCCGACAAATTGCCGTACCCAAACCACCGGTGCCGCCGGTAACCAATGCCACCCGTTTGCTCATTCCCTGTTGCTCCGAAGCGATGATCAGCTCGCCAAACTGACGACGGATGGCACGATTGTGCGTTATACGCCAGCGCGGTGCAAACCGTTCACGCGTTTTTTCTCACCACCATCGCCGCCGTTCGCTGCACCCACGCATGTTGCGGCGCGAAATCCATCACTCCCCTGCGATACCGGCAGCCGTTATCATAGCCGCCCCACGGCCGCGCCTCAGTCAGTACTGACGCTGTGCCAACTCGTTGATGCTGAAAGGACCCGAACGCAATGACCCGTCTCCTGCACATTGTTGTGACGACGCTGCTGATGTTTACCGTTGCCGGCTGCGCCAGCGGCCCAACCAAACTGCTGTTGGACCCGGAAGTGATCAGTGCCCCGTCGACGCTTGGCGCCGGCCAAACGGTCCAGCTGCAGGTTAGCGGCGAGCCGCTGCCGAGCCCGCTGTTTGCCGAGCAAAGTCGCTTCCCATTGGAATACCCGGCGAGCCACACAGTCCGCGGCAAACTGGCCAATGGCCTGGCCCAGCACGGTTTTCACCTCAATGAAACGGCGCAGGAGCGGCAGTTCCGCGCGGTGATATTGAAAGCCGACCACATCGTCAACAAAGGCGTTCTGCGCGACACCATCGAAGTCGAGACCAGTATCCAGTTTATCGCCACCACGCCGGCAGGCACCCGCACCCGCACTTTCAACGACAAGCGTTCGCGCGAAGTCGGCGGCCGCGCCACGCTCGGTGAGGTCAGCGGTGAGATGAATCAGTCGCTTGGCCATGTGCTCGGCCGCGCACTGAACGATGCGGAATTGATCGCCTTCCTCGGTCAATAAACCGTCACACCGGCGGCAAGTTGGTCAGCCCGGCCAACTTGCAAAGCCGGCAAAAGCAACTACGCTTGGCTCATCTCGGCAGTACAAGCACACTGCCGTTACGAGTTTCCACAAGGCGCTGTTCCAGAATTTGGGCAACGCCCTTTTTTTTGCCCGCCCTCCCATGCCGGCGACCACCGATACGGTGGACTCAGCTGCCGTTCAGCTAATCCGGTCAAACTCACCGTCTGTCATAAACGCCAAATCGGTCGCTCGCCGGCCTGTGGTGGCGCTGATAAGCTAACCCGGAACGCTGCACCCGCGTATCAGGAGAGACATCCATGAACCAGAGCCCAATGAGAAAAACCCCGATGAAAACCACCCTGCTCGCCGGCTTGCTCATCGCAGGCACCCTGCCGCTGTCGGCCCAGGCCGATACCATTTTCGGTGTCTATGCTGGCGCGGCCCGCTGGACCCAGGAATACAGCGGTACCTTCGGCTCGAACCCAAGCGATAGCGACGAAGTCTGTATTGGCGGTTGTAACTTCAATATCGACATTGAGAACGATCTGGGCCTCGACGAAGAAGATGGCGATACGCTGTGGATTGCCATTGAGCATCCAGTGCCGCTACTGCCGAACATCAAGCTGGAACGCAACGAGTTGAAAACCAGCGGCCAGAACACGCTGGCACTGGGTCAGGGTTTTACCTACGGTGACGAAACGTTTGCCAACACCACAGTCAGTACCGATTTCGATCTGAGCCATAACGACTACGTGCTGTATTACGAAGTACTGGACAACTGGGTCAACCTCGATATCGGTATCGACATCAAGCAATTTGACGGCAAAGTCGCGGTGACCGATGTCAACAACACGGCCCGCACCGTCGAGGAAAAACTTGATGCCCCCATCCCGATGCTCTATCTGGCCGCCCGCTTCGATCTGCCGCTGACCGGGCTGTCGTTTGGTGCACAGGGTGCCGGCATCAGCGCCGCGGGCGCCACGCTGAAAGACATCCGCTTCAATATCGCTTACGAATTTGCCTTCGGCCTTGGCATCGAAGCTGGTCAACGCAACATGACCATCGAAATCGATGAAGATGAAGAAGACGTGTTCGGAGATCTGGAATTCAAAGGCAACTATATTGCCGCGACGTTCCACTTCTAAACCGGCATCACTCGCAAAAACAAACGCCACCCTTTCGGTGGCGTTTGTTTTTGTCCAGATCCTGACCGGAAGCGAATCTAGGCTCGATCCAGCCCATGCACGCGCTGGCGCAGCCACCACAACATGATCAGTCCCGGAATCGCCATCACGGCGGTAAACGCAAAAAACGCTGGCCAACCAATCGCCGGCGCCAGCACACCTGACACCGGACTGACGTAAACCCGCCCGATCGAACCGAGTGCAGACAGTAAGGCAAACTGCGTCGCAGAAAACTGGCTATGGCTGAGTGCTGTCAGCAGTGCCAGAAAAGCGGCCGTGCCAAGCCCGGCCGCAAATTGCTCGGCAAAAATCACCAGCGCCAGCGACCAATCGACCACGGCTCGGTGATCCAGCGAGGCAATCCAGACATCGAACGGTGGCAGCTCGAAACTGCCGAGCGTGTTGCGACCATGCAGCGCCAGCAGCAGAAAACCGAAGTTGGTCAGCAGCTGCAACACACCAAACCACATCAGCGCCCGGTACAGGCCAATCCGGATCATCAGCAAGCCGCCGGCCAACGCCCCGACCAAACTCGCCCCCAGCCCCATGATCTTGTTGACGATGCCGACTTCAGCGCTGGTGAATTGCAGTTCACGCAGCAAAAATGGTGTCGTCAAACTGCCGGCAAACGCATCGCCGAGTTTGTACAACACGATCAGCGCCAGAATCGACCAGGCACCGTCGCGGCTAAAGAAACTGTCGAGCGAACGGTTCAGCGTATCGAAGCCCGCCTTGCGCGCCAGCCACAGCGCAGTCGGCAACGCCAGTGCGATCTCGCAGAGCAGAAACAGCAGCTGGATCCATTTGTTGGCGTCATTCGGATCGAGCCCAAACAAAATCAACACTGCACGCGCCAGCCAAACGGCAACCACGACGCCCAGCAACATCAGCACAAACGCCAGCAACTCCCGCCCCGGCGCCGCCAGCTTGTAATCGCTGTTGCGTTCATAACGCTGCGCCAGCGTCACCGTCATCACCGCCGCCGCGAGCATGAACCAGGCCATGACCTGATAAACCTTGGCCCAGCTGCCCCATTGTTCGGCCCAAATGAACGCGATACCGCCGGAGGTAACCATCGCCGCGCGGTAACTCGCGACCATCAGCGACGACCCCAGCCCGCGCTCAGCCTGTGGCAGCACATCAGTACGCCAGGCATCGAACACGATATCCTGCGACGCCGACAGGAAACTGATCGCCACCGCCAACACGGCAAACAGCACCGGCTGCTGCACCGGCGAGAGCTGGGCAATCTGCAGCAGCACCAGCGCTAGCAACAGCTGGAAGCAGACCAGCCAGCCACGCCGACGGCCAAGAAACGGCGGCTCGAACCGATCCAGCAGCGGCGCCCAGAGAAATTTCAGTGCATACGGCATCGCCACCAGGCCGAGAAAGCCAATCGTGGCAAGATCGAGTCCTTCGGTGGTCAGCCAGGCCTGCATGGCCTGGCCAGTCAGCGCCAACGGAATGCCGGAAGCAAAACCGAGCACAACAATGGCGGTATGGCGGCGCCAGAAAGCGAGGCGTTCAGACAGCATGGCCGCAGCGGGATCCGTAACAGGGTCGCCAGCGCGGCGTCGAAACCGAGCGCAGCAGGCAGACAAAGAAGGTGACGGGCACGGTAATGAAGCAAGCAGAGAAAGGCAATTGGCAGATCCTTGGCGCTGGCGCCCAAGGCTTGCTCTGGGCGGCACGACTTGCACTTGCTGGCGTGCCGGTGTGCCTGCGGCGCAAGCCCGGCCAAGCTCCGCTGCTCGCCGTCCACTATCAGCATGGTGACCAGCGCCACACGGTCGCGGTGGCCAGCGCCAGCGTCGATCAGCCGCTGCCGGCCTGGGGCCTGCTGGTGACCGTGAAAGCCACCGATGTGGAGACCGCACTGCGTGACTACCTGGCCGCAAACCCGGTGCCGGAGCTGGTCGTGCTGCTGCAGAACGGTATCGGCGCCGAGGCCATTGCCCGGCCGTTATTGCCGGCCAGCACGGTCATCTGGCTCGGCACCAGCACCCACGGCAGCTTTCGGCGCGGCGCTGATGAAGTGGTCCATGCCGGCGATGGCGGCATCTGGCTCGGCCCCGGCCGCGGCGAGCTCGCATACGAAGAACAACAAGCCGCTTTGGCGCTGCTCCAGCGCAGCGGGCTTCAAGTCAGCTGGGACGAGCGCATCGCCACCCGGCTCTGGCACAAACTGGCCATCAACAGCTGCATCAATCCGCTGACAGCCCTGCTCAATTGTCGCAATGGCGAATTGTTGCACAATGCCACCGCAAGACACTGGCTGCCCTTGCTCGCCCAAGAAGCGGCGGCCGTTTGTACTGCCGAGGGTCATCCGATCAGCGCCGAGCAATTGCAGCAACAGGTCGATGCCATCGCCACCGCAACGGCCGACAATTACAATTCGATGCAGCAGGATTTTTGGCAAGCACGGCGCACCGAAATCGCTTTCATTACCGGCACCTTGCTGCAAACTGCCGCACGTCACCAGTTGCCCGCACCGCACCATGCCGAAATGTTGACGCGCGTCGAACAACGCCGGACCTTCGGAGTTTGATCACGGTCACAGCCCGCCGTTGTCACAGCCCCAAGCTGGAAAATCCTGCCTACAATCTGAACCATGGGTGCTGTGCCCGTGCCTAAGCTGCCGGTTCGCGGCGTCTCCTTGCGATACAGGTTTGCTGCGGCGCACGTGCCAGAACCGATGACTTGCCCAATAGGGCAACTACCCCGGATAGGGTTGCGGCTGCTGCAGCCGACACAACAACAATGAAGAGCATGTTCTGATGATGAGTTTGCGCGTTCGACAGGTATTGATCATTGCCATCCTGACGCTGTTGGCATGTTTGCTGTTGATCGCTGTCGGCCAAAGCGCCGGCACGGTGCGCCAAACCGCAGCCGATGCGCTGCGCGAGCAACAGCGGCAACAAGCCAGCAAAGCGGTGCAATTGCTGATCGAGCAAGGTCAGCAATTTCTGCGGCGTGTGGTGCAAGATCCTCGACTGAAAGATCTGATTCGCAGCGGCGCCCAACCGACCGTCGTGCGCGAACTTGCCAACGCCGAAAACAGTTTCGGTTTTTCGCTGGCACTGCTGCATGACCGCTCCAGCAACACGCTGTACCTGTCCGACGCCCCGAGCCGGCCCGGCGAGCTGTATGGGCTTGGCGATTACCTGTTGCAGCAATACAGCGACACCCCGAATGGCAATGGCAAAGAAGTGATCCTGCGTGAACGCGCGGTGCTGATGCTCAGCGACAGCCTGCGCAGCGAAGGGCAAACGCTTGCGGTTGCAATGATCGGTTTTCCGCTCGATGCCAGCTTGGCGACGCTGCTGTCGGAACGCACCGGCCTGACCTTTCAGTTCGACGCCAGTGCCGAAGAAGCCGGCGAACGCGTGCCCTGGCCGGTCGGCGTCGAAACCAGCCATCGGCTGAGTCTGGCTCCGATCGAGGTTTTGCCCGGCAGCAGCTCGACCTGGCTCTGGGGCGCGGTGATGATCGTGTTGCTCGGCGCCGGTGGTGCGTTCTGGCTCTGGCAAGACGGTCAGCGCGAACAGCAAGCGCGCGCCGCAGTGCTCAATGCCCTCCAACGCGAGAACGAAGGCCAGCGCGGTGCGCTGGCGGGCCTGCGCCAGATCCCGGAAACCGCCGTACTGCAGCAAACGCTGCTGCAATGGCAACAGCAAACCAGCCAACAGCAACAGCAACTGGAAAGCCAATTGCAGCGTCTGCGCGGTCAGCATGAGCAATTGATCGAACAGACCCGCCATGTTCTGCGCGAGCGCGATGTCGCGGTCAATGCGCCAAAAACCAAGAGCGAATTCCTGTCGCGCATGGGTGATGAAATCACCACACCGATGAACAGCATGATGAGCATGCTGCACCTGCTGGATCAGTACCGGCTGCCACAGGAGCCGCGCGAATTGCTGACCATCGCCAGTCGCGCGGCCCGCACGTTGGTCGACAACCTGAACAATATTCTCGACTTCTCCAAACTCGATGCCGGCCTGTTGAAACTGAACAAGCAGCCGATGCAAATGCACAGCATGTTGAACGACGTGGTCGCCGAATACGCGCACCACGCTAGCGCCAAGAATCTGAAGCTGACCCACAGCATCAATCTGGATGTGCCGAGCGCCACCATGGCCGACGAGGTGCGGGTCAAACAGATTCTTGGCAACCTGATTGGCAACGCTGTGCGTTTCACCAAGGAAGGCGAAGTCGGCGTTTATGTCGATGTACTGGAAAAAGCCGGCCGCAAGCAACTGCGCTTCTCGGTCAGCGACACCGGCCAGGGCATTCCCAAAGATGCCCAAGCCGGTTTGTTTGATTCGCTCGACAGCCGTTCACGCTTGACCAATGCCAGCTTCGCTGGGCGGTTGCGCCTGATTGTCTGCAAGCAATTGTCGGAATTGATGGGTGGCGAGATCGGCGTCAGTTCGGAAATTGGCAAAGGCAGCCGGTTCTGGTTCACGATGACATTGGAACCGGCCAGTCAGGACAGCCTCACTGCAGAAAACAAAACGCCGGCTTGAGCCGGCGTTTTGTTTTGCATGATGTAATGCTTATTCGTTGATGCGACGTGCGACGCGATTACACTGCCGCCCGACTCGCCAACAATTCCTTTACGGCCACCGAGAGATCGGTAATCGGCACCGGCTTGGTGAAGACGCGATCAGCGCCCATGCCGGTGGCAAATTCGAGATAGTTTTCTGGTTGAATCTTGCCGCCGCCGGAATAGGCGATGATGCCAACGGCCGGGGCAATTTCGCGCGCCTCGGCGATCAGCTCCAAGCCCTCTTTATTGGGCATCAGCAAGTCGGTGATGATGATATCGGCCGGCTGGCGACGAAACAGCTTCATCGCAACGTCACCGTCTTCGGCCTGCATCACGGTATGGCCATCGCGCTGCATCACTTGGGTGAGCATGCGCAGCACCGTGGGATCATCATCCACGATAAGGACCAGCGCCATCTTGGCTGTGTCTCCTTGGTACAACATTCCTGCATTTCTCCAACGACGGTTGGAAAAACCAGTCGTCTTGTTGGGCTCATCCTGCCCGCTCGGGTCAAAGCAAGCATAACGGAAGCCCGGCGGGCTTGCATCCCGCGGATGCCGGTTTGGTCGGATTCAACTCAGACCAGTTGGGCCAAGCGCTCGATTTTGGTACAAATGTCAAACTTAAAGCAAGCAGGGCCCGCCGAGCGGCCTGCTTTGCGCCCGCCGGCGGCAGTCGCTAGCATGGCGGCTTGCCCGGTTTAGACGCCTTATTGATGATCCGTTCCCTGCTACGGGCCGGTTTGCTCCCGCTCTGCGCATTCATTGCCGGATGCGCACAGCACCTGCCGCCCGGCCCGGTATCAGCCGACACGTTGCGCCAACATGCCCCGGCATTCGCTCAAGCTCCCACCGTCTCAGCCGCCGAACGGGCGCACCTGGCGGCAGCGGTTGCCGCTCACGCACCGCTCGAACTGCACGTGTACTTTGCCGATTGGTGCCATGACAGCGTCCGCGAACTGCCGCGTTTGCTGGCCTTGATCGATGGCATCCCGAGCAGTCAGTTGCAGCTGCATCTGATCAACCTCGATCAGAACAAAACCGATCCGACTGGGCTGGCCCGCGCTGCCGGTATCACCCGCACGCCGACCTTTGTCCTGCGCCGCCAAGGCCAGGAACTCGGCCGCATCATTGAACGGCCAGCACGCGGTTTCAGCACCGAATTGCTGAGCCTGCTCAGCCGCGGAGACTAATCCGATGTCGCGCTTTTTTTCCGGTGTCATTTTGCTGCTCGGCAGCCTGTGGCTCAGCGCTTGCCAGCTGACCCCGCCAACGCTCGACAGCCGCGACTTCCGCGCCGACAGCTACCAACTGTATTACGGCCACGACGCCGCCGAATTGCAGCGCCTGCACGACCAGCTGCAGCCGCGCGAACTGCTGATTCTCGATAGCCGCAAAATTCCGGCAGCGACGTTGCGCGCCCTGCTCGACAAAGCGGCAGCACAGAATGCTCGTGTCATCGGCTACCTCAGCATCGGCGAACTCGACAGCCGCGAACGCGCCGCGTTTGATGCCTTTGTCGCGCAACTTCCGACTACCGAGCAACAACCGTTCGACACCGTTGCGCTGGAATGGAATGAGAAATTCGCCTCTTGGCGCGTCGATGTCAGCGCCCCGCTGTGGCAGCGCTGGCTCAGCGCGCAGCATCAGCAACTGCTAATGCAAGGTTTGCACGGCGTGTTTCTCGACACGCCCGATACCGTTGATCGTTACCTGACCCATCCCACCTGGTCACGCGACACTCGCATTGAAAAAACCCGGGCGATGATCGAGCTGATTCGCAGCTTCAAGAACGAGCAGCCGCAGAATCTGGTGTTGCTCAATCGCGGCCTGAATCTGATTGGCGAGGCGATCTGGCTCAACGAAGACGGCAGCGACACCATCGCCGGCTTGGCATTGATGCAAGCGCATCCGGCCAATCCGGATATCGTGCTGTACGAAAACGCCTACGCCAGCGCCGATCCCTGGACCCAGCGCATCGAAACCGATCTGCGCGCCACCGCCGCCGCCGGTCATACCCAAGTGTTCACGCTGGGTTATCGCGACACGCTCGGCTCGGCCGAGCGCCTGTTCACGCTCAGCCAGCACGACGGTTTTGTCGCCGGCTTTGCCGAATCGAGCACCAGCCTGCACCAGCACGGCAGCGAACGCCGCCCATGAATCGGCACGCAGCGGTTTGTAACGCCACTGGGTTTGGTACGTCGCTGCCGGTTAACAGCCGGTAACAGTCATCTGGCTGCCGAACGGCCAGATTCACTTTGCTGCCATCGCCAGCTGTGCCAGACTTGCCCGCCATGATGACGACCACCAATCCCGTCTTTGCTTACCGTGGACTGCGCCAACGCTGGCGCGGTCTGCTGCTGCTCGCGGTGGTGTTGGTGCTGGCCAGTCAGTCCTTCGGGCTGATCCACCGGCTCGATAGCGTTCATCATCCGGCCGAAGCGCTGTGCGAAATCTGCGCCCACGCCGATCAAGGCAGCGCCCCGCTCGCCTCATTGCCACAACTGGCAACGCTGGCGCCAGCGCATCCGCTTGTCGCCACACCGACACCGGCTCCGGTGTCGAGCTTCCGCAGCCAACCTCCACCGGCCCGCGGGCCACCCACACGCTCCCACGCCTGATCTGAACCGGCACGTGTAACCGTCTTCGACGGTGCGCTTGCTTGGCTGTCGCGCGGCATTGTTGTGGCCATTTCGATTACTGGTTGTTTCGATTACTGGCCATTGCCGCTGCCCAGCCTGTTTGATCGCTGCCGTACGACGCCGACCCGTGTCCGCCGTTGCCCTGAACGCAACGGTAGTGGTCATCGCCGTCGCCCGGTTCGCCTTGTTGAATATTAAGAGTTTGGGAATTTGGGAGTTTGCTGTGATGCGCATGCCTTTTGCGAAGAAAAAAACGTTTCTGGCGCTGGCCGTTGCCAGCGTGTTTGCCGCGCCATTCGCGGCCGTTGAAGCCGCCACCGTGCGCGGTCAATTGCTTGATGCCAATCAAAAGCCGGTTGCCAATGCCCGCATCCGGGTGCCGGCGCTCAAACAGATTGTCCAGACCGATGCCGATGGCCGCTTTGCTCTGGAAAACGTCAGCACCGGCACCCTGCTGCTGGATATCGAAGCCGGCCGTCATGGCCATTTGAATCGCGAAATCGCTGTCGCCGAAACCGATCTGGAATTGACCTTGCAACTCGACAACGATGTCGAGCACATGGTCGTCAATGCCAGCGCGCTGGAACATCGCACGCTGGAAATGGCCACGCCGGCTCAAGTGCTGGCAGGTGACGATCTGCTGAAAGCGCGCGGCGCCACCCTTGGCGAAACGCTCGACAATCAACCGGGAGTCAGCGCCTCGTCGTTCGGTGCTGGCTCGTCACGGCCGGTCATTCGCGGTCTCGCCGGCGCTCGTGTACAGATGCTGCAAGACGGCGTCGGCACGCTCGATGCGTCGACCGTTTCGGCCGATCACAATGTCGCGGCCGAACCACTGACCACCGAGCAGATTGAAGTACTGCGCGGCCCGGCCACGCTGCTGTACGGCAGCGGCGCCATTGGTGGTGTTGTCAACGTCATTGATCGTCGCATTCCGGAAACCCAGAAGGATGGCGTGGAAGGCGCAGTCGAATTGCGTGGCCAAACCGGCAACGACGAGCGCAGCATCGCTGCTGCACTCGACGGCGGCAGCGGCGTGTTTGCGTTCCACCTGAATGCGTTCAGCCGCGAAACCGATGACATGGAGATCCCAGGCGAGGCCGAACGTTTTCCGGAAGAAGAAGCTGGCGAACATGAAGGCGAAGCGCTGGCACATGGCGTGCTCGAGAACAGCAACATCGACAGCGACGGCGGCACCCTTGGCGCATCGTTGATCGGCGAGCGCGGTTTTATCGGCATTGCTTTCAGTACCTACAACACCAACTACGGTATTCCCGGCCACCATCACCACCACGACGAAGGTGAAGAACCACCCGTCGAAGAGGAAGAAGAAGTGCCGGTGCGTATCGATCTGGAACAGCGCCGGACCGATCTGAAAGCACGTCTGGATGAACCGCTGCCCGGTTTCGAAACACTGAAACTGCGCGTTGGTCGCAACGACTATGAACACGTCGAACTGGAAGGCGATGAAGTCGGTACCACCTTCGAGAACAAAGCCACTGACAGCCGGTTGGAACTGGTGCACAAACCGATTGCCGGCATGCGCGGCGTGCTCGGCCTGCAGGTGACTGATCGCGACTTCACCGCCATTGGAGAAGAAGCTTTCGTGCCGCCGTTGAAAACGGAGAGCACCGCGCTCTTCCTGGTCGAAGAGCGTGAGTTCGGCAAACTGCATCTCGAAGGCGGGCTGCGCTATGAACAGCAGGAAATCACTCCGGAATCCGCCCAGCCGGAATATGACGAAACGGCGTTCAGCTGGTCGGTAGGTGGTGTGTATGAGCTCGGCGGCAATTGGTCAACGGCACTTTCGTATGCCCATGCCGAGCGCATGCCGAGCGCGGAAGAGCTGTACTCTGACGGCCCGCACGTCGCCACCCAAAGTTACGAAGTCGGCGACGTCAATCTGGACACCGAAACCGCCAACAACATCGATTTGAGTCTGCGCTACCATGGTGATACGGCCAACCTGATCGTGTCGCTGTATCGCAACCAGATCAGCGACTTCATTTTCGCCGCGGCTACTGGCGCCGAGCTGGATGAGCTACCGGTGTTCCAATACTTCCAGGACGACGCCACGCTGCAAGGCATTGAGGTCGCGTTTGATTGGACGTTCGCCAGAACCGATGCCGGCGACTGGATTCTGCGCAGTTTCTATGACCAAACCGATGGCGAGCTGGATGATGGCGGCAACCTGCCACGCATTCCGCCGCAACGGCTTGGTCTCGGCCTTGATTTCGACACCGGCGATCTGCGTACCAGCCTGGATGTGATTGAAGCATCCGAGCAAGATGACGTCACCGAATTCGAGACCGAAACCGATGGCTACACCTTGGTTAATGCTGGCCTCATTTACCGCGTCTACATCGGCGACACCAACGCCGATCTGTTCGTGCGTGGCAGCAACCTGCTTGATGAGGACGTGCGTTTGCACACGTCGTTCCTGAAAGATATTGCGCCACAGATGGGGCGGTCTTGGCATGCAGGCGTGCGATTCAATTTCTAACATCACTTATGAACAGGGCGCCAAATGGCGCCCTGTTCACAAATGCCTTCTGCTTATCACGCCGCCGCTATGACGGCAGCCATTAGCGACAGCGAAACCCCTCAGCACAGACTCACTTTCCGGATGGAGAACAGGTGGGTGGCCATTTCGGGTCAGGTGCGGATGCCAGATCCAGCAGAAAGAGTTCGCCAGATCGCTTGTCCTCCGCCTGGGCAAAGAGTACGCGATCACCGGCA
Organism: uncultured Kangiella sp.; assembly: GCA_946481205.1. Next base: position 3,449 of record CAMLNB010000061.1, on the reverse strand, counting down.
GGAGAAAGCAGCGGACCCACCTGAAAAACGGATGAGAACGCCGGTAACCGCGCTTGCTCAATCCAGTTTTCAGCAAGCGTCTTGCGGGTAAACAAATAAAGATGCGAGCGATCACCGCGGTCTGCGACCAAGATCAACGTGCGTTGGTCGGGAGAGACTTCTGCTTCATATTCATTCTTGTCGGTATTGATCGGATGGCCAAGATTACTCACCGACCACCGCTCTTTTCCGTCGGTGTGAGCCGAGTAAATATCCATCCCGCCAAGACCACCTGGCCGGGCGGAACCAAAATACAAGCGGCCATCGGCAACCTGACGCGGTAACAATTCCGAGTCGGTGGAGTTGACTGGCTCTGGCAGGCGCTGTGCAGTGCTCGACCAACGGCCGTCGGGAAGACGATCAGCGAACCAGATATCGAGGTCCTCATTACCTCGACCGAGCTCGACACCATGGCGAGAGGAGATGTAGTAAACGCGCTGGCCATCCGCGGTCACAAACGGATCACCTTCAAGAATCGGCGCAGGCGCAGCAAACGGCGGCGGCCGAGGTGCCGACCATCCTGAAGCCTGGCATTGCGTCCAAAACAGTTGATAGTTCTGAAAGCTCCGATCCGCACGCATGAAAAACAGCTCACGACCATCTGGCGTGAACGCCGGCGATGACTCATAGGCTGTGGTCGACAGTGCGTCAGGTGTCCAATGCCTGGCTTCCGACGCTGCCGCCGGCAATGCGCACAAACACACCGAGAAACAAAATCCTGCAAACGCAGAGGTCACGGCAGATCTCGCTCTTTAACGTCCACCTGAGGTACAGCTAAGCACCACTAGAAGAACCACGCCAAGACAAAGATGCCCAACATTGCAAAAGCAATCGCAATCTTGGTAATCAGACCCAGCATGGTACCAAGCCAGGCAGCGAATCCGACCTTGTGCGCCCGCAGTTGGTCGCCGTGGGTCATCAACTCACCGATAAAAGCCCCGACAAACGGGAAAATCAGCAGCCCCCAGAAGCCAACGAGCACGCCGAAAATGGAGCCGAGTGTCGCGCCGATAATCGCTGCTTTCGAAGCGCCGGCTTTTTTGGCGCCTAGCGCGCTGGCAACCCAGTCGACGACAAAGGACAACAGCATCAAGGCGAACAGCCACCAGATGGTACCGACACTGATACGCTGGTAATCCTCAATCCATGCTGCCAGCCACATGCCAGCGAACAGAAAGGTCGCGCCGGGCAGCAACGGAAACACGATGCCAACCAGGCCGATGGCAATCAGGGTGAAGACGGCGGACCAAAGCAAAAATGTCGTCATCAAGCTACCTCGGTGAAGTGAAATACTCGTTGGTTTACTCTCCCCCTTTGTTAAGGAGGGGAAGTGAGCATAGCCAGCCACACCGCTCAGTAACTGCGGTATCTCAAGCGCGGCCGACTGCTGTTACGACGAGCAAGAGATTTCCAACTGCTGGGCCCAGTCTGGCGGTAAGGCAGCGTAAGCCTCGTGCTCCGGTTGTTCAGCAAACGGTTGCCGAAGTATCTGGTGCAGCTTTTGTACTTCCGAGAAATCACCCGCTTGCGCTTTTTCAATCGCGATCTGGGCCAGGTGATTACGCAGCACATATTTGGGATTATGTCGCTGCTGAATCGCTTGCCGCTGGACGGCAATGCTGCCTTCACGCGCCAACCGCGCCCGCCACAGCAACAGCCAGTTTGCGGCTGCCTCCCGGTCGGCAAACTCATCCAGAAACAGCGCATCACGAGCATCCGCGGCATCGCTCAAATAGCTCAGTGCCCGGAAGCTGCGCGGAAAATCGGCGCCATTACTCGCCATCAGGCGCAGCAGCTCGCTGCTGAGCACCCGGTCATCCTCTTCCGGATGGGTCAGGCCAAGCTTGCCGCGCATCAAGGTGGCGTAGCGTTCCACCACCACTGGCTCGAATTCAGCCAGCGCAGCGCCCAGCGCTTCCTTCTCCAGCAACGGCAGCAGGGCTTCGGCGAATCGGCACAGATTCCACAAAGCCACAGTCGGTTGCTCGTCAAAAGCATAACGACCACTGTGATCGGAATGGTTGCAGACATAACCGGGCTTGTAAGCATCCATGAACCCGAACGGACCGTAATCGAGTGTCAACCCGAGCACCGACATATTGTCGGTGTTCATCACTCCATGTGCGAAACCGAACGCCTGCCACTGCGCCATCAGCTCGGCCGTGCGCCGCACCACGTCGGTAAAAAAGCGGATGCCGGCATGCGACTCACCGGCGTGTTGGGGAAAATGTTCCGCAATGGTGAAATCGAGCAGCTGCTTCAGTGGTTCGTGCTGACCGGTCATCGCAAAATACTGAAAGCTGCCAAAGCGGGTGTGACTCGGCGCCATGCGGACGACGGTGGCACCGGTCTCAACCGTTTCGCGATAAACCTTTTCGGTGGAGCCAATTACGCACAGCGCGCGCGTAGTCGGAATGCCCAGCGCATGCATGGCCTCCGAGCAGAGGAATTCGCGAATCGATGAGCGCAGCACGGCGCGGCCATCGCCCATGCGCGAATACGGGGTCTGGCCGGCGCCTTTCAGGTGCAGCTGCCAGTTCTCGCCGCGAGGGTTGCGCACTTCTGCCAGCAGCAGCGCACGACCATCGCCGAGTCGTGGCACGTAGACGCCGAACTGGTGCCCGGAATAGACCATTGCCCGCGGCTGCCAACCGGTCAGCGAAGCGCCACCGCTGAACAGAAACGGCAGCTCCGGCCGGCTCGCCTCATTCGGGTCAAGGTCGATCAAGGCGGCAGCGTCCTCACTGAACGCGACCAGATGCGGTGAATCCAGCGGCGTCGGCGTCACCGGCACGGAGAACGGTTCGCCGAGCGAGGCAAAGTGTGGTTGGTAATTGAGCGCTTCAAGGCGGGCCATGGTGGCATCCGGGTACGACGTGGACTGCCAGTATACGGCGGTGACGCATCGCCTGCTTTCAAGCCACCCGCGCCGGTGCGACAATGCCGGCATCCCGCGCTTGTTCCGAGCCCATCATGCCCATCCCGACCCCGGCCGATCTCGCCACCTTGCAAGCTTTTCTGGTTTCCGACGCCGTCAGCGAAGAATGCTACGACTATGTCCAGACCCACGGCTTTCTGACCGCACTGGCCATTTCGCCGATCGAAGTGCCGGAAAACGAATGGCTGGCGGAAATTTTTGTCGAAGACCCGGAGTTTGCCGACGACGAGGAGCAGCAGCAAATCGAAGGCACGTTGCGCAATCTGGCCGATTACATTGCCCGCGAACTGTATTCCGGTAAGCCACTGCGCCTGCCCTGCCCGCTGCTGCTCGGTGACGATCCGGATGCGGCGCCGCTGCGCGGCTGGGCGCTCGGCTTCATGGACGGTGTCAACCTGCGCGAAGACGCGTGGTTTGAACCGGATGAAGACGAGATCGGCGAATTGCTGCTGCCAATCGCGCTCGCTGCCGG
>CAMLNB010000060.1 GCA_946481205.1 uncultured Kangiella sp. | reverse complement strand
CGTCACTGCCAAGAAAGCCGTGGCCAAGGCAAAGCCGGTCAAAGCGAAACCAGCAAACGCACAATCAATAGCAAAAGCCAAAACCCAAACAAGCAAAACGGCAGCGGCAAAAACCAAAACCACCCGCAGCAAGCTCGACAACCGCTCAGCGCCATCCACCGATACGCTGCTGCAAACCGCGCTGGTCAGTCTCAAACAACGCAGCAGCAAGTCGGTGCGTGAGGGCATGGCCCGCTTCAATATCCCCAACGAGCATGCGCTTGGCGTGAAAATGGGCGACATCCAAGCCGTTGGCAAACAGCTCGGCCGCCATCACCCGCTGGCAGAAGCACTCTGGCAAACCGGCATCTATGAAGCGCGCATGCTCAGTGCCTATGTTGCAGAGCCGGAAAAAGTCACGCCGGCGGAGATGGACCGCTGGTGCCGTGCGTTCGATAACTGGGCTCACTGTGACACGCTCTGTTTTGCCCTATGGGATCGCACGCCCCATGCCTGGAAAAAAGCCGAGCAATGGGCCAAGAAAACACCCGAGTTTCAGAAACGCGCCGGCTTCGCCTTGTTCTGGTGCCTGTCCGTGCACGACAAGGCCGCCGCCGATGCGCATTTTCTCAAAGGCCTGAAATTGATCGAAGCCGCCGCCAAAGACGACCGCCACTTCGTTAAAAAAGCCGTGAACATGGCGCTGCGCGCCATCGGCAAACGCAACAAAGTGTTGAATGCGGAAGCCATTGCCGTCGCCACCCGCCTTGCTGCATCGCAAGATGCAACCGCGAGATGGATCGGCAAAGATGCCCTGCGGGAAATCGCCGGCCCCAGCGTAAAGAAGCGCCTTAATAACAAAACCTGACTTCGTGATTCCCTCTCCCCTCGAGGGAGAGGGCTAGGGTGAGGGGGCTCTCAGCAAACGCCCAACCACAAAAAATAGTGAGCTGCCTCTTGTAACGGATCCACCAAGAAAACAAAGGAGTGATCAACGCATGCACCCCATCATCCGAAACACCGGCGCTTTCATCCTCGCCGTCATCATCGGTATGGTCGTTAACGGCAGCCTGATCATGGCCAGCCCGCACATCATTCCACCGCCCGCCGGTGTCGATGTCACTCAAGCCGAAAGCCTCGCCGCCAACATCCACCTGTTCGAGCCCAAGCATTTTTTGTTTCCCTTCCTCGCGCACGCGCTCGGCACATTGGCCGGCGCCATCGTCGTCGCACTGCTGGCCGCCAGCCTGCAGATGAAGCTCGCACTCGGTATAGGCGCATTGTTTTTGATCGCCGGCATCATGGCCGCCACCATGATTCCGGCGCCGACCTGGTTTATCGCACTGGATTTGGTGGTGGCGTATCTGCCGATGGGATGGTTGGGTGGCGTGCTGGCGAGCAAACTACGTCGCGCATAGCGATGTTGGCCTGTAAGATTTGAACGGCTCAAAGGTTCGAAAAAGCAGCTAACGCCCCAAAGCTGCCGGCTAGCAGAGTCCTGAATCCCCCTTCCCTTGCCCATTGAAGTCGCATAGGGTCGATTTCCGAGGTGCCTAATCTCTTGTACCCTAATCAACCCTATTTCCGGTGAGGTCGAATTGAATCAGGCACTTATTCTCACCGGAAGCGGATTCGGCCCCCAAAAAGGGGCGAGATAACGCCCCTTTTTGGGGGCCGAATTCACGTTAGAGGTTTCGCTTGAGCACAATCGCCGGTGGTCAAACGCTCGCACGAATACTCGGGGCAATCGAAGGTTTCTACGTCGCCTTTGGCGAGTGGCCGTCTGCTATTCGGCTTATTCCAGGCTACATCGAGCACTTGAAAAATGAAGTCTTGCCGCCTGAGGCATTCTCAAAACTCATTGAAAAAATTGCGCTCGTCCCTGACGAATCTGCAACCGTTTTTGCCGAAAACACAAGCGGTCAGCGCTACGACTACGGCTCGTCCGGCTTTTCCAAGGCCAAGCCGCCTGTTCGTGCAAGGGAGTGGCTCGGCCTTGGCAACGTCTAACATGGCGCTCAACCTTGCTCCCTTCGGTCGCTGGACGCTGCGCGATAAAGCCGCGCAGCGTCGGTTAGCTCTACGTTAGGGCTAAGGATGGGACACATTCATCACTCAGCAGCATCTCTTCGTCTTTTTGGCGACGATCTTGTACCTGAGGAAGTCAGCCATCTATTAGGAGCAAATCCAACCGAGTCATGTCATAAAGGCGAAGAACTTGTTGGTAAAAACACTGGAAAAATTCGCATTGCCAAAACGGGAAGCTGGCGACTCTGTGCAAAGCCACAAGAACCAGAAGATCTCGAATCACAAATATTTGAAATACTAAATCAATTAACGCAGGATCTTGCAGTTTGGAGCGATCTTCGCTCACGTTTCGAGATAGACCTTTTTTGTGGCATATTTATGGGTGGCAGCAATGACGGGCTATCACTTTCTGCAGAGGCGCTTTTGGCGCTTGGTTCACGAGGCATTGTCCTCGGTCTGGATATATACGATGCGTCAAAAGACTAAAAATGAAAAAAAAGCCCTAACTACACGTTCAAAACCGCTTCACTTCGTTCCGCTGGGACCCGCTTACGCTACGCTCCAGCGGGCCCTTTAACTTTGCGTTAGATGCAATTCATGCCTAATAGTCTGCTGCATAAACTGCGAATAAAATACCATCATTGGATGGCTGTTATTTTTGAGAACAATATGGATGAGGTTGCGGCAAGGCATGCTGTGTTACTAGCAAAACTCGAGGATGAGTGGGGTCTTCTTGAGCTGGGCTGCAGGTATGCAAACGGGTAATCAATGCCAAAAAGTCCCGAGCTTTCAGTGCATTATTGGCGTCTAGCATTTTCAAAGAATGGCAGCCTCAGCAAATATGCAGCGGCGAATATCGCAGACTCTTATCTTAGAGCTGAATGCGTAGCGCAAAGAAGCTGCGAACCAATGGACTGGCTAAGAATCGCAGCCGAGCTTGGCCACTTAGAATCACAATATAATTATGGGCTAGCTCTTATTAATGGCGCTGGTACTGATGAAAGCCATGGTAAAGGTATTGAGTGGCTGAATATTGCTGCAAAATCTGGGCTTCCCGAAGCTGCAGCAGCCCTACAGAAGCTCGGCAGCATCTGACAAGTGGTTCAAATCGTTCACTTTGCGCATTTGGGATGTCAAAAAGCTGCGCTTTTGTCCGCCTCCTAACCAAGCGTCGGATCCAATAGATATGGTCTCGCAGAAAGAAATATGCTCAAGGTTCAATGCTTGTTTCGAGCCGGTAGATACTGACTCGAAAGTAGGCATTGCCTTGGAAACACTGCATCTATTGCCGCTGAATGCGCTTCGTCACGCTCCAGAAAGAGATACGTGCGGGTGGTACATCTGGGGAGGTACGGTGTTGGAAGATCGAGAGGATTTCTTTCAGCCATTGCATGCCATGCACCTCACGGAAAAGTGTCCGGCTCTTATACCGTATCTGGCGCTACCGCCTGGCTGGCGAGTACTTTTGGCACCAGGATACGAAGATGTTTGGTACGACAGCTCACTGCTGTAAACGTGCGCTTGGGCCCAACCATTCGCTACAGGTCCGTAGGATGGGTAGAGGCATATTCTGCCGAAACCCATCGCTCATCTCCCAGCCAACCGATTGATGGGTTTCGCTCACGCTCTACCCATCCTACCGATTAAACCGTCCGCTTCTAGCCGGGAGCTGCTATACGGGACCGGTCTGGATAGTCCATGAGGGGAATCCATCGTTTTGGCTATGCTCAGCACCGCGGGTTCGGCTGATAAGCCCAACAGAAATGTCTTAAGGCAAGAGGCAATGTCGGATTTCACTTGGCTCAACCCAACTTACGGACTCTTTTCTAGAACCTGACATCCTCGGTCCTCTTCACCTCGGTGCGCACGTTCGGAACGCTGACCCACTCAAAGACCGCGTTCAGATCCGCCACGATGGACTCGGCAGGGACAATCTTCCCCTCAGGCAATGTCAGCGATTCGGTTGAGTGAGCATCACTGACAAGTGTGAGGTGGTAGCCACGCTCAAGGGCGGCATAGGCAGTGGACCGGATGCACCAATTGGTCAGGGCTCCCGAGAGGACAATGTTGGAAATGCCAAGAGCCTTCAGCCTCTGATCCAGATCTGTGTTCGCGAAAGACGAGTTGTATCGCTTGTGAATGACCGGTTCCCCCGTGGTGGGAACAAAGTTCGGCAGGAGTTTCCAGTTCGCAGAGCCCTGCTTCAGTTCCTCATCATTGGAATGCTGAACCCAGATAACGGGCACGTCTGCGGCTCGGGCCTTGCTGACCAGTTGCTCGATGTTGCGGACAACGCGATGCGACTCCCAGACAGAAGCCATGACCCCAACTTGGGCATCGACGACCAGTAGTGCCGTCGTTTTCGGCGTCGGTTGCGTCAGCTTGGCATCCTTAGCGTTAGCGAATAGTGGGCACAACGCTGTCAGGAGCAGAACAAGGTATCGACGCAGTTGCTGCATGAGAAGGTTTCCTTTTTTTCTAAGATCGCTGTAGCGGCCGATGGTCGGCGCAAACACACAATTGTTGGAGCGCTTCTTTTAACCCAGTAGCGCTCCTTGTTTCATCCCGCTCCACAGGCCGGGCTTAGATGCCCGGCACGCCGTGGTGGTGTAGGAAGCCATGTTGGGCTTCGCAAGGCTCAGTCCAAGCGACGAGCTCGCATCTCATCAGGCTCGATTCTGACCCTTGTCAACGGCAATATCGAAATGGAAGACGTCTTCGATAATGCCAAGCTTTGTGTACAGCTCAATGGCGGGTTGGTCTTCCGGGCCCTTGTCGGCCTGGACATAAATGACATAAGCGCCGCGCTCGGCCGCTATGCGCTTCAGCGCTTGAATCAGCGCCGTGGCGATTCCTTCTCTGCGCCGTTCGGCCACAACGGCGAGATCATAGATATAGATTTCGCTTCGTTGCTGCTCAAACTTTTGCAGTTCATAAGCGGCAATGGCGCCTATTACGGTTGAGCCATCGACTGCAGCCAGTGCGATGAAGTTGGATGTGCCCAGCAGCTTCTGCAGATAACTCGAAGGCGGCTTGTTGCTGGAGTAACTTTCATGGTCGTCGAACGCGTCGGCAAACATGGCGTTTATGGACTGCAGTAACGCGACATCTTTCTCTGTGAGATGAACGATTTCTACCGACACCGGCTGACTCCTTGTTTCCAATGCTTAAGCTCATGGTTGAACGCTGTGATCTGCAATGGAGCTGTCACAGTCTGCTTACTGTTTCGGCAATGCCACAGGGCCATGTTGGCTCATTCTGAACGAATCATCGATTTATCACTGAATGCTCGAGTGGGTATAGGCTTCGCGCAGGAGCGGTTTCATTGCCTCCAGGTCGGTCACGGCCCGCAGCTTAACAACATGCGTCACCTGCTTGCGGTCCGCAACGACCTTGATGAACAGCGGGTGCTCTACCGTTCGGCCAAGATGGATGGCGAGACGGACGGCGTCTGACAGGATGTTCGCATCAGCAAAGATCTTTTGGCCGCGGAACAACACGTAACGCTCCCGCGTGACCAACTCGACTGGGCCGAGTGACTTCACGAAGGTTTCCAACGCCGTATAGAGCTCGACCACTGCGGGCGGCCGGTCGCGCAGGACCTCACTGCGTTCGCCTGTGCCGCAGGCATGGCGCTGATTCTTCCGGGTGAATTGGCGCTTGCATTGTGGGCATGCCCAAGTGCTAGTCATGGCGAACCGCCCATGATTCGACACCAGGTCGGATATTTGAAATTCGCCCGCTTTGCCGTGCGGAAAATTCAATCGTCATAGCAACTCAAATGCTTTTCATGTGCGCGACGAGTTGATCCAACGCTGTGCCCCAGCCGTCATGAAAGCCCATTTCTTCGTGCTGTTTGCGGCCGGCTTCATCACGGTGAATGACCAGCGCGGTGTACCGGGTGCCTTTGCCGACGGGCTCCATGGTGATCACGGCAGTAAAGAGAAAGTCGCCGCAATGCTCGGTGGCGGCGGAATGCTTGGGCCGGTAGCCGGGCTCCATCGCATTGGTCCAGACCAGTTTGCGATTCTCGACAATTTCCAGAAAGCAGCTGGTGCCGGGGTAGCGCTCACCATCCGGTGATTGCATGACGGTATAGAAGCGACCGCCAGGCCGCAGATCGATTTCGCATTCCGGCGTTTCCCACGGCTTGGGCGTAAACCATTTGGAGATGTGTTCCGGCATGGTCCAGGCGCGCCAGACCAATTCGGGGGCGATGTCGATGGTGCGTTCGAGCACCAGATCGAGTTTCGGATTGGGCGGCAAAATGGTGGATGCGGTCATGGCAGCGATTCCTTGCGGGTTGGGGCCACGCAGCTTGTATCACCACCGCTATGTAGCACAGCGGACAGGACGCTTGGCAGCAAAGGTGATGAGTGGCCGGCGACGCGAGTGCCGCATTGTACGCCGCCCAGCCCTATGCGTATGTCGGTGCTGCTGACGCGACGCTGGCAGGAGCGCCGAGCTGCGTGGCGTTGGCTACTGGCTTGCTGCCAAACGAGTGTTCTTCCGCAGAAATTGCTGCAATCGTTCCGATGGCGCGCTCAGCTCACCGCCAAAATGCGTGGCGGCCGCGCTCTCCAGCAGGTACACCAGCGCGTCGAGATTCACTGCCGCCTCGGGACTATGGCCGGCATCGGGGTCGATCAACAACGTCACGGCTTTGTGCAGCCGCTTCGCTTCGCCGGCGTAGTGGGTCAGGCTTTTCAGCGGCACCCGGTCATCGCGAGCGCCGGCCCAGAGGTAGATCGGTGTCTGCAAGGTTTCGATCAACGCCAGTGGCGATTCGCGGCGCATTTTTTCCCGCAGCGTCTTGTCATCAAAGCGCAGACCGTGATGGCTCAGGTAGATTTCACCCGGTGGACTATCTTTCGGCAGGCCGCTGCCGCCGTTGTCGGCGATCTCCTGCATCACCCAATTGAAATCAACCGGCGCGGCAGTGGCGACGGCGTAGCGAAACCGATGCGGCTGATGGCTGACTGCGAGCAAGCTGGCGTAACCGCCAAAGGAGTGACCGGAAACCGCTTGCTTGTTGCGATCACCGACACCATTGGCCAGCAGAAAGTCCATGCCATCGAGAATGTCGTGCAGCACCGCGGCGTTGCCGAAATCGCCGTTCGATGCCTGCATGTATGGCTGACCGTAACCGGTTGAGGAGCGAAAATTCGGAGTGAACACGGCATAACCACGGTTGACTAGCAATTGCGGGATGGCATTGAAATGATCGCGGTCGCGATTGAACGGGCCGCCGTGGATATGCGCGATCAGCGGTGCTTTGCCGGGGTCGATGCCGAGCGGCAGATAAACGTAGCCGTGCACCAGCAAACCGTCGCGGGCGCGGTAGTGCAGCGGCACGGCGGGTGCGAGCTGGTTTGGCAGCAACGCCTTGTAGCGTTGGTACTCGTCAGCGAACAACGGCTGCAATGCACTGCGCGCTGGCGTGTACAGGTAGTACTGATCCAATTCCCATTGCGCATGCTTGGCTTGCACCAGCCAGCGGGCGCCATCGGCGCTGGTGCTCAGCGTCAGGCTGGCCTGCGGTAATTGCTGCTGCAGCGCGGTCAGCGCTTTGCTCTGATTCGCATCACGGCCATACCAATGCCGGCGATCTGGGTGATAGGCAATGCCGAGCCAGTCATTGCGCCCCGGCTGCCACAACAAGCTGGCGACATCGGCCAGTGCCGACGGATCGCGGTGCTCGGTGTGCCACCGACCGACGTTGGTTTCATCAGGCTGCCAGCGTTTCAACGTGCTGCGATCTTCTCCGTGCTGGGTCAGCAACCAGAGCGCTCTTTTTGCTTCATCGTGGCCGATCAGGTTGCAGTACTCGGTGCCGGTGCAGCGCAAGATCTCTTGGCCATTTGTAGCGGCGGCGTCATGATTTTGCTGATAGCGCCGGATCACGGTGTCATAGCGCGCACCGTCATAAATGCTCGCATACGCGAGTGTGCCATCTTGGTTCAGCAGCAGGCCGCGTAGCGGTTGTGCGGCAGCAAGCAGCAGGTGGCTTTTGCCGGCGCGATCGATCTGAACTGCGCGATACTGCCAAACACCGTTGTGAGCGACCTTTTCCCGCAGCAGGGCATGGTGCGGTGAGTGGGCATCGACTCCCCACCAGGTCTGCTCGCGTTTCTCGTCCCATTTGAGCAGGCGTTTGCTGCTGCGACTGCTGAGGGTGTAACGCGCGATGCCTTGGTTATCAGCAAGCCAGAGTGTGTTGCTGTCAGCCCATTCGATCTGCAGTTGCCGGATGTCGGCCAGCAGTCTGGTCTGATGGTTGCTGTGCAAGTCCTGCAGCATCAGATCGGTTTGTTGCAGTTTGCGCTGGCGGTAAACAAGATAACGGCCATCCGCTGAAAGCTTGACGTCACTGATTGGCGGCAAGCGGAGGAAATCTTCGCGCTTCAGCGCGGCGGGTTTGCTGGCCGCTTTGGCGGCGATGATGGCATGGCGCAGGGCATCGCGTGTCGAGTGGATGGGGTCGCTGGCGTGCGCACTAGTCAGTGTCAATGCGGCGCAGAGTGTCAGGTTTACGTACCATTTTCTCTGACGCATGGGCGTGATTCGGGTCTGATGAGGAAGCGTTGTTACTGGCATGGCGAGATCCGGAATGAGTAAGGGGCGTGCGGTGCGGCGCACGCGCTGTTAGCGGGCTCCCTCTCACCCCGGCCTCTCCCTTGAGGGGAGAGGGGGAACAGATGGCAGCGAGGTTGTTGCTACAGCTCGTCACGCGCGCTGTGCGCGCGGTTCCAGCAGCATCAGGCTGAAGAATGCCGGCAAGCCGAGCAGGGCGCAGCTGGTCAGCCAGAGACCGCGGCGGCTGGTTGGCATGTGCCGACCACGCAGCCACCAGAAACCGAGGATGAGCGACAGCAACATCAGCGCGGCGGCAACGGGATAGAACACAGGCACTTTCGGCAGCACATCCGGAATCAGTGGCCAGCTCAGGCCTTTGTCGAGCGCGCTGTCGGGCCATTCGGCGAGCAGATGCAGCGGTGGCGAGAACCACCAGTCGATCGAATACAGCGCCGGATAATCGCGATTGACTGAACGCTCGTTGATGATCTGCACGCTGCCATCGTCACTGATGTAACTCACTTGCTGCCACGGTTCGGCGTAATGATTGAACTGGTTCAAGCCGATCTGGCGATAACCTTCACCCCAGAGCATCGACACCAGCCAGCCGTCCATCAACTCGGCGATATCGACAAACTCCAGTTGATCGACATTGCGCGGCAGCGGCAATTGCCAATCCAGCAGTGGCGGCGCGAATGCCGAAGCCGCTTCGCGATCGATGCGGTAAGCGAGCAGACGCTGATTGGTCAGCACCAGCAGTCGGTTGAATTCGCGGCGCGGCACATCGACAAACCATTCACCATCGGCCAGCCGGAACAGCTCATGCTGGCGATGGGCATCATCATCAATTGCGTACAGCGCCGAGCGGGTCATCAGATAACCTTGGTGACTGGCGACCGGCACTTCCGCAAACGGTGTCTCGTCGCCAGCGCCGTTGACACCCCACCAGCCATGATCGGCACCGCTTTCCGGGTTGCGGCCATGAAACAGCATCTGATCATGGCTGAACGTCCACATGATCTTGTGTGTTTCGTCATACCAGCGCGTTGGCACGTTCAGGTTGCTGAGCTGATGCCGAATGGGATAGCGCGTCACATAAGGGCCGATACGCACCGGTTCCATCAGCGGCAGTTGTTCACGCCAAGAGGCTGCTCGTGGATCGGTACTGCTTTCGAGCGCGATGGCCATGGCTTTGTTCGGCGCGGCACGCAAGCTTTCAATCACGCCGCCTTTGGGCGGATATTCGGTGTTCAGCGGATCGGTGCCAACCATGATGCTGCCGGTGAGATACAAGAACGCGCCGACTTCAAACACCAGCAAGAACAAACTGAGTTGCAGTGGCAGCGCCGTCAGCAGCAACGTGAGATTGCCCTGCACCGGGGCGTCGCGGTTAGCGCGGAAACTCTTCAGCGTGATCCAGCCAAGCCACAGCAGCGCCAGCGATACTGGTAACAGTAACCACCAGGTCGAAACCAGATGCAGGCTGAGCAGAATCGGTGCCACCAGTACGGCAATTGCCGCTTTGTGCCGACTGACGCAGGCGTGCGCGCCAGCGAGCCAGGCCATCATCGCGAAGGCGAGCAGGTGCAGCAGCGTCAGGTAGTGGCGGGCATCGACCACTTTGTTGGTGAACAGATCAGTACCAAGCACGAGCAGCAGCATCGGTAGCAGCATCACCTGTGCCAGCAGGGTCAGCGCCGACAAGGCCAGCGCACCGAAAATCTGACTGGTCGGCAGTGGTCGGTGGATCAGCCACAACCATTGGCTCGGCTTGCGATAGCTGCCCACTTGCACGATGGCCAGCGTCAGCCCCAGCAGCAGATAGAACGCAAAAAATGGCGCACTCTCGAAATAGGCTTGCTGGAGCAAATCGTTCATCCGATTCAGGAACAGCAACAGCAGCAGATGGACGACCGCCGCAATCACGCCAATCTTGCGGAAGCGGCGCAGCTCGGAGAAGAAGAGATCTTTCATGACTGGCTCCGGTTACTGTGGCGTCGCGTGGTTGCGGGCAAGAAACGCGTTGACGGCGTGATCGAGGCTGACCGCGCCGCGATAATGGCGGCGAGCACCGCGCGCTTCGAGCCGGGCGCCGAAGGTGTCGCCCTGATCGAGCACCAGATAATGAAACAGGCCGTCGATGCGCTGCACGTGCAGCACCCCGGGCAGCGGTTCGCCTTCGGGAGCAACAAACGGATACTCCGCGACCCAGAGCGCAACGCGCTCGCAGAAGGCATCAGGCGCTGACATGTGTTTGAGTTCGCCGCGCTCGAGAATGATCAGGTTGTCGGCCAGTCGCTCGATTTCTTCCATTTGGTGCGAGCAATAGAGAATCGTGCAATCACTGCTGTCGACCGAGAACAGCACCGCTTCGAGAAACGCACGTTTGGCGACCACATCGAGACCCAGGGTCGGTTCATCGAGAATCAGCAACTCCGGGGATTGCGCCAGCGCCATGGCCAAATTGACGCCAGCACGTTCGCCACGTGATAGCTCGCTGATGCGTTGATCCGGCAACACATTGAAGTGACCGACGATGCTGCGATAACGGCTGTCACTCCAGTGCGGATACAGTCGGCGTTGCATCGCCACCACTTCATCGACTCGCAGCCAGGCCGGCAGGCTGTGTTCTTCATTGACGAAGCCGATGCGGCTGCGATCTTGGTGCGTGAGCTCATTGCAGTCGCGGCCAAGAATGCGCGCGGTGCCTGCCGTCGGTGACTGAAAGCCGAGCAGGATCCGGAACAACGACGATTTGCCGGCGCCGTTGGCGCCGACGATGGCGTGGATGCGACCGCGCGGAATGCGCAGGCTGAGCTGATTCAGCGCGCGTTTGCGGCCGTATTGCAGCGTCAGCGCCTCGGTTTCGATCACGTAATCCGTGCTGGCCGGCTGCGGTGCCGGCGCGCGGATGTCGATGATCTGCAGTTGCGGTACGGACATGGTGAATCCTTTCTCCGGTATTGCGGTGATGCCGCGGTCGGTAAGGGGTTGTGAGTTGGTGGTGTTCGGATGCGACGTTTCAGGCGCTGCGTTTTTTCAGACAGGGCGCCAGCGCGGTTTCGAGTTGACCGAGCACGTCTTCCAGGGGGTAGCCGAGGCCGACCACATCCGAGGTGAAGCGGTCGATGGCCATACCGAGCCGGCGCTCGCGCTCGGCATCCGACAGCAGCTGTCGCGGTGCCGCGACAAACAAGCCCAGCCCTTGTCGCGAGTCGAGCCAGCCTTCGTTGCTCAGCTCGGAGTAGGCCTTGGCGACGGTGTTCGGATTGATGGTCAGCTGCTGGGCCAGGCCGCGGACACTGGGCAGCTGGGCGCCGATCGGCAGCTCGCCGCTGGCGATTTGTCGGCGGATGCCGTCGGTGATCTGTTTGATCAGTGGGCGGGGATCGGCGGCGCTGAGCTGCAGCATCAGGGGTGTGGTGCGGGACATGGTTTGTACCTACTGTACTATTTGTGCTGGTACAGTATGCCGGGCGGATAAAGCTGTCAAGCCTCTGCTGTTGCCAGTCTTGCTGGGGTCGTTGACGGGATCGTCGATGCGGCGATTGATGATGGGATGGCAAGGCATGCCGTCGATGCCCAGCCCGCCAAACGCGATGAAGCGAAAGGGGATTGCGACCAGCGAGCCGCTGTGGTCATCACCGTTCCTTACACTGCTTATCCGGTGATCGGGGGCTATAGAGGACGGCGATCATGTCAGCCATCAAAGCGTTGGCGAGTGGTTTGCTGCTGTGGGGCGCGCTGGCCGTGCCGTTGGTCGTTGGCGATCAGCGCGATGATGAAAGCGTGCTGCGTGAACTCAAACAAGTGCTGTGGCCGCAAGCTTATCGCGAGCAGGATGTCGCGCTGCTCGACCGTATTCTGGCTGACAATTTCAAGATGA
Organism: uncultured Kangiella sp.; assembly: GCA_946481205.1. The sequence goes on along the minus strand of CAMLNB010000060.1, from coordinate 4,666 downwards.
TTGATGGTGACGGCAACTGGTCAACCAAGGCGGAAGAATTGAAATGGGTTGCAGCCAACAAGCCAGGCTATGACTCGCTGAATTTTGCCATTGAACGCTTGGAAATTTTCGGTGGCGACACTGCCATTGTCGCGGGCACCGGCACCATTCGCGGTCGCAACAAGGACGGAGCGTATATTGGTGAATACCGCTCCACCAATATTCTGATCAAGCAGAACGGCGTTTGGCGCGCCGTCGCTTCGCATGTGTCGGGGTACCAAGAAAAGCCGCAGTAATGCCCGATCCACAGTGATTAACGGTTTTATTCAGCTGTAGCTGCGCAGGAACATCGCTACTGCTGAATCAATGACTTGTTTCTGCATGGCGGGTAGCAGCGGTGGCTGCGCCAGCGAAATCTGCGGCCAGAATGCAAAACCTTTGATCAATCCTTGAATTTGTTGTGCGGCAAAGACCGGATCGATGTTTTTGATCTTGCCATCAGCAACCGCGGCACGCAGCCAGATGGTCAGGCCTTCTTCACGTTCGGTCATGCGCGCGATCATTTCCTGGGCGCGCTCCGGCGAGTGGATGGCTTCGGAAATGGCGACGCGCGCCAGATCGATAAAGTTGCTGTCATTGAGCAACTGCATTTTCTGCCAGAGCAACTCTTCCAGCTGCTCACGCAGCGGCCGGTCGGCGCGATAGGGCACACCGAGTTGCTCGTGAATGCGGTGATACAGCTGAGTCAGGATTTGCGCGAACAGCACTTCCTTGCTTGGGAAGTGGTTGTACACCGTGCGCTTGGAAACGCCGGCAGCGCTGGCGATGCGGTCCATGCTGGTCGCTTCAAAACCATGACCGCGAAATTCTTCGACGGCGGCTTCGATGATGGCTTCCCGTTTGCGGTCGGTCATGCGCTGGGCCGCTGCCGGCGTGGCAGCGTCAGTCTCGATCTCGACCTCAGCCTGAGGCGCAGGGGCGCCCGGTTTGGCGCGAAATACGGGGTTTTTGCTGGTGGTGGGACGGGCCATGGCACGAACAAAGTAGGGGTTTTGCCCAGTTTACACCAATCAGTTTACTTTTTGCTTTACAAAACTACACCGTGCAGTGTACTTTGCTTTTCGAGCCGACCCACCGCCCAGGCCAATCACCATGAAACGCTCGTACCGCCATCTGTTGCTGCTGCTCGGAGCCACCACCATGACCGCCACCCTTTGCCTGACTGCCTGTCAGTCCATGCCCTATGTCGATTCGCCGCAGCACGGCGAGCGCAAGTTCGAGAACCCGGTAGCGGTCAAGCAGCTTGGCTTTGCTGAAACCGTCGGGGTGTTCTGGGATTTCCTGTTCAACAAGCCGAGCAACACCATGCCAAGCGTGCCGGTGCCGGTGGAAACCATCACCCGCGCCCGATTGGAATCGGCGCCGGATGGCAGTCTGTTCCGGCTCGGGCACTCGACCATTTTGTTGAAATTGCGTGGCAAGTTCTGGCTGACCGATCCGGTGTTTTCCGAGCGGGCATCGCCGTTTCAGTGGATGGGACCCAAACGCTTTCATGCACCGCCGATTGCGTTGGAGGATCTGCCGCCGATCGCGGCGGTAATCTTGTCGCACGATCATTACGATCATCTCGATTACGACACCGTGCGTGCGCTCGCAGCCAAAACCGAGGTGTTTCTGGCGCCGCTCGGCGTCGGCGATCGGCTGATCGACTGGGGCATCGCGGCCAGCAAAGTGCAGCAGTTCGACTGGTGGCAGGGCACCGAGATTGCTGGGGTACGTTTGATTGCAACACCGTCGCAGCATTTTTCCGGTCGCGGCTTGCTCGATGGCAACAAAACGCTGTGGGCGTCATGGGTGATTCTTGACGACGATCTGCGCGTGTTTTTCAGCGGCGACACCGGCTACTTCGACGGCTTCAAAACCATTGGCGACAAATACGGCCCGTTTGACGTCACGCTGATGGAAACCGGTGCCTACGATCCGAAATGGCCAGACATTCACATGCAGCCGAATGAGACCCTGCAGGCGCATCTGGATCTGCGCGGCCGCTGGTTGTTGCCGATCCACAACGGCACGTTCGATCTGGCGATGCACAGTTGGCACGATCCGTTTGATCGCATCAATGCTCTCGCTGAGCAAAACAATGTCGCGCTGACCACGCCGATGATGGGCGAAATGCTGAACCTGAAGCAACCGCATATGGCGACTCGCTGGTGGCGTGACCTGCTGCTGGAAACAGAGTCCTCAGTCAGCGAACAACTGGCCGTGGTGGAGTGAGGTGAACAACATGCAAGCCTTTCAACACAAGACAAGTAGCCGACCACAGGCAGGTCGATTCGATGGCAGATTTGCCGGACAATGCGTCGTCAATCGGGAGGAACGGAACATGGTTTTTCTGGGCACGGATCCGAACATTGATGTGACTCTCACCGACACCTTGCTGTTGCAGATTCAACGGTACTGGCCGCAACTGTTGCAGAGCAGCCATCTGGAGGTGAGCCTGCAGCAGCCAAACGAGCTCTTGCCGCTAGCGGCCGAAGTTTTCATCGGTGACACGTTTCGGCGCGCAGACCGCTGGTATGTCGATGTTGTTATTCGCCCAGCGGCTGAAGCGGGTGAGTCCGCACCACTACCAAGCGTGCTGGTGTTTGAAAAGCAGCCATTGAGGCTGGTACAAGCTGAGCTGAACGAGCTGAGTTTGAACTGTCGCTGTGAATTGATGGCGGTGGCGGCAGCGCAATAAGGCGCCAATCACGCGAGCGTGGCTCGGCGTGTTGCAATCGTAATCGGCTGCGTCACGCTGACAGCCATTCTTGAAGCGGAATGCAGTACGTGCAAAAAAAGAGGGGCTCCAATCAGGAGCCCCTCTGCAATCATCCGCATGTAACGCGATCCGCCGCGCAGATGACGGTAGCGATGTATCCGCTGTCAGCGGTAAACATCAAGAGCGGGCACACGCACGTTGCCTTCCATCAGCACCCGTGCACTGCGGCTCATGATCGCTTTGCGCACAACCCATTGACCGTTCTCTTGCTCGGCCTGCGCACCGACGCGCAGCGTGCCGGACGGGTGACCAAAGCGCACGGCTTCACGCTTGCCGCCGCCAGCAGCGAGGTTGACCAGCGTGCCCGGAATCGCCGCGGCGGTACCGATTGCGACCGCGGCAGTGCCCATCATGGCGTGGTGCAGTTTGCCCATGGAGAGTGCGCGTACGCAGAGATCGATGTCGGTTTTCGCGATCAGCTTGCCGCTCGATGCCTTGTAATCGGTTGCCGGTGCGACGAAGGCGATTTTTGGAGTGTGCTGGCGCTTGCCGGCTTCCGAAATGTCCTTGATGAGGCCCATCTTGACCGCGCCGTGCGCACGCAGTGTTTCGAACATCGCGAGTGCCTTGCTGTCGCTGTTGATCGCGTCCTGCAGTTCGGTGCCGGTGTAGCCGATGTCCTTGGCGTTGACGAAAATGGTCGGGATGCCGGCGTTGATCATCGTGGCTTTCAGGGTGCCGATGCCCGGCACGTCCAGATCATCGACCAGATTGCCGGTCGGGAACATCGAGCCACCGGCATCGCCTTCGCCTTCATCGGCCGGGTCGATAAATTCGAGCACGATCTCGGCGGCCGGAAAGGTCACGCCGTCGAGTTCGAAGTCGCCGATTTCCTGTACTTCGCCGTTCTGGATCGGCACGTGCACGATGATGGTCTTGCCGATATTCGCCTGCCAGACCTTGACGGCGAACATGCCGTCACGCGGCAGTCGTGCCGAATCGATAAAGCCGTTGGCAATCGCAAACGGACCGACTGCGGTGCTCAGGTTGCCGCAATTGCCGCTCCAGTCGACGAAGGCCTGATCGATCGAGATCTGTCCGTACAGATAGTCGACATCGTGATCCGGCTTGCTGCTCTTGCCGATGATCACGCACTTGCTGGTGCTCGAGGTAGCGCCGCCCATGCCGTCTGTGTGCTTGCCGTACGGATCCGGGCTGCCGATCACGCGCATCAGCAAGGCATCGCGGGCCGGGCCGGGCACTTGCGCGGCTTTCGGCAAATCCTGCAGCCGGAAAAACACGCCTTTGCTGGTGCCACCGCGCATATACATGGCGGGAATTTTGATTTGCGCTTGGGTCATAGCAATTCCGCTAAATTGAGTTTGATTCCGTTCGTGGTTCGACAGGTTCATCACGAACGGAATCAATCGGGTTATCGATCAATCAATCAGCGTCCGTTCACCCAGAGCTTGTCGAAGGGTAACGGACGCACTGCACACTGCTGAACCATTAGTTAGGCGTTCGCCGCTTCCAAAAAGTCTTGGGCAAAGCGCTGCAGCACGCCGCCGGCTTCGTAAATCGAGACTTCTTCAGCGGTGTCGAGGCGGCAGGTCACTTTCACTTCAACGCGTTCACCGTTGCGGCGGTTGATCACCAGCGTCAGATCCGCGCGCGGTTTGCGGGCACCGAGCACGTCGTAAGTTTCGGTGCCGTCGAGGCCGAGCGTTTTGCGGTTGACGCCGGCTTTGAATTCCAGCGGCAGCACGCCCATGCCGATCAGGTTGGTGCGGTGAATGCGCTCGAAACCTTCGGCGACAATCGCTTCGACGCCGGCCAGGCGCACGCCTTTGGCGGCCCAGTCACGCGAACTGCCCTGACCGTAATCGGCGCCGGCAATGATGATCAGCGGCTGGCTGCGGTTCA
>CAMLNB010000059.1 GCA_946481205.1 uncultured Kangiella sp. | reverse complement strand
TTGAGCAAATCGGCGCGGGAAATACGATCCCCCTTGCGCAAGCCGAGCCGGCTGCCGGGCATCGCCGCGGCCGCAGCGCTGACGATCACCTCTTGCTGCAACTGACCGGCCTGTACCACCAGATGCGCGGTCATCAGCTTGGTCAGCGAGGCGGGCGGCAGCGGTTCATCGATCGCCTGCCCCCAGAGCGCCTGGCCGTTCAGCTCAACATAGTAGGCCTTGGCGACCTTCGGATAAGGATTGCTCAGTGCAACGCTGGCATCGACCACGGCGGGTTCGGCTGATTGTAATTCGATGGATTGAGGCGTGACCGATGGCGGCACGACCGATTGCTGTGCCTGTCCGTTCATCGCCACGAGGAAAAGTGCCAGCAAAAAAAATCCGGGCCGCTGTGCGCAGCGACCCGGATGGATAAGACGACGGCAGTAACGCATTACCACTTGATCAAATCTTTCAGCAGCTTGGTGCCTTTCTCAACCGTCGATTCTTCTTTCTGCTCGGCCTTGCCGCCGTCGCTCATCAGATCAGCAGCGTACTGGGTACAGAACGAACCGTATTCGGTCGCATACACGGTGGTGAAATCGCGACCGGCGCAGTGCTGCTGCGCCAGCGCATCAGCCTCGGCTTGGCAGTTGGCAGCGAGAAACTCCCAGTCCTTGCCGGCCTTGGCTTGCTTGCAGGCGGCCGCGATGACTTTGTCGCGACCGAGGCCACAGTATTCGATCGCCTGATTCAGCGCTTCGCCGGAGGCATCCTGACTGACCACCAGCATCGCGCCGTCACCGGTCTGCAAGCGCTTGCAAAATGCCGGTTTCTGTTTGGCGCACGGTGACCCGTCCATGGTGAACATCATCAGCTGCATCGACTGGATGGCGCTGGCGCAGGTTTGCATATTGGCCATTTCCATCTGCTGGTTCATGTTGGCCTGCATCTGCTGGATTTCTTGCGCGTTCGGCACGTTCATGCCGTTGACCACGGTGCGGTCGACCGCCGGATCGCAGCTGCCGAGTTTGCGGCCGCTCATGTCCATGCGGAATTGGCCATCGGCGCTGGTGAATTCGGTGAAGCCGGTGAACTTGTCATTGCCTTGTAAGGTCATCTCACCATGACCTTTGCCTTCCGGACACTGGATGCGCCAGCTCATCTTGCTGCCGCTTTTCTTGTAATCCAGCACTTCGCATTCGCTGTCTTGTTGCTGGCCTTTCGGCGGATTTTTCCAGCCAGGTTCCTGGCACATCTGCATGGTCATCGCCGGCATGGCAAAGCCTTGCATCTGTTCGGATTGCATCTTGGTGGTGTATTCCCAGCGCTCGCCGTTTTGCGCGGCATGGCCAGTCGGGGACAGCAGAACGCCGGCAACGGCCAGCGCAGCGAACAGCATTCGCATGACATGAGCTCCTTCTCAATCGAAACGGTTTGGCGCGCAGCGGGGCGCGGGCACGGCCCGCCAGCAAACCGCGGCATCATAGCAGCGGGCTCTGGCCTGCACTGGCCCGGATCGTAACAATAGACAACAATTAGGGAATTTTTAGTGATATCCGGCCGGCCAGCCGAGGAGGTTCTCGATGCAACGCCCGCTTCATATCGGCATTTCCGCCCGGCTGTTCCACCCGGAGCCCAGTGCCACCGGCATCCGCACCAAGACGCTGCAGTATCTGGAGCAGTCGGTTGCGCACTGGGTGATGTCGCGGGACGTGCTGGTGTTCATGATCCCGACCGTGCTGACCGAAGGGCCGATCCTTAGCAGCAATATCCGGCTGCGCGATTACGCCCGTTACCTCGACGGCCTGGTGCTGCAAGGCGGTGCCGATGTTCACCCCGGCGCCTATGGCGAAACGGCCCAGCAACCGGAATGGAATGGCGACGCCGTCCGCGATGCCTACGAGATGGAGCTGCTGCACGAATTTCTCGAAGCGAAGAAACCGGTGCTGGCGATTTGCCGCGGTTGCCAGCTGCTCAACGTCGCACTCGGTGGTTCGTTGTACCAGGACATCGCGACGATGGTGCCGGGCAGCCAGCCACATGTTACCGATGCCTACGATCAGCATTCGCACACGGTGCAGCTGGCGCCCGATGCCTGGTTCCGGCAATGGTATGGTGTTGACCAGGCGCGGATCAGCAGCATTCACCATCAGGCCATCAAGACGCTCGGCAAGGATTTGCAGGTCGAAATGCGCGCCGATGATGGCATTGTCGAAGCGGTACGCCTGCACGGGCATCCATTCTGTATCGGCGTGCAATGGCATCCGGAATTTCATCTCTACCAGCATCAGCACGGCCATACCGACTGGCTCGATCCCCAGCCGTTGCTGGAGGCGTTTCTGCACGCAGCGCGCGAACCGCAGCGCCACAGCTGAGCACGCAGGCGTCAGCGTTGGTCATTGCCGGCAACGCGTGCATGCCGGCTCTCATTACGTTTCTGAACCTGGCCGAACCTGAGCCACCGCCGCACTGATCCGGCGCAGCTGCACCAGGCTTGTCGACAAAGCGGTGCAGCCCTTCGCTGGCGTTTCATGTCGCTGTCATCACTTCGCCACAGCAATGTCGGCTTTACCCTTCATGCTCGCCGGCCTGCGCGCCAGAATCGTGCGATCTTGACCCGCATTTGTGCGCAGAAGGCGTGTCCGTCGCCGTGCCGAATGCTGGCACGGCTTCTGCAGTATCGAGGTGGCAATGACCGGTGCCGCAGCTGCTGATTTGCGCGCCACCGCGCAGCGCACAACAGCGCCAGCGACACCGTTGAACCACCCTGCCTGAGGAGCCGAACAATGACTGATCGCTATCATTTTCGCCCGGCAGAGCGCCACTTGCCGGGCGCCCTGCTGCGCCCGCTGCAAGCCAGCTTGGCGCATCACCGTCCCTGCTATATCTGGCAGGCCGAACGCTTCGGCCTGGTGGTCGGCGTCAGTGCTTGGCAGCGCGAGCCGCGCAGTGCCAGCACGGCCACGCTGGCCTTGAATGTTGACCCCAGTTGCCGCGGTCAGGGCGTTGGTCGCTTCCTGTTGCAGCAAACACTGGACGCGGCGCGCATTGCCGGTTTGCGCACGCTCTTGGTTCGGGTCGGTCGCGACAATCTGGCTGCACTAACGCTGTTCGTCAGCAGCGGTTTTCAACCGTTGTTGGAAAGCTCGGCGCAGGAAACCGGCGAGCCGGCCATCTGGCTCGGCCGGTCCTTGTTGCCGGAACACGCGGGAATGCCGGAACAAACCGAGCTGCCGAAACAAAGCCACGAGTTCGTCGCTGAATTGGCTGCGTAGGCGTATGTTGATTGGCGTTGCTGCGGGTCTTGCCCGCCGCAGCAACGCAGAATTCCGATCGCTGTCATGTCTTTGACGCGACAACAAAGTCGAGCTCAGGCCGCATTGTGGCAAGGTCGATATATCGGCTCGTGCTAACCATCGTGAAGCGTCCTACGCTTGCGCACTAGTGCAACGCTAGTTCTGGTAGCCGACATCACCATACTTTATCGTGCAAGTAGCCGCCGTCGGGAACGCCATCTTGCCCTTGCACGCCCTCACTTTATCGGTGTTCTTCTCTGCCATATTGCTGATGGCAGCAGCGGTTTTTGCCACCGTTGCCGTGCAGCGTCCGCGTGCGCGCGGTATCTGGATTTGGTGCGGCGCCTGTTTGTGTCTGGGTGTCGGCATCGCAATCCGCAGTTTCGATTACGCCCTCGCGGGCGGTCGCTGGTTTTGGGCCAGCGGTCTGTTCATGTGCATAGCCCATATCCTGTTCTGGTTTGGCATGCGCCGCTTTGTCGGCGTCGCGGCCGGTCGCCAACAACTGCTGACCGCATTCGCGATCTTTGCCTTGGTCTGGGGTTTCGCTTACCAACTGCCTTATGTCTGGCAACTGTTCCTGATGCTCGGCCTGGCGACGACGTTTGATCTGCTCGCGGTCGCGCCACTGATTTCCTTGCGCCGACTGCACTACCGGCCTGCAACCCGTTTTGCGTTGGCGATTTTCGTGCTCGCGGCGATCAGCATGGCGGTGCGCGCCTGCCTGGTCGTGCTGCAGGAACGCGGGCTGTACATGTGGGTGCCGGATGCCAATTCGATCTCGCTGTACACACCGGCAGCGGCGCTGCTACTCGGCAAATGCTTTGTCTTTCTGATGCTGCTGCACGAGCGGCAATCCGCGGAACTGGAAAAGCTCGCGGTCACCGATTCGCTGACCGGACTGCTGAACCGGAAAGGTTTTCTCGATTACGGTCAGCGCTTGTTGCAACGGCTGTATCAGGAACAACGTGGCTATGCCGTGCTGATGATGGATCTGGATCACTTCAAGTCGATCAATGACAGCCATGGTCACGCTGCGGGTGATGCCGCGCTGCGCGCTTTTGCCGATGTGCTGCGCGAACAGCTGCGACCGAACGACTGCTATGGTCGCATCGGTGGTGAAGAGTTCTGTGCGCTACTGCCAGGGCTGACGCCGGCTGATGCCTTTCAAGTTGCCGAACGCGTGCGCCGCCGCTTCGCCGAGCAAGCCTTCCCGACTCCGAAAGGCCTGCTGTACGGCAGCGTCAGTATCGGCGTGCATGGCCAATTCGGTCAGGCCACGACTATCGAAACAATGATGCAGAGCGCTGACACCGCGCTGTACGAAGCCAAATCACTCGGCCGCAATCGCACCCAACTGGCTGCAGCCTGAATGCACGGCACCAGCCGCTCGTGTTGGCGCCAGGAGTAGCCAGATCGTGGCGAGTCTGCATTTCCCCACCGTCAACTTATTCATGGTCATGCTGCTGCTGGCAGCAACGTTGGTGTTTGCGTTGGTGGCGTTTCATTATCGGCATCGCAATGCCGTGCTCTGGTGGCTACTCGGCTGTGTGTTGATCGGTGTCGGTTATCTGCTGCGCTGGTGGCCGGCGCAAGATCAGCTCGCGCAATTGTTCTGGCCCACCGGCGGCTTGTTTATTGCCGGCAATCTGGCGATCTGGACCGGTCTGTATCGCTTCTGCGGCTTACGCCGCGCGACCAGGCCTGGCCGGGTCAGTCTGCTGCTGGCGCTGCTCTGGCTGTGTGCACTGGCTGCCAGTTACACCGTGCAGATCGCGCTGACTTTTTTGATCGCCGGGTGGCTCAATCTGCTCAGTTTCCTGGCGATACGTCGCGCGCACCATCTCGGCAGTCAGGCAATGCGCCTGGCCGTTGCCTGGATTTTTCTGGCTACGGCCATTGTGATGCTGATCCGGGTGCTGGTGTTCTACGGTTACTGGCAATGGCAGTGGCAGCTGTCGGTCGAACAAGTCAGCGTGCTCGGGCAATTGCCAGCCGCCGTCATGCTGATCCTGCGCTGTTTTGCCTTGCTGCTACTGCTGCATATCCGCCAACAATACGATCTGGAACAGCTCGCGATCACCGACCCGCTGACTGGCGTGCTGAATCGCAAAGGTTTTCTCGAACACGGCCAACGCCTGCTTGATCGGCAACAACCCGGCGATTTGCCGATGGCGGTGCTGATGATGGACCTGGATCATTTCAAACAGATCAATGATCGCCATGGCCATGCCGCTGGCGATGCCGTGCTGCGGCATTTCGCCCGCTTGCTGCGCGCCCAGCTGCGACCGTCGGATTGTACGGGTCGCTTGGGTGGAGAGGAGTTTGCAGCGCTTTTACCGGGCGTGAGCGAGGCAACGGCGATGCGCATTGCTGAACGGCTGCGCGCACAGTTGCAGCAACAAGCGATAGCCAGTGACGCGGGTGTGCTGCACGCCAGCGTCAGCATCGGGGTTCAGTTGAGTACACAACCCGCGCTGCCGTTGGAGACCTTGCTGCAAGCGGCTGATCGTGCGCTTTATCAAGCAAAAGAAAATGGCCGCAATCAGGTGGTGGCCGCACCAGCCATCGAAGCGGCGAATGCTGCAGAGAAAACCATCGTGGCAATCGGCAGCTGATCCGGAATCCGTTGCCGAATTAACGGCGCTTTTCGATCAAGAAATGCTGCTCGCGTTCGACCGTGCCTTGTTCAAGCATCTGATGACCGTTCAGCCGGCACCACGTCGGGATGTCGTTCAGCGTACCGGGATCGGTGCAGTACACTTTCAAGCGCGCGCCGACCGGCAAGGTTTTCAGCGCATTCTGGGTGCGGATGACCGGCAGCGGGCAGAGCAGTCGGCGGGCATCGAGCTCGTGCACAACGACAGTCGATTCAGACATGCCAGCCAGCCTCGATCTCGTCGGTCGTGAACGGCTTGACCGAGACCACCCGGGTGACGCCGAGTTTGTCGGTGTAATCGAGCGCGACCGGTTCGTCGCTGCTGGCGGCGCCATAGCGGGCAATGATGCGCGCGGCCAATTCGACATCGCTGTCGTCGCGCAGCTCACCGTCGACCAACGCATAGGCGCCCATGTAGGAATTCGGAATGAAATGGGCGAACTGGCGGCGATAACCTTCCATGAACACGCCTTCGCCTTCTTCGCGCGAAATGATCAGCTTGAAATGCGGCCGCGGCCGCAGGTGGCGGCCGATCTTCAGCATGATGATGTCATCCAGTTCGTATTCGCGGCTGCCGCGGGCCTGCCACAGATCGACCAGCTTCTTGCTGTATTCCTCATTGGTCAGGAAGCAGCAACCGCCCGCCGGCTGCGCCCACTCGGTAAAACCAAATTGCGCCGCCAATTCGGTTTGCGGCTTGCGCGAACGGCCGGAAAAATCGTGCAGCTTGTCGCGGTCGATCCAGCCTTCACGTTCCGGCAAGGTCGGCAGCAAATGCTTGGCGCACAGCGGCCGCAGCAGCCGGTCTTCGGCCTGCGATTCACGCGCGATGATCGGCATCGTGAACGCCCGTTGCGATTTCGGTCGCTGGCCGATCACTTCGCCGGTGATGATGAAATCAAAACCGTTTTCTTCCATCCACTCGCGCGCCTTGCCGACCATGAACACTTTGCAGTCGAGGCAGGGATTGAGGTTCTGACCGTAACCGTGTTTCGGATTCAGCAGCACCTGTTTGTATTCTTCGACGATGTCGATGATGTGCAGCTGGATGCCGAGTTGTTCCGCCACCCACAGCGCGTTGTTGCGCTTGGGTTTGCTGGCGTGCGACTTGCGGATGGCATGGGTATGGCCTTCGACACAGAAGCCGGTGAAGAAGTTGATGCCTTCGACGTGGATGCCCTGGTTCTGGATGGTCCGGGTGGCCAGCATCGAGTCGAGGCCGCCCGAGATCAGGGCAACGGCTTTGCGTTGGGTCATGCCGAGGGAAACCGCTGGTTAAAAAATGGGCGGGCATTGTAGGGAAAGCGGCTTGCCAGAACCAGTGGCAATGACAGCCAATTGTTCAGAATTTGTACAGATGTGTCAGGAAAGCTTACGGCTATGGTTTAACCAGTTTCTAACAATCTGATTTTAATAACTTTTTATCCGCCATCTGGATGGCCCATCAATTGCTATTACCGGCCCGCCCATCTTGGGTGTTTCCCCATCGCTGGTGATAAGGACATTTTCATGACTATTCGTAAAGCAGGCCTCGCTCTGGTGGCCGCTCTGGGTTTGGCCGCCAACGTCAACGCGGCCCCGCTGGTGAACGGCCTCGGCGGTTCGGCTGGCTTCGGTGAGCAGTCGCTGGCCCGCAATGACGACGGCAGCACCGGCTTCATCGACGTGACCAGCATTTTCGCTGGCGGCCTGAATTTCTTCGGCACGACCTACAACGGTTTCTACATCAACAACAACGGCAACATCACTTTCAGCTCGCCGCTCAGCACCTACACCCCGAGCGCGATCACCGGCAACACCAGCAATCCGATGATTGCCGTGTTCTTCGCCGACGTTGATACCCGCGCTGGCACCGTCGCCCCGAGCGCCGGCGGCAACTCGACCGGCAGCAACCTGCTGTGGTGGGATTTCAACAGCCTGACCAACAGCATGACCATCACCTGGGATGACGTTGGCTACTACAACCAGCACGGCTCGCCGGTTAATGCCTTCCAAATGGTGCTGACCGCTGTCGGCGGTGATGGCGATTTCGACATCGAGTTCTTCTACGAGTCGATCGACTGGACCACCGGTGATGCCTCGCAAGGCACCGGCGGCCTCGGTGGTGTGGTCGCTCGCGCCGGTTACACCAACGGCAACGGCGTCAACTACTACGAACTGCCGCAATCGGGCAACCAAGCCGGCATTCTCGATCTGGAAAACGCCAGCAACATCAACGATGCCGGCCACTTCCTCTGGCAAGTCCGTAACGGCACCGTGATCACCCCGGTTTCCGAGCCGGGCGCGCTGTTCGTCATGGGCCTCGGCCTGCTGGGCTTTGCTGCGGCTCGTCGCCGTCGCTAAGACCGAAACACGCTGTACCAAAAAAGGGCCGCAAGGCCCTTTTTTTATTGATCAGAATAGCCGGTCGGTATTGCCTGCCTGCGACAATTTGCCGCAGCCGGTTTTGACTTAAGGCAAGTCGTTGAGGCGTAAAATTGGAGTCCGCGTTGATCCGGCGCAAAACGCACCGGGCAACCGGCGGCAAAGCAAAACGCTTTGTTGCCCCCTGACGCGGAGTCCACCTCATGGACGCAGTCCTGCTATCCCGCCTGCAGATGGCGTTTACGCTGTCGTATCACATCCTGTTCCCGACACTGACGATTGGTCTTGCCTGGTTTCTGGTCGCGCTCGAAGCGCGCTGGCTGCGCGAGCGCAAACCGCAGCTGCTGACGCTGTACCGTTTCTGGAGCAAGATTTTTGCGCTCAATTTCGGCATGGGCGTGGTCAGTGGCGTTGTGCTCAGTTACGAGTTCGGCACCAACTTCGGCCCGTTCTCGGCCATCACCGGCAATGTCATCGGGCCGCTGATGAGCTACGAAGTGCTGTCGGCGTTTTTCCTCGAAGCCGGTTTTCTCGGCGTGATGCTGTTCGGCCAGAGCCGGGTGCCGCCATGGCTGCATTTTTTCTCGACGGTAATGGTCGCGGTCGGCACGCTGATGTCGGCGTTCTGGATCCTCGCTGCCAACAGCTGGATGCAAACACCGGCTGGCACGGAATTGATTGATGGCCGCTTTGTCGTCACCGATTGGTGGGCGGTGATTTTCAATCCGAGTTTTCCGTATCGACTGAGCCATATGGTGGTCGCGAGCTTCCTGACCAGCGCTTTCGTGGTGCTGGGCGTGTCGGCTTGGCAATGGCGCAATGACCGGAGCAATCAGCAACACGGTGCCGGCACCGCGATCAAAATGGCGCTGCTGGTGGCCGTGATCACCGCACCGCTGCAAGTGTTTCTGGGCGATCTGCATGGTCTGCAAGTCAAACGCGATCAGCCGATCAAACTGGCGGCGATGGAAGGCGTTTGGGAAACCGAGCGCGGCGCGCCCTTGTTGTTGTTCGCCATTCCGGATCGGCAAGCGGAAACCAATCACTATGAATTCGGCATTCCAAAATTGGCCAGTTGGATCGTCACTCATGATCCGGATGGCGAGATCGTTGGCCTGAAATCGGTGCCGGCCAATGAACGGCCGAATGTCGCGCTGGTGTTCTGGTCGTTCCGGGTGATGGTCGGTTGCGGTGTGTTGATGCTGCTGTTCGCCGCCTGGGGCAGTTGGCGTGCGCTGCGCGGTCGGGTGTTGCAAGACAGTTGGTGGTTACGCTTGTTGCCGTGGCTGATTCCAACCGGATTTGTCGCGACGGTCGCTGGTTGGTGGGTCGCCGAAGTCGGCCGGCAACCGTGGCTGGTCTATGGCTTGCTGCGCACCGTTGATGGCGCCAGTCCGCTACCGGCTGAACGCATTGCCGAATCGTTGTTGTTGTTTGTTGTCGTTTACGGCGTCTTGTTCGCGCTGTTCCTGTTCTACATCAGTCGGGTGGTGCGAGCGGGTTTGGCACCGATGGCAGGTCATGCCTTGCAACCGGTGTTGCCGCGCTCGACTGCCGTTGTCCTGGATGTCGACCCCAAACTGAACGGCGAGGGCTGAATCATGGATTGGCCACTGATTGCGTATTTGCTGCTGGGTTTTGCCGTGTTGATGTACACGGTGATGGACGGTTTTGATCTCGGCATCGGCATCATGCTGCCGTGGCAGCGCGATGCCGGTTTGCGCGATCAAATGATTCACTCGATCGCACCGGTCTGGGATGGCAACGAAACCTGGCTGGTGCTCGGTGGGGTGCTGCTGCTGGCGGCGTTTCCGCTGGCGTTTGCCACGCTGTTGCCGGCGCTGTATGTGCCGGTCATGCTGATGCTGCTCGGTTTGATTTTTCGCGGCGTCGCGTTTGAATTCCGGTTCAAGACCCAACGCGGTCGGCAAGCCTGGGATATCGCCTTCGCCAGCGGTTCAGCGTTGGCCGCGTTCGCGCAAGGACTGATGTTGGCGGCGGTAATCGATGGCAACTTGCCGACTGACGGCAGCATCCGCGTCAGCATTTTCAGTCTGTTCTGCGCATTCGGGCTGATGGCAGGTTACGGTCTGCTTGGCCTGACCTGGTTGCATTGGCGCGGTGATTCGCCACTGCGCCAATGGGCCGCCAAAGCCGGTCGACGCACCTTGATCGGCATGGCGCTGTTTCTCTGTCTGATTAGCCTGTGGACACCGCTGCTGCATGCCGAGATCGCCGCGCGCTGGTTCAGCCTGCCGCTGATGTTTGCGCTGCTGCCGATTCCACTGGCGACCGGCTGGTTGCTCTGGCGCATTGATCGCGGCCTGCGCCATGGCCAGCGCAAGACCCCGTTCTTTGCCACGGTTGCCGTGTTCTGTCTGGGTTTTGTCGGCCTGCTGATCTCGCTGTTTCCGTGGCTGGTGCCGGGTCGGCTCGATCTCTGGCAGGCCGCAGCGGCACCGGGCTCGTTGCGCTTCATGCTGATTGGCGTCTTGCTGCTGCTGCCGATGATCCTCGGTTATACCTACTGGAGTTATCGGGTCTTTCGCGGCCCGATTGAAGCGGCCTATCACGGTTAAGTGACGGCCGCCGGCCCGCGCAGATGCACTGCAGCAACGCCTCGTCACTGCGGCGAGGTGTTGCTGCTTGATAAACCCCTTTCACGCCGGCAAACCGGGCGCCAGCGCCATTGCTGCGCTACGCTTGCGTAACGTCCGCTTGCGCGCCCGCTGGCCATGACCGAAAAACGGCTACGCCTCGACCCCCACCACCGCGATCAATTGCTACAGCAGGTGTTTCAGCTCTGCTTGATTCTGCTGGCCATCGGTTTGCTGACCGCGGTTTTCTTGTTCAGCACCAGAACCGTGCTCGCGCTGCTGATCGGATTCGCAATCATCACCTTGGGCGAATGGTTGCGCCGACGCGGCAAGCTGAAACTGGCCCGGTCACTGTTGCTCGGTGTCATGCTGGTGCTGATCGGTGTGCTGGCGATACTGGGCGAAGGAAACGATGACTCGGTCATCCTGTTTATGGCACCGATTATGGTGTTGGCCGGACTGGTCACCGACCGACGTGAGTTCTGGATCTATGCCGGTTTTGCTGGGCTGATGTTTTTGCTGCTGGCAGCCGGGGAATATAACGGCAGCATTACGCACTCGGGCTTTCTGCGCTTGCCATTGCGACAACAAGTGGGCGAAACCTTGGTGATTCTGTTGGCACATGCGGCCAACTGCGCCTTGATTGATATGGTACTGAATCGCATCGGCAGTTTTGTGGTCAGCGTCCGCGATGAACTGGAGCAAGAAAGCCTGAACTGGCATCAGGCAGCAATGACAGATCCGCTCACCGGCCTGCTGAACCGCCGCGGTTTTCTGGATCACGCTGACTGGCAGTTACGTCGCGCCGCACTCGATCGCAACCCCATTGCGCTGATGGTGATCGATATCGATCATTTCAAACAGATTAATGACCGCCATGGCCACGATATTGGCGATATCGTGTTGCAGGAAATGGCGCGCCGGCTGAAAAACCATTTGCGTGCCAGCGATGCCAGCGCCCGCCTCGGCGGTGAAGAATTCTGTGCACTGCTGACCGGCATTCACCGCGAGGGCGCCATCGCCGTTGCCGATCGGTTTCGGCAAACGCTGGCCGAAGTGCCGGTGCAAACCGCGCAAGGGCCGGTTGCGATCACGGTCAGCATCGGCCTGAGCATCAGCCTCGAAGGCCGCATGGGCGTGAAAGATTTATTGCAGGATGCCGATCAGGCGCTGTACCAAGCCAAACGCAGTGGCCGTAACCGGGTGATCGTTGCTGGCGACGAACCTTACCTTGAACAGGCCGCGAAACAGCAATCGCGCTAACGCGCTTCAACATACGTCCTATAACTGCAACCACGCCGTCGCCGCTCGCCACAACGCGAACACACCAAACAGCGCAAACAGGACGGCAGCACCGCGGGCGATCAGCGTCGGTGACAGCTTGCTGCGCATCGCCTTGCCGAGCCAAATCGCCAACGCCGCGCTGCTGATCAGCGCCAGACAGGCGCCAATGGCAACAGCCACTACTGCCAGTTCGGTCGCCAAACCGGCTGTCGCCAGCTGGGTCTTGTCGCCGAGTTCGGCAAAGAAAATCATGCTGAACGCCGCCATCACGGCGCCCTTCTGGCCATTGCCGGCTGCTTCCTCGTCATCTTGCTCGGCCTGCAACGACTGCCAGGCAAACCAGAAAAACAGCCCGGCGACGACCAATGACAGCAGGTACGAGGGCACCAGCTGGGTCAGCAGCTTGCCGATCGTCACCGCAATGATGCTGAGCACGACAAAGGCCAGCGAAACGCCGAGCAGGACCTTGCGGGCGGGGTAGCGGGTGGCCAGTGTCATGCAGGCAATTTGGGTCTTGTCACCCAGTTCGGCGAGGAAAACCAGGGCAAAGGCACTGAAAAGGGCGGAAAGGAAGTCCATGAACGGCTTTTTCTTTTCTTGAACAGATAGTGACCAGCGGTCGGGCACGCTAGAATACAGCCCCTTTTTTTCTGGTCCAGTGCCTGGATGGCAATCCCGCCACCCGGGCCAGCCCTGTTTTGAGTCCTTACCGTGCTTGAGAAGCTTCGCAATATCGCCATCATCGCCCACGTCGATCATGGCAAAACCACTTTGGTCGACAAACTGCTGCAACAGTCCGGCACCTTGGGCGACCGCGCTGCGCCGACCGAGCGCGTCATGGACTCGAACCCGCTGGAAAAAGAACGCGGCATTACCATTCTGGCCAAGAACACCGCGATTCGCTGGAAAGACTTCCGCATCAACATCGTCGATACCCCCGGGCACGCCGATTTCGGCGGCGAAGTGGAGCGCATCCTGTCGATGGTCGACTCCGTGCTGCTGGTGGTCGATGCCGTCGACGGCCCGATGCCGCAAACCCGTTTCGTCACCCAGAAAGCGTTCAAGCATGGCTTGAAGCCGATTGTGGTCGTCAACAAGGTTGACCGTCCGGGTGCACGTCCGCACTGGGTCATTGATCAGGTGTTCGATCTGTTCGACCGCTTGGGCGCGAATGACGAACAACTCGATTTCCCAGTGGTGTACTGCTCGGCGCTCGGCGGTTACGCCGGCCTCGAAGCGGAAGTGCGCGACGGCGACATGAGCCCGCTGTTCGATGCCATTACTCGCCATGTCGCTCCGCCGAAAGTCAACATCGATGGCCCGCTGCAGATGCAGGTGTCGCAGCTGGATTATTCGTCGTATGTCGGCGCCATCGCCATCGGCCGCGTCACTCGCGGCACTATCAAGCGTAACCAGCAGGTCACTGTGGTGAGCCGTGAAGGCAAAACCTACAACGCGAAAATCGGTCAGGTGCTCGGCTACATGGGCCTTGAGCGTACCGAAGTCGAAGAAGCGACTGCCGGCGACATCATCGCGATCACCGGTATCGAAACCCCGCAAATCTCCGACACCATTTGCGCGCAAGACACCGTTGAAGCGCTGCCGCCGCTGGCCGTTGACGAGCCGACCGTGACCATGACCTTCCAGGTCAACAACTCGCCGTTCGCCGGTCGCGATGGCAAGTTCGTCACCTCGCGTCAGATCGGTGATCGCCTGCAACGCGAGCTGGTGCACAACGTTGCACTGCGCGTTGAAGAAACCGATGATCCGGACAAGTTCCGCGTCTCCGGTCGTGGTGAATTGCACCTCGGCATTTTGATCGAAACCATGCGCCGCGAAGGTTATGAACTCGGCGTGTCACGTCCGGAAGTCATTTTCAAAATGGTCGATGGCGTCCGCCACGAACCCTATGAAACGCTGACCGTCGACGTCGAAGAAGAGCACCAGGGCACCGTCATGGAGAAGCTCGGCGAGCGCTCCGGCATGATGGAAAACATGGTGCCGGATGGCAAAGGTCGCGTTCGTCTGGATTACGTGATCCCGGCCCGTGGTCTGATCGGCTTCCAGACCGAATTCATGACCGCTACTCGCGGCACCGGCCTGATTTACCATTCGTTCAGCCACTACGGCCCGGCTGCGGCCGGCAGCATCGCAGCACGCGTCAACGGCGTGATGATCGCCAACGAGATGGGCAAGGCGGTGGCGTATTCGTTGTTCAACCTGCAGGAGCGCGGTCGCTTGTTCGTCGAGCACGGCACCGAAGTGTATGAAGGCATGATTGTCGGCATTCACTCGCGCGATTCCGATCTGGTCGTCAACGTCCAGAAAGGCAAGCAGCTGACCAACATCCGTTCGGCCGGCGCCGATGAAAAACTGATCCTGACCCCGCCGATCAAGTACTCGCTGGAGCAGGCGCTGGAATTCATCCAGGACGACGAGCTGGTTGAAGTGACGCCGAAAGCGATCCGTATCCGCAAGAAGTTCTTGCAGGAGCACGAGCGCAAGCGCGCTGACCGCGCCGCCAAGGACTGATGGCAGAACGATCACGCCATCGTCGCTCCGGCTCAAAACAAACCGCCGCCGCACCGCAAGGTCCGGCGGCGGTTTGCTATTGGCAACAAAGCGGCCGACAATTTGGCAACAACGGGAACCGGCACGGACCGGCCGAGTCGGAGCACACTTGCGCTGGCGGCTTTGCTTGGCAGAGTAGCGCCATCGCAGTGAACGCCCTGTCGATTCGCTGTCGACTCAACAACAACAAGGAGGCTGGCATGAAATGCGCGACCGCTTTATTGCTGATCAGTCTTAGTGCGGGTCTTGTTCAGGCCACCTGTATTGCCGCCGAACTGCCGCGCACCGCCGCACCGGCCAATGCCGCGGTGTATTTCATTTCGCCGCAAGATGGCGAACGCATCAAAGGTCCGGTGACAGTCCGGTTTGGGCTGAAAAATATGGGCGTTGCGCCGGCCGGCATCGATCAGGCCAATACCGGTCATCATCATCTGCTGATCGATTTGGCGACCTTGCCAGCGCTGGATCAGCCGCTGCCGGCCACCGAGCAGATCAAACATTTCGGTGGCGGCCAAACCGAGACCACATTGACGCTGAGCCCCGGCAAACACAGCTTGCAATTGCTGCTCGGCGACAAGCTGCATATCCCGCACCAGCCGGCGGTGCTGTCGGAAAAAATCACCATCATCGTTGAATGAAGGCTTACCTGGGGATATTCATGCGCCTGATTCTGTTGTCGATTGCCTTCGTCCTTGCCGGCTGCACCGCCAAGGAAGCCATCAAAACGCCAGTCAATATCATCGGCATGCTGTTCGGTGCCGTGCCGCCACCGGAACAAACCACCGTGCTGCAGGAGCTGACCAAGGAATACGATCTCTGTGTCGCCGACGGCGGTGGCCCGGAGTGCGCGCAGGTTGCCTACAGCACCGTGCGCAAGGTCAAAGGTCTGGAAGACAAGCCTTTGCCGGAGGGCGTGGTTATCGTCCGCAAGGATGGTGAAACGGTGGTCGAGCAGAACCCGCCGCCGCAACCCTGAGCGCGGCAACGCAGGCCTTGCAAGCTGCCCCTCGTTACGCAGGCGAGGCGAGCAAGCGCCTTCCGATACGACTGCAGCCCCGAGCGCACTGGCGCGCCGCGGCAATTAAGACCACACTTTGCTCCGGGTCAATACCGGCCCGGCACAGCGTTCCGATACTGACCGCCATTCCCATCGCGAGGAGTGGCTGTCATGTCTGTCCTGTTGCACGAACTGTTGGCTACCGACGTTGGCTTGTTCAGCCTGATCGGCCTGATCATTCTGCTGTTGATTCCGATTGGCCTGGCGGTGTTCATCTGGCGACGCGCGCGCCAGCAGGATCCGGATCAAACCTGATCCCACCGACTCGTCAGACTCGGCCGGACGCAGTGACTGTGCGACAATGCCGGCTCTTGCGGCGCCAAGCCCGTTGTCAGGTCTTCTCGATGTCAAAGACCGGCAACAGCCGCGCGCTACGGTAGCGACCGCACCCTGGCATGGATAACGCCTGCGGCCACTTTCCGGTCGGAGCCTGACGATGTTGGAATTGTTTCCAGACATACGGCCTTACGATGAACGCCGCCTGCCGGTTGGCGACGGCCATGTGCTCTACATCGAACAATGCGGCGAACCCACCGGCCTGCCGGTGCTGGTGCTGCATGGCGGCCCCGGTGCCGGTTGCCAAGGCAGCCAACGCCGCTTCTTCGATCCGCGTCACTACCGCATCATTCTCGTTGACCAACGCGGCGCCGGCCGCTCGACACCGCACGCCAGCCTCGATCACAACAGCACCGACAAGCTGATTCACGATCTGGAAAAAGTGCGCGAAGCGCTGCAAGTGGATCGCTGGGTGCTGTTCGGTGGCTCGTTTGGTGCGACCTTGGCATTGCTCTACGCGCAACAACATCCCGAGCGCGTGCTCGGCTTGTTATTGCGCGGCGTGTTCCTCGCCCGTGAACAAGATCGGCACTGGTATTTTGGCGGCGGTGCGGCGCAGATATTTCCCGATGCTTGGGCACAATTCCTGCGCTACCTGCCCGAAGCCGAACGCAGCGATCCCATCAGCGGTTATTACCGTCGGCTGACCGGAGAAGACGAGATCGCTCGACTCGCTGCTGCGCGCAACTGGGGCGCCTACGCCGCCCGCATCCGCACGCTGTATGAGAACAATCACCTGCGCGATCAATATCACGACATTCACCGCGCGCTATCAGTCGCCCGCATCGCTTGCCACTACGCCAAGCACAATTATTTCCTGCAACCGGATCAAGTGCTCGAACGGATGTCGGCACTGGTCGGCATCCCCGGCATTCTCGTGCACGGCCGCTACGACATGGTCAGCCCGCTCGCCAACGCCTGGGCTGTGCAAGCCAAATGGCCCGACAGCGAATTGCTGATCGTCCGCGGCGCCGGCCACGTCGCCACCGAAGCGCCGACTGTCGATGCGCTGATCTACGCCACCCGCGAGATGTTCCGTCGCATTACCCG
>CAMLNB010000058.1 GCA_946481205.1 uncultured Kangiella sp. | reverse complement strand
AGCTCATCTTTTCCGGACGGTAAACCAGCGTTTCGCGCGCCATCTCTTCAAGCTTGTCGAGATCCGGGATTTGAATCGTCTGGCCGGCCATGAAGGCGCGTGCCTTGGTGACCGGACCACCGCCTTCGACCGGTTGCAGCAGGCCTGGCATCACGCGGGTCAGGCGCGGAATGCCACCCACGACGATCGCCACATGCGGCACATCGGCGCTGCCGTTGGCAGTGTTGAGAATCGCCAGACGCGACAAGCGAGTCAGTTGCGGCAGCTCACCACCGGCAATCGCTTCCATTGCCATCAGCGGCACGTGACGGCCACGCCATTGCAGATAACCGAGCAGCCAATGCGGCGCGCCGGCCAGCGGCTTGTCGACGTTACCGAAGTACGGCACCACTTCTGCCACCGCAATGTTTGGCAGCAAGACGCTGTCGCCGGCGGCTGGCATCAGCAGCGAATAAATTTCGTTTTGACGGGTTTCCATGATTTACCTCGGACGCGACGCGTCACTGTGGGCGTCAGGCCAGACTCTGGCTGCCGACGGTCGAGTTATAACGCGCCATCAGGCGCGCCGCCAAACTTTCTGGAGTAGCGCGGTAACGCGCCAGACCGGCTTTGCTGATCGCATCCGGCATCACGCTGCTGGCGCAGCTTTCACTGTCCTGTACCCACACTTCACCGCGGCAGTTGGCGATGGCGCGGGCGCCGTTGACCCCGTCTTCGCCCATGCCGCTGAACACGATACTGTGCACCTGACCCGGATAGGACACGGCAACATCTTTGAGCACATCGTCGATGCACGGTGAATACGGCGGCGTCCAGGTTTTGGCACCGAGCACAATCTGGCCGGCTTCGAGAAAACGCAGGCGTTTTTCGATCGGCGCCAGCAGCAGCGTACCCGGTTCGATCAAACCGGGGCGCACCAAGACCTGAACCGGATAGAACGGATTGGCCTGCTCAAGAATCTTGCCGAGCACCGGCAGGAAATGCGCGTCGATATGCTGAGCCAGCAGAAAACAAATCGGCAGCGGTTGATTGAGCGCGGTGAAGAAGCGCTTCAGCGCGGCAGGACCACCAAGCGACGCACCGAGCACCCAGAGATCGCAAGGCAGTGCTGGCGCCAGATCCGGTACCGCTTCAAATTCGCTGGCAATGGCCACCGCTTCCAGCATCGGCACATCCAGTTCCGGATGGTCGTCGCCGGTTTCTGCATCAAGCACCGGCACCGCTTCAAACTCCAGCTCGCTGTCATGGCTGCTGGTCAGGGTCGGCACTGGCGCGCTGTATGGCTCGCTGCTGGCACCGAGATCGGCAGTCGGAGTGCTCGGGCTCGAAACCTTGGCGGGCGGCGTTGGCGTATTGCGCACCAGCGATACCGGCGATGGCCGTGCCGATTCACGCATCGGCCCCGGGGCGGGTTGCGGTTGCATGGGCGCGAAATCGGTGCCGGCTTCTTCGTTGCTGGCAACGGTTGGTGTGGGCGCGGGGAAACTTGGCCAATCGAGTTTTTCTGCCGGCGGTACGGTGTTTGTGGCTACCGGCGTTGGTGCCACCGTCGTGGCTGGCGGCACCGCGGCGGTTTCACTCGGCGCCGGTTTGCTCGCAACCGGCGCGGCAGCGGCTGGGACGGTGCTGCTGACTGCCGGCACAGCTGGTGCCGCACTTGTCGCCGTGGTCGGCACGGATGCTGCTGCGGGCTTGGCCGGCGCTGCGGTACTGATCGGCGGCGCGCCAGCCGGACTCGGTGCAGGCTTGCTTGGCTCGGAAACCGTGGCTGGCGCAGGCGATGCGATGGGCTTGCTCGGCGTCGCGGCAGTTGTCGGTGGTACTGCGGCAGCGGGCGTTGGTGCGGCCGGCGTTGCCGGTGCCGCCGCTGACGGTTTCGACGCCGGCGCTGCAGCGCTTACTGGCGGTGTTGGTGCCGGTTTCGCGCTGGTTGCGGTGGCAGTTACTGTTGTAGCTGCAGCGGCTGGCGCTTTCTGTTCTGTTTTCGGTTGAGTTTTTTGCTCGGTTGCTGGCGCGGCTTTCTGCTCAACGGCCGGCATGCGCTCGGTCTCGTTAGCGGTCGGGTTGGCCGCACGTAGCGCAGCTTGCTGTTGCTGGATTTTCGCAGCGCGCGCTTTCGCCGCGGCGACCGGATCATTCGGATCCACGACGGGGGCAGGCGCAGCACTGCTCGGCGTTGCCGCCGTGGTCATTGGCACTGCTGCCGGTGGCGGCACGGCCGGTTTTTCGGTCGACGCTGCAGGCGTCGGCGCCGCTTTCGCCACGGGCGGCACGGCTGCAGGTTTTGCCGCGGCCGGCGGTGCGATGCTCAGTTCTTCTTGTGCCGCCGGGATCGGCAGGCTGCCGAGATCGTCGAGATCCAGTTTGGCATCGGAACCGCTCGGCTGGGTATGCAGCAGCTGCTCGAGCTCTTCGATTTCCTGCAGCAATTCCGGATCGAGCGAAGTCGGTACCGGTGTCAGATCATCGGAAGGCCGACTTTCGGTTTTGGCGGCGAACGGCAGATTGAGATTGTCTTGCGTGCGTGCTGGCGCAGCGGTGCTGGCGGTACTCGGCAGACCCGGCGCGTCGGCCACCAACTCAAACATCCGGCCGATCAGGTTGCGGCACCAGTAGTCCAGGTGCTGCTGGCCTTCAATCGATTGGTGCTCGTTGAAAAAGATCGGCACCGATGAGCGATCCATCAGCTCATCGAGTTGATCATGCCAATGGCTGTCATCGAGATCGAGCAGCCAGACATCGAGATCACTGGCGGCAATATGTGCGTCGGTCAATTCACCGGGCAACAGGACATGCACCACCTGCATGTCCTGTTCGGTCAGCAAGCGCAGCAGTTTGCTGCTGCTTTCATCGCCGCTGCCAATCAGCCCGATTCTCAGTGCCTTGCTTCTCACGACGGCAAACTCATCCTGGCTCGTACATCATGAACGACCGAGCAACTGCGCCATTGTGTTCAGCAATTCGACTTCGTTGAACGGTTTGCCCAGGTAACGGTTGACGCCAATTTCCTCGGCACGGGCGCGGTGCTTCTCACCGGTACGCGAGGTAATCATGATGATCGGCACGTCTTTCAGGCGGTCATCGTGGCGAACGATACCGGCCAGTTCGAAGCCGTCCATGCGCGGCATTTCCACGTCGAGCAGCATGATGTCCGGCTTGTGATCGTGCAGCACGTTGACCGCATCGACGCCGTCTTTGGCGGTGAGTACGCGGTAGTTGTGCCGCTCGAGCAGACGCGCGGTCACTTTGCGGACGGTAATCGAGTCGTCGACCACCAGTGCCAGCGGTTGCAGCTCGGTTTCGACTTCGACCACTTCGTCGGCGGCTTGAATCGCATCGGCGCGGCGCAGCAGCGCCGGCAGATCCAGAATCAACACGACCCGACCGTCACCCAGAATGGTGGCACCGGACAGACCGGAGATGGTCGACAGCAGCGAGCCAACCGATTTCACGACCACTTCGCGCGAGCCGAGCAGTTCGTCAACCTGCAGCGCGACTGGCTGTTCGGAACCGTGCAGCAGCAGCACCGGCACCGGCTTGAACACGCCTTCGAAACGCGGTTGGCGGTTGTGATCGATCAGCGTGCCGAGATAACGCATCCGATACGGTTGACCGGCGTATTCGTAACGCACAGCTTCATCACCGTAATAGGTCTGCAACTCATACGGCGAGACCCGGACGATACCTTCGATGTTGGCCAGCGGAATCGAGTAGATGTCGTCGCCAACCTGCACCATCAGCGCCTGGTTGACCGACACGGTGAACGGCAAGCGCACGGTGAAGCGCGAACCTTTGCCATGCTCCGAATCGATGTCGATGCGGCCGCCAAGCTCTTTGATTTCCGAGGCAACGACGTCCATACCGACACCGCGACCGGAGATCTGCGTCACTTGTTCGGCAGTCGAGAAACCGGCTTCCAGGATCAGCAGCATCAATTCGTGATCGGTCAGCTGCGATTGCTCGGTGATCAGGCCACGCTCGATCGCTTTGCGCTTGACCGCTGCCAGATTGATGCCGGCGCCGTCGTCGGCGATTTCAACGACGACTTCGCCGCCTTCGCGCAGCAGTCGGATCTTGATTCGGCCGGTGGTTGATTTGCCGGCAGCCAAGCGTTTTTCCGGCCGCTCGATACCGTGGTCAATCGCGTTACGGATCATGTGTTCGAGCGGCGCAACCATCCGCTCCAACACGGTGCGATCCATTTCACCGTCGGCGTGAATCGCGATCTCAACGCCCTTGCCGAGTTCTTCACCGATCTGGCGCACCATCCGCTTCAGTCGCGGCACGACCGACGAGAACGGCACCATTCGGGTCCGCATCAGGCCGTCTTGCAGTTCCGAGTTGACCCGGCCCTGTTGCAACAGCAGCGTTTCCGAATCGGACGCCAGGTTGTCGAGCGCTTCTTTCAGGTTCAACAAGTCGCCGGCGGATTCCGACAGCAGACGCGTCTGTTCCTGTTGCCGCGTGTAGCGGTCGAACTCGAGCGGATCGAACTCTTCGTATTCCTGCCCGACCGCTTCGCGGCGGTGCTGGATCTGCGCTTCGTTTTCGATTTCCATGACCCGCAGCTGTTCGCGCAAACGGGCAACGGTCTGCTCCATTTCGTGCAAGTTCTGCCGCAGCACAACAAACTGCTGTTCCAGACGACCGCGGAAAATCGAGGTTTCACCAGCGAGGTTGACCAGCGATTCCAGCGCATTGGCTTGCACGCGCACGAACTCGCCTTGTTGCGCGGCTGGACGTGCCGGCTCGGCCGCCGGTTTGTCCTTGGTCGGGAACGGCAACACTCGCGCCGGTTCGCTGACTGCCGGCGCCGGTGCACTTTCGACAACCGTGACATCGGCAGCAGGCCGGATCGGCGCCACCGGTGCCGCCGCACTCGCCGCGGCCAGCGCCGCACCCGAGTACGGATCCTGACCGGCGATGGCCGCTTGCAGCCGGCGCCAGAACGCGCTGGGCCGGGTCTGGGTGTTGTCGCTGCGCACTTCATTGACCAGCGCGGCAAAGCGATCGCGCGCTTCTTGGGCAACGCGGATAAACACCGGCGAACTTTGCACGCGACCATCGGTGATCGCTTCGAACAGGTTTTCCAGTTCGTGCGACAAGTCGCCGAGTTCTTTCAAGTCGGACAAACGGGCACCGCCTTTGAGCGTGTGTAGGTGACGCTGCAGCACGGCGACCGCGCTGATGTCATCCGGATTGCTCGACCATGCGCCCAGGGTCTCGTCGATGCTGTCGAGGATCTCGTCGGCTTCTTCGAGGAAGATCTGCAGAATTTCTTCGCCGTCGGCTTCCATCCGGACCGGTTGCGGCTGATCGGTCTCGTCGTAGACCGGCAGGCTTTGGCCCGGGGTGAAGGTTTCGGCGCCGGCGTACATCGGCTCGTCGTCGAACGCGCCAGGTATCGCTGCGGTTGGCGTTTCCATTGCCGGCGCCGTAAACGTCGGCTCGACAAGCGTGGCCGCAGGCGTCAGCTCCGGTTCCGGCGTCATCGCTGCGACATCGTCATTCGACGCGAATTCACCGAAATGCACCGGCGCTTCGGCATCGGCCGTGATGTCTGGCAGCGTTTCGCGCAGTGTGAAGCCTTCGGTGACGTGAACAACCGGCGTCGCCACCATGCCGGGCCAGTGCTGCAACGCGGCGACCAGATCCACCGACAGTTGTACGCTTTGATCGGCCGCGATGCGATCCAGCTGATCGAACAAGGCGCTGTGGCCGCGGTGGGCCAGTTGGAAGAACGCCGCATCACGCGTACTGAACGCACCAGCGCGTTGATACAGCGCGCCAATTTCATTGGCGAGTTGCGCCAACTGCGGCAAGCGCGCGGTTTCGGCAGCGTGTTGCAGGGCCGCCATCAACTCGATCAGATTGCTGCTGGCTTGTTGATCCTGCGGCTGTTGTTGCCAGCCGTTCAGCGCCAGATCGGCATCGGAAACCAGATCCATTGCTTCGCTGAGGAACAACGTCAGCAATTCCGGATCACGCTCGTTGGCAGCGACCGCGGCAGTCGGTTCGGCCAGCGCCAACGCTTCGGCACGTGCCGCCAGTGACAGCAGCGGCACCGCGTCCGGCAATTGACCGGTTTGCAGTGCCGGCAGGGTTTCGGCCAATGCTGATTTGGCATCGATCAGCAGCGCCAAAAACTCACTCGGGACATTGGCATCGCGGTTCTGGAATTCGCGCGCTTGTTTTTCCAGCGGCGTGATCACGGCGGCGATGGTGTCGAGCTGCGCCATCCGGGCGCTGCCTTTCAGCGTGTGCAGCGCGCGGATCAGTTCATCGCTGACTTTCGGTGAGAACGGCGACAGAGCGACATCGGCCAGATAACGATCAATGGCGTCGAGATGACCACCGGCCTCGCCGGCGAAAATATCGAACAGCGTATTGTCTTGCTCGTCTTCAACGCTGGCGACCGGCAAGGCCGTCTCGGCAAGCTCGACCGCGGCCGGCTCGTTCAGCATCGGTTCGAATTCGCCTGCAGCGAGTTCGGTCAGCTCGGTCAAATCCGTGGCGCTTGGCTCATCGAGACTGAGCACTGGCAGCGGTTCGTCGAAGCTTGGCGCGGCGACATCGGTGAACTCGATGGTGTCGCTGAGCTCGCCGAATTCGTGTTCGGCAGCTGCTGGCGCCTGGCTGCTGTCAACAACCGGCGTGGCGTCGATTGCCAACTCGGTATCCAACTGGAACTCGGTATCGAGCAATGCCGGCTCGACGAATGCAGGTTCGCTAGCGACCGGCTCTTCGACGAACAATGGCGGCTCGGCCAGTGCCGGTGCGAGCAGGTCGGGTTCGGCACTGATCGGCAATTCGGCGGTGATTTCCTCGACCGCAGCCGGCACATCGACCGGCATCGGCTCGGCGATGATTTCGTCATGCGAAGGCTCGCTCGGTGCCACCGCCACCGGCGGTGCGACCGGCGCGGCAACCACCGGCGCCGGCGCTGCAGTTTCACCGCGTGAAAGGGCATCGGCACGCGCCATCAAGGCTTCCGGCCGGATCTTCGGTTCGCTTTGCAGTGTGAAACCTTCGCGCAGCGACGGAATGACAACTTGCGCAGCTTCCTGCACCACGGCCTGGACTTCGCGGGTAACCGGAATGGTGTTATCGAGCACGCGATTGAGCATGTTCTCGATCGACCAGGCCATTTCGCCCAGCAGCTTGGCACCGACCAAACGACCGGAACCTTTCAACGTATGGAAAGCACGGCGGATGGTGATCAGCGCGTCGCGGTTTTCTTCGTCGCCAATCCAGACCGGCATCAGTTCGTTGATGGTGGCAAGTTGCTCGCCGGCTTCTTCGATGAAGATCTCGATCACTTCCTGATCGATCATGTCGCTGTCGGTCGCGGCAAACGACGGTGCCGGGGTCGGCGCGGGTGCTGGCGCCGGCGCCGGAGCGGGCGCGACAGCAACCGGGCTGACGCTTGGTGCCGGGCTTGGCGCAGCAACCGGACGCAGCGCTTGGGCCAGTTCGGCGTCGATAATCGCCGTCGCGTCGCGCGCTGCAGCGAGCACCGATTCGAGGCCTTGGCCACCGGCTTCTTGCAGCGATTCGAGGAAGTATTCGACCGAAGTCAGCACATCGGCGAGCGCATCGAGCACGTTGGCATTCGGCACGCCTTGCGAGCCGAGCACACGCGTCGCCAGGAAACGCTGGCAGGTGTTGACCATCTGCGCCGCATCCGGCAAACCGATGATGCCCAAACCACCTTGCACTTCGACCAGCAGATTCGGCACGCCTTCGAGCAGACGGTGATCCCAGCTCGAAGCCATGAAATCGATGATGCTGTCTTTGCACTTCTGCAGGTTGCCGCGGCATTCGTTGATCAGCACATCGCGAGCAGCGTCGAACTGCGCTTCGGCGGCGATCTCTTCGTCTTTGCCCGCTTCGACCGGTGCATGCGAATCGGCATCTTCCGCAGCCATCGCCGCGGCATTGGCAGCAACCGAGGTCAGGTTCGCTTCAACAAACAGCAGCGCACCGGCGATGTCCATGACGTGGGCATCGGTTGGTGCCTGACCGGAGTCGGCGAGTTTCTGCAATGCGTTGACTTGCTGGCGCACCGAATCACGCGGCACACCAAGGCCGAGCATGCCGAGTGTGTCGGCGATCTGGCGCAAGGTCGGCAACAGATTGAGCAAATCCTGCGGGCTGCGGGTCTTGCTGCGAACAAATAGATCGAGGCCGTCTTTGACGCCGGCGAGATCTTCATTGAGCGCTTGCAGCACGGTGCGGATGGCACCGGCATCGGAGCCGGTCATGCGCTGACGTTCGGCTTCCAGATCGGTGGCGGTTGGCAACGCCGTGCGCAAATCATAGGCCTGTTGCAGCTCTTTGATACGCTCGGTTTCGCGCTGCGCGCAGGCCACGTAATACAGCAGGTTTTTCAGCAGCTCGGCCGGCGGCTCGTTGTTCAACAGCAAGCTGCCTTCTTCGCCGAGTTGTTTCAGATGCTTGTCGATCTGACCGAGCAGCGCGTGCACCGAGGCGTTCTTGTACACCTCGTTCTCGACAATCGATTCTATAAAGCCACCGGCGATCCACCACAGCGTCGCCATCGGCGTGTTGGTGCAACCGTATTCCAGCCGCTCAACCACCTTGTACAAGCGCAGCAGGCTGTCTTTGACGTCCTGGTTGCGCAGTACGCCAAGCAAACCGCGCTGATAATGGTGGCGCAGCTTCTTCGCGAACTCTTTGTATTCGTCGCTGTTGCGCGGTTGATCAGCCAGTGCTTGCCGCACCGGTGTCTGCACGCCGTGCAAAGTCGGGGTGAAGATCGAGCTTTCGCTGAGCAGGGTTTCGCCACGCGAAGAGCGCAGATCATTGAGCAGCGGCAGCAACACGACCGGCAAATCACGCTGGCCGGCTTGCACGCGTTCCAGATAGGTCGGCAGCTGCAGGATGGTGCCCATCAGCACTTCCTGCGCCCGCGGCGGGTTTTTCACCTTGCCTTCGGCGATCGCTTCGGCCAAGTACTCCATTTCTTCGGCAAACAGCGCGGCGCCGTAGAACTCGAGCATTTGCAGCGTACCGCGCACCTGGTGCAGGGCACTGCCACAGAACCGGATCTGGGTGCTGTCTTCGGCATTCTCGGCATACGCTTCCAGCGCCTGACGCGCCTGGTCGAGCGTTTTATTGACTTCTTCGCGCACCCATTTGAGGGCGAGCTGATCGTAATTATCGGCCATGCCTACTCCGCTTGCGGGTTGTTACCGCGATGGCTGAATGCCAGACACTGCTTGTTTTGAATCCGGGTCAACGCCGGGTGATGCCAACGGATCACCTCACCGGGAGCCAACACCAACATGCCACCGGGCTGCAAATGTTCCACCAACTGGTTCAACAAATCGCGGCGCCGTTCGGGTTGGAAATAAATCAGCAGGTTCTGGCAATAAATAATGTCGAACAACTGGTTCGGCGCATGGCGCAGATCGTGGACGTTGCCCTGGACGAAGCAGGTGCGCTGGCGCACCGCCGGCATCACCTGGTAGTAGTCATCGCCCACGGCCTGAAAATGCCGCTCACGTTGCTCATCGCTAAGACCAATCAGCCGGCGCAGGTGATAGATACCTTCCCGTGCGCTGGCCAGTGCGGGGTAACTGATGTCGGTGCCGGTGACGCCGAAATAGAACGGTCCGGTTTCATCCTGCAATTCGTGCAGCGCCAGGGCAATACTGTAGACCTCTTCGCCGGTCGAACAACCGACGCTCCAAGCCTGGATGCCACGCTTCTGGCCATTGCCTTGTTGCAGCTGGTTGCGGACATAGCTGCGCACCAGCTCGAATGATTCCGGATGCCGGAAGAACCGGGTTTCATGCACGGTCAGCAGATCAACCAGACAGGCCCACTCGAACGCGGCCTGTTTGCCATCACGCAGACTGACGAAATAGTCGTTGTAATCCTCAACGCCCATTTCGCGCATGCGCGACGACAACGCCAGCATCAGAAACGGTTTGCGATGCTCGGGCAAATGAATGCCGGTACGCACCTCAATCAGTTTCTGCCAGCGTGCAAACTCTGCCGCGCCCATTTCGGGCGCCTGACGCAACACCGCTTCGCCCATGGCCATGGTTCCTGAGACCGCCGTTGCCGGAATAGCCGACACCGCCTGATCCAACACCGATTACCGACCAGGCAGCTTGAAGCCTGCGACCGAGCCTTTCAGTTCATCCGCCAGTTCGACCAGCTTGCCGATCTGTTGCGCGGTCACTTGGGTACCGTGCAGCGTCTGGTTGGTGATTTCCTGAATGACATGCATCGTGTTCGAAACATGGCCGGCCGAAGCCGCCTGTTGCCGCGCTGCGTTCGAAATGGTCTGAATCAATTCGGCCAAGTCGGCGGACACGCGCTCGATTTCTTCCAGCGCAACACCGGCGTCCTGGGCCAGCTTGGCCCCGCGCACCACTTCTGAAGTCGAGCTCTCCATCGAGATAACCGCTTCGTTGGTGTCGGTCTGAATGGTTTTCACCAGTGCCTCGATTCGCTTGGTCGCGTTCGAGGAACGTTCTGCCAGTCGCTGCACTTCGTCGGCAACGACCGCGAAGCCGCGGCCCGATTCACCGGCCATCGCCGCCTGAATCGCCGCGTTCAACGCCAGAATGTTGGTTTGGTCGGCGATGTCGTTAATCAGCGACACGATGTCACCGATTTCCTGTGACGATTCACCCAGACGCTTAATCCGCTTCGAGGTTTCCTGAATCTGCTCACGAATCGTGTCCATGCCGCGAATGGTATTGCGCACGACCTCGGCGCCGTTCTTCGCGATTTGCACTGACCGTTCCGCCACCTGGGCCGATTCGGCCGCGTTGGCCGACACTTGCTCGATTGACACCGCCATTTCGTTAATAGCGGCCGAAGCGCCGGTAATTTCCTGCGCCTGGTTGCGCGAGGCCTGCGCCAGTTCGGTTGCGACCTGACGGGTTTCGTCGGTGGCGTTCGACACGCGCGACACCGCGTTCTGCACCGTCGATACCAGCGTACGCAGCTGGTCGATAGCGAAGTTCATGGAGTCGGCGATGGCGCCGGTGAAGTCTTCGGTAACGGTGGCGTTAACGGTCAGGTCACCGTCTGCCAAGTCGCCCATTTCGTCCAGCAGTCGGATAATCGCCTGTTGGTTACGTTCGTTCTGTTGCTTCTCTTGCTCACGCTGTTCTTCGGCGAATGCGAACCGGCGTTTTTCGGCAGCGCGCTGCGAGAAGTACATGGCGAACAGGAAGATAAGCACCAGCACACCGAACGCCGCCGAGATGTAGGGGCTGCCCAGACGCAACGGGTTACCGGACGATTCCCGGAACGCGTTCGACAGGTTACGCGACAGCTCCAGCAGCTGAGTGGTTTGCGCGAACATCTTGTTCGAGGCTTCGTGCACCTTGAACAGCTCGCCGGTCGATTGAATGATGTAGGACACGTTGTCCTTGACGCCGGTGAACATCGTGCTGATTTCGTTCAGTGCTTCGCGGGCTTCGCGGTTGGTCACCTGACGCACGCCCATGACGACGTCGCCGTCGAGCATACCGTTCAGGGTCTGACCGAACAGGTCGACGTCGTGGCCGAAGTTTTCCGCCGCGAGCGGAGCGTCATCGCCACCGGCCAGCACTTTCTGAATCGAGCGGACTATACGTTCGGCGTACCAAATCTGGCGGGTACCGAGTCGAACCTGATCTTGCGGAGCGTTGTTTTCGACCAGGATGTCGGTGACTTTTTCGTATTCGAATTGCAGCTGCGGAACGTTCTGCGCCAAATCGGCGGCAACGCCGTGCAGATCCAACACGGTGTCTTTGGCTTTCAGAATGGTGTCGGTATTGGTTTTGACTTCTTCCCAGAGCTGTTTGGTCTGGGCGATTTCACCACGCTGAATTTCTGCCGCGGCCGGCGGCAGCCCGCTGCGCGAGTCACCTGCCACCAACTGATTGAACAGGCCGTCGAACTGGTTACGCACCTGCTCGAGCTGGGTAAACGCGGCTTCGTTACCACGCGCGGCTTCCGACGAGTTTTTCGCCAGCTGCTGTGACAACACCCGCAGCTCTTCGGCGCGTTGCACCCGGGCTACGTCGAAGCCACCTTCACGAACGCCCCAAAACGCGTTCAACGCACCCAACGCAAACACGACAAAGAGCGCGATCGCAAGGCCGCCAAGGCCGCTGCTTTGCTCTGTGCCCAAAGGCCCTTTTAATGGCGCATTCATGTCTCTGTTCCCGACTGCTTGTTGGTGTTGGTTACAACGCTTGAAGACCCACCCTCAGAGCGCAACTCAAAACTAAAACTTTATAGTGCTACTTGTTTGAAGCTGCTGTGCCGGGACAGCGCTTGCGGGCTGAATACCGGCCACAGATTTTCTTCCCGGCTGAACGCCCCCAGCACAAACGGCCGCAGGGTTTCATCGAGATCACCGGGCGCATCCTGGCGCTGTTCCGGGGTGAAGTGCTGCAGGCCCAGCACATCGTCGACGATGATGCCGATCTGATGCTGATCCTGGTTGACAACGAGTACGCGCTGACGCTTGCTGACAATGCCTTGCCGGCGGCCGAAGAACATCGGCAAATCGGCAATCGGCACCAGCGAGCCGCGGACGTTGGCGACACCGCGCAACCAGGCCCGGGCGCCGGGTACCTTGGTCACTTGCGGCATGTGCAGAATTTCGGTCACTTCACCGAGCGGCGCGACCATGCGGACGCCATTCAGAATGAAGGCGACACCACTCCAGCCGTCGCCCTGTTCGTCCATACGCGGTGCGTTGCCCGCACCACCCTGACGACAGCGAACGTCAAGATCGGCCAGAACCAGATAGGGATCGACGGCAGTGCTCATCAGCCTTGTCCAAGCAGGGATTTGAGCGTGGTCATCAGGGCTTTTTCCGAGACCGGTTTGGTCAGGTAATCGCGCGCGCCCTGCTTCAAGCCCCAGAGCCGGTCGGTTTCCTGATCCTTGGTGGTGACGATGATGATCGGAATGTGCGCGGTTTCCGGATCCTTGCTGAGCTGGCGAGTTGCCTGGAAGCCGTTCAGCTCCGGCATGACCACGTCCATCAGCACCAGGGCCGGTTTCTTTTCTTTGCACACCTTGACGCCGAGCGCGCCGTTTTCTGCGGTGATGACGCTGTGGCCGTTCTTTTCCAGCATCTCGCGCAGCAGATGGGTTTCAGTCGGCGAGTCGTCGACGATCAGTATTTGTGCCATGGAACTTCCCCTTGAAAACTTTGCCGCCAATGGCAGCGGTCTTTATGCAATGCCGAATGAACCGTTTAAAAAACTCAATGTGTCGCGCGTGCGTCCACGACGTGGCGCTGAATGGCACCGAGCAACTCGTCGCGCGAAAATGGTTTGGTCAGGTACTGATCGGAACCGACGATACGGCCCTTCGCTTTGTCGAACAGACCGTCTTTCGAGCTGAGCATGATCACCGGCGTTTCTTTGAACGTGCGGTTGCGTTTGATCAGCGAGCAGGTTTGGTAACCGTCGAGCCGCGGCATCATGATGTCGACAAAAATGATGTCGGGCCGGTGGTCGGCGATTTTGGCCAACGCATCAAAGCCATCGACCGCGGTGATCACTTCGCAGCCCACTTTTTTCAACAGCGTCTCGGCTGTGCGCCGGATGGTTTTGCTGTCATCGATAATCATGGCCTTGAGGCCGCTGAAATCTACTTCCATCGCCGTCGGTTCTCCGCCTGGCAGGCTGCTAGGGTAAAAACAGGTCAGGGCGCAGACAGGCCCCCTACCCTGCTTTTTATCATACGCTCCTGGTCCGGCCAAGCCGGATTTGGTCGGTCAGTGAAGGAGTTAGCGAATAAAGTTCAGACAACCGTTAAGACCGGCTTGTCGTTACAATCGGGCCAACCCTGTCCAGGAAAGTCTAGTCATGTCCCGGCGTATCGGTGTGGTGATGGACCCGATCCATCAGATAAATATCAAGAAGGACACGTCGTTTGCCTTGTTGCTCGCAGCGCAGGCCCGTGGTTGGTCCTTGTACTACTTGGAGCAGTCCGACCTGTTTCTGCAGCAAAACCGGGTCCACGGCCGCTGCCGGCCGCTGACGGTCAAGGACGACCCAGCCGGTTGGTTCACGCTGGGCGAGCCGGTCGAAGCGCCGCTGGCCGACAGCCTGGACGTGCTGCTGATGCGCAAGGACCCGCCGTTCGATCAGGAATACCTGTACAGCACCTATCTGCTGGAGCTGGCCGAGGCCGATGGCCTCAAGGTGGTCAACCGGCCGGGCAGCATCCGCGATGCCAATGAAAAGCTGTTCGCCGCCTGGTTCCCGCAGTGCACGCCGCCGACCCTGGTCAGCCGCGACATGGGCCTGATCCGGCGGTTTCTGGCCGAACACGGCCAGATCGTGGTCAAGCCGCTCGACGGCATGGGCGGCAGCGGCATCTTCCGCATCGATCAGGGCGACATGAACACCGGTTCAATCCTGGAAACCCTGACCCAGCGCGGCCAGCAGACCATCATGGCGCAGCGTTTCATTCCGGAAATCAGCGCCGGCGACAAGCGCATCCTGCTCTTGCACGGCAAACCGGTCGACCACTGCCTGGCCCGAATCCCGGCCGCCGGCGAAGCGCGTGGCAACCTCGCCGCCGGTGGTCGCGGCGTGGTTCAGCCGCTGACCGAGCGCGATCACTGGATCGCCGCACAAGTTGCGCCAAAATTGCTGGAAAAAGGTCTGATCTTTGTTGGTTTGGATGTGATCGGCGACTATCTGACCGAGGTCAACGTCACTAGCCCGACCTGCCTGCGCGAAATCGCCGCTGCCACTGGCCGCGATCTCGCCGGCGAGTTTCTGGCTGGTTTGGCGTTGGATTGAACGCAGCCGGCGAATCGGCACGGAGGCCAAATGCTCGGGATGACTTGTCGCTTCGCGCTGGCCACCGGCCTGCTCGCACTCTTCGGCTGCGAACCGACGCCGCTGCAACAGACGCCTTTGTACCAGACCCAGCTGCAGCATTTCGGCACCGTGGTCGAGATCAAGCTGGCCAATGTCAGCGAAGCGCAGGCGCAGGAAACCTTTGCCCGGTTCGACAGCAAACTCGGCGACTGGCACCGGCGCTGGCACGCCTGGCAGCCCTCCGAACTGACCCGGCTCAATGCGCAACTGGCCGCCGGTCACAGCGTAGCGGCCAGCGCCGATCTGGCTGGCCTGCTGCGACGAAGCCAGCAGTTTGCCCTGCAAAGTGATGGCCTGTTCAACCCCGGCCTCGGGCGCCGCTTGGCGGATTGGGGCTTTCAGCAAGCCGATCCCAGTCAAACCAGCCCCCGCCCGGGCGCGGTCGAGCCGGCCCGGCTGCCGACGATGGCAGCACTGGAGTTTGCCGAGGGCAATCAGCTGCGCAGCACGCACCCGGACTTGCAGCTGGATTTGGGCGGCATCGCCAAAGGCTACGCCCTGAACGCGCTGCTGGCTGATTTGCGCGGCCATGACATCGACAGCGCCATGATCAACCTCGGTGGCGATATCGGCGTGCTCGGCCAGCTTGGCGAACGGCCGTGGAAAATCGGCATCCTGAGTCAGAACGACGCGCCGCCGCTGGCGGCCGTGACGCTGCAGGACGGCGAACTGGCGTTCAGCTCCGGCACCTATGCCCGCCGGCACGCTACGGAAGACGGCGGCAGCGCCCACCATATCCTCGACCCGCGCACCGGCAACCCGGCCGAAGGCAATCTGGCGGCCACCGTGCTCGGCCACGACGGCGAGCAATTGCAGGTCGCCAGCAAGGTGCTATTGATTGCCGGGGCCGACTGGCGTCGCTATGCCGACCAGCTCGCCACCCCGCTGGCGCTGGTGGTCAATGCCGAGGGCGTGATCGAAGTCACCGAAGCGCTGGCGGTTCGCCTTGAGGCCGACGCCGCCGAACGCGCAAAATGGCGGGTTGTTGAATAAGCGTTTGCTTGTTGCGGTCATTTGCCGAGAAAGTAGCCAACCATGTCCACTGCTGCCCTGTCCGTTTCCGAAACTCCGCAACCTGGTGTCGGTGACCGGATGGCATTTTCGATTTTTCTGGCAGCGGCCGTGCACGCGCTGGTGCTGTTCGGCATCGGTTTTGTCGCGCCGGAATTGCTGAACCCGAAAAAACCGATCACGCTCGACGTGATCCTGGCCTCCAGCTACAACGAGAAAAAACCGGAACGGCCGGATTTTCTGGCCCAGGCCAATCAGGAAGGCGGCGGCCTCAGCAAAACCTCGAAACCGCCACGCACCTCCAGCCAAGCGCAGATGCCGGCGCCCGATCCGCGCCCGACCAGCGAACCGATGCAAGGCGGCCCGGTGCCGCAAACGGCCAAGCAGCGCGCGCTGACCGCCACCAAAAGTCCAACGCAACAAGCCGCGCACGACGCCAGTGCTGAAGTGAAACCAGCCGAGCAATCACTCGACACCGCATCGATGATCGAACGCAGCCTGCAAATCGCCTCGCTGACCGCTGAACTCGCCGCGCAACAAGAATTGGAAGCTCGCGAACCGAAGCGTCGCATCATCGCGCCCAGCACGGCGCAAGCGCAGGACGCGGCTTACCTCGATGCTTGGCGGCGCAAAATCGAACGCATCGGCAACCTGAATTATCCGGACGAAGCGCGCCGGCGTTCGCTGTTCGGCGAGCTGGTGCTGCGGGTCGATATCAATGCCGACGGCACCATTCGCGACATACGCATTCTCGATTCTTCCGGTCAGCGCGTGCTGGATGACGCTGCGATCCGCATTGTCCGTCTCGCCGCGCCGTTCTCGCCGCTGCCGGCCGAGATGCGCAAGAACACCGACATTCTGCAAATCATCCGGCTCTGGCGCTTCGAGCCGGGCAATGGCTTCACCGCACAATGAGTCCCGCCAGTAAGAAGTTTGCCAGCGATGCCGCCACCGGCACGCTGGCCAATCATTTTCTGATCGCCATGCCCTCGCTGAATGATCCGAATTTCTCCCGCAGCGTCACCTGGCTTTGTGAACACAATGTCGATGGTGCAATGGGCATCGTGATCAACCGGCCATCCGATGTCTCGGTTGGTGAGTTGTATGGTCATTTGTCATTGCCGATCAGCACCCGCGATATCGAATCGCCAGTGTTGATTGGCGGCCCGGTGCAAACCGATCGCGGTTTTGTCATTCATCGACCCGGTTCGGTCTGGCTGAGCACCTGGCCGGTCAGCGATGCCGCCAGCCTGACCACGTCGAAAGATGTGCTGCAGGCGATGGCGCAAGGCATGGGGCCCGATGATGCCTACATCGCGCTCGGTTACGCCGGTTGGGGTGCTGGCCAGCTCGAACAGGAATTGCTCGACAACGCCTGGCTGACCGTTGAAGCCGACGCTCGGATCATTTTCGATGTCCCGCTCGAACAGCGCTGGAACGAAGCGGCGAAATTGATCGGCATCGATATCAG
>CAMLNB010000057.1 GCA_946481205.1 uncultured Kangiella sp. | reverse complement strand
CGCTGGTTCTTCAGCCAGCGCTCGGCATGGCGATCAATGAAATGCCAATACAGGCTGTTGAACGGACAGGCGCGCTCGCCGGTTTTGTCCTTGACCTTGTAATGGCACTGTGCGCAGTGATTGCCCATGCGGTGAATGTAAGCTCCACCCGACACATACGGCTTCGAGCCAAGCAAACCACCATCGGCGAACTGACTCATGCCGCGCGTATTCGGCAGCTCGACCCATTCCAGCGCATCGATGTAAATGCCGAGGTACCAGGCATCGACCTCGTCCGGATCG
Organism: uncultured Kangiella sp.; assembly: GCA_946481205.1. Next base: position 17,137 of record CAMLNB010000057.1, on the reverse strand, counting down.
CAACCGGCGAGCAAGGCAAAATTGCCGGTGATCATCAAGCGCTGAATATGGTGGGCGTAAGCGTTTTGCAGTGAGCCGCGAATGGCCTGCTGCAAACAGCGCATCTTGGTCTCGCCGGTCCAGTACCACCACGGCAGCGGCCGCCGATGCTGCAACGCATTCTGCTGCCGATACGTCGGCATCTTGGCCCAATAGACGCCGCGCACGTATTCACGCCAGCCGAGGATCTGCCGGACGAAACCCTCGACCGCAGCCAGCGGATAACGATCTGGTTCATCGTGATAGGCCGCGACGGCCGCATCAACAACCTCTTGCGGCGTGATCAGTTTGGCATTGAGCGCAAACGATAGCCGCGAGTGAAACAGCCAGTTTTCGTTGTCCGCCAAGGCATCCTGAAAACGACCAAACCACGGCAACCGATTAGAGACAAAGCTGCGCAAATCGGCCTGCGCCATCCGGCGCGTGGTCGGCCAGAAAAACGCGTCGGCCCTGGGCTCACCGAAATACGGCACACCGGCATCGACAATCTCCTGCCACAGCGCCGACAGATCCTGTTTGCGCCACGGCTCGACCGGAATCGCCGGCTCGCCATCCCAGCGTTCGCGGTTGTCGGCATCATAGTTCCACTGACCGCCCACCGGCTCGCCGGTCTTGCTGACCAGAACCTGATGACGCTGGCGCAGCTGCCGGTAGAAATACTCCATCCGGTACTGCTTGCTGCCGAAGAACTGCGCGACCGCTTCGCGTTCGGTGTAGAAATGCTCGCTGTCGTAAACCGTCACCTGCAAACCGGACTCTGCAGAGAGCGTGCGCAGTTCCTGATCCAGCCGCCACTCGTCCGGCAACTGATACGCCACGGCCTGACATTGCTGCTCGGCCAGTACCGCACGTAGCAATTGCACAAATGATTGCCGGCTTGCCGGTTCGCTAATGCGTACATAATGAACACGATGGCCGGCTTTCTGCAGCGCCTCGGCAAACGCGCGCATACTGGCAAAAAAAGCCAGCAGTTTCTGGGCATGGTGTTTGACGTAATGGCTTTCCTGTTGCAACTCGGCCATGACATACAACACATCATCGCGCCGTTCCCGAAACCAGGAATGGCCGGCATGCAATTGATCACCGAGGATCAAACGAACTTCACGAATGGCCGTCATCATATGTTTCCGTTGAGGAGATGCCGCGCCGACGCCCGCGACAGGCATCGGAGCAGTACTTGACTGCATCCCAATTTTTTTCCCAGCGCTTGCGCCAGCGGAACGGGCGCTGGCAGACCGGGCAGATTTTTTCCGGCAGATTCGCCTTGGCAACGCCGCGCATGAACTTGGCTCACAAACCGTCGAGCGACAGCTGGTTGCTGTTCGCGTTGTGCTCGGACTGTCGCCAGCTGTCGAGATCGCGACGTTGGCGCCAGCGACTGCCATGCTGGTGCAGCACCCGCTCGGTTTCGCTGCTGCCGTTCAGCTGCCGGCGCCAGGCGTACATGCGCTCGCGGGCAAGCTGCAGGCTCTGTTTCGGGTCGACAACCGGCGGTGGAATATCACGACCGACACGCACGCCGCAGCGCTGCTGGACGTTGGCCGGCATTCGCCACGGCTCGAACACATAGCTGTCGGGCACCTGTCGCAATGCCGGCAGCCAACGCCGGACAAACAGCGCCTGCGGGTCCTGATCCCGCGCCTGTTTGATCGGGTCATAAAGCCGGATCACATTGATACCGTTGACGCCGCTCTGCATCTGGATTTGCGGGTAATGAATGCCAGGTTCGTAATCGAGAAATTCACGCGCAAGATGCTGAGCGAGAGGCGGCCAGTGCAACCACAGCTGATAGCTCGCGACACTGACCAGCATGGCCCGCATCCGGAAATTGAGCCAGCCGGTGTGCGCCAGATAGCGCATGCAGGCATCGACCAGCGGCAAACCGGTTTCGCCGCGCTGCCAGCAGGCAAAACGGTGCGGATCAAACGCCGCTTCCCGCAAACCGATGAAGCCTTGGTGCACCGGCCGCTGCTCGATCTGCCATTCGCTTTCCAATTTCTGGATGAAATGGCAATGCCAGTGCAGCCGCTCTTCGAAGGCTTGCAATTGCCGCAATGCATGGGCCGCGCCGGGACGCGGATCAGCGGCCAGCTCGGCCTGCAAGGCCCAGGTGCCCTGCACCACCGCGCGCAGGCTGAGCACGCCATAGGCGAGATACGGTGACAACCGGGAACAGCTGCTGGCGGCCGACAGCGGACTCGACAAACCGCTGCGATAACGCAGCATCCGGCTGCGCCAGAAACTGGTGAGGATATTTTCGGCGGCACGACGACCGCCGCGTTGTCGCGCCGGCTTGTCCGCACCGCTGACGGGCAAACGCGCCAAAAGCGGCAACGAAGATTGCACGTCAGGAAAAGCCGCTTGCACATCAGCCGGCAAACGAAATACCGGTTGCTGCATCAGTTCCAGCCAGCGCTGCGACCAGTTATCGCGGTTCGGCAAACAGCGCACGACACCGTGCTGGCGGCATTGCTGCCAGCCAATGCCATGCATGCGACAAAACGCGGCCACCGATCGATCACGGGCAAAGCTCAGCGCATTGCCGGTTTCCTGATGACTCCACAGCGTGGCAATGGCATGACGAGCCCGCAGCGTCGCGAGCACGTCAATCACGTCACCGACTTGCACATCGAGCCACAGACCGTGCTGACGCAGATCGCGGTCGAGCTCACGCAGACTTTCCAGCACAAACGCAAGGTGCTGGGCGCTGCTGTCCGGCGCTTGCAACAGCACCGGCTCGATGACGTAAAGACAATGCACCGGCCCCTGCCGTGCCGCACGCGCCAGTGGCTCGTGATCATGCACGCGCAGATCGCGTTTGAACCAGACCAGTTGCAGCGGAGTCGTTACGGACACGCTCGATCGCCTTTGCGCAGCCTGCGCCTTGCCAACACCCCACTGGCGCCCACATCAGCGGGCACCAAAACAGAACGGGCCATTGCTGGCCCGTTCTGTTTACGTTGGTGACGGCAATCGCGATCACGACGCTGTCGGTTTGTCCGCATTGTCGGCGGGTGTTGCTGCGGCATCCGGTTCGCCACCGGTTGCCAGTCGCGTCTTGCCCGGTTTGCTGTGCCAGAAACCGCCGACATTGAGCGCCTGCCAGGCATGCTTGATCCAGCGCAGCAAGGCAAAGCTGAGCCAGATCGCCCACAGCAGCATCGCACCTTTGTACAACCACATCGGCACCGAGATCACATGAACGGCCGGCAACACATCATTGCTGTAATCGGCAAACCAGTTCAGCTGATTGCCGTAGGAACCGTTGCCGGTCAGCATCATGTCCGGTGATGACAGCAAGGCTGCCGGTACCGAACCAACCAGTGTCAACACCGCGATGCCACTGAATGCCAGCAGCGCCAGTTGCTGCAGGTTGAACCAACCAGAACTCGATTGCACCTGCTGCTTTTCCCGCCAGCGCAGTACGATAAGCCAGACAACCAATAGCGTCAGCACCCACCACGACACGGTCGACAAGCCAAGACCGAGCAGTAACCAGTCGCGGAAGTTCACGGCAGTCAGACCACTGCGTGCCAACGCAAACGCCAAGGCGATGAACACCAGCAGCGCACTCCAGTAAAGCACGGCGGGTCCGAGCGTCGGGCCGCTGGTGTAGAGAATCCAGCGGTTGTCCGGCATTTGCACCGAGTAGCTCAGATTCGCTGCCGGCAAACCCAGCGCAATGGCTGGTATGCCCTGACGCCAGCTGACTTCTGCACTGTCGCGATAACTGATGATCAGCCGATGCTCGCCGGGCAACACCGGCACGGTCAGCAGGCCCTCACGCGGGCGCAGCGTTTGTTCGCGCCCATCCAGCTCGATGCGCAGCACTTCCAATGCCGCCGGCAATTTCAGCACCTGCTCGCCACCTTGGGTGGCGCGGTAGCTCAGCTGCAGAAAACCATTGGCACCGCGTTGACCTTGTTCGTGATGCACCTGCAACTGATCGATCGCCACCGTCGCGCCGGTTACGATCACCGGTCGAGTGATATTGACGGTCAGTGTCTCGCCCGGCCGCGGTGCAAACGTCTGCAACCAATCCGTACCGTCTTCGCTCGCGATCTGTGGCGTGCCTTCGGTGCGCACGCGCCATTGATTGTCCGGTGCCAGTTGCCAGATTTCGACATACGTCGCCTTGTCCGGACTTTGCAAGGTGAGTTGTTCAGCGCGCGCCAAGGTGCTGCTAAAGCGCAGACTGGCGTCATTGGCGGCAAAAGTCAGTTGCACGCTGCCGTTCTCGACTTTCAGATTGTCGTCTTGCACTGCCTCGCCAGTGAGCAGCGGCAAAGGCAAAGTGAACGCGCCAATACGCGGTGCCATCCGCGTAACGGTGGTATCGACCCGCCATTCGTCAGCAAAACTCAACACCCGCTCGACCTGAACAAATGGCGGCACGCTGAGCTGAGTCACCGTTGCCCGTTCCTGCGGCGATTGACTGGCGGCACGAGTCAGTGCCAATGAACCGGATGGCAACAAATCACCTTGCAGACCGCTGGCTTCCCAACCGTCGAGTTGCACAGTGATGCGACGCGGCTTCAGCGCAAACGCCAGCGAAACGCGATCGCTGCCCGGCGCCGGGCCGGTCAACACCAAACGATGTTTGCCGGCCGGTACCCAGACTTGCAAACCATTACCGCGCTGACGCGCGACGCTGCGCTCGCCATCGCGCGACACACTGGTCGGCAGCCATTCGCCTGCACGTCCCGGCACCGGAATCGCGCTCGCTTCCAGCGCTTGCACATCCAACGTCAGTTCGATCTGCTCGCGGCTGGCCCGTACGTCGGCATTGGCCAGTTCAGCACAGCTCGGCGCGCATGTGGGTGGCGTGGTCAAGCGGGTTTTCAGCTCATTAAGCAATTGCTCGGACGGCATCTCCGCCTGTGCCGATGGCGATGGCAGCAACGCGCTGGCAAACAACAGCGGCAGCAACCACATTGAGAAACCAAGCTGCTGCTTCGCCAGCGTCAACGGCGCCGCGCCTGTCAGTTCACGGACAACGCGCAGGAACAGGCCGGCAAAGATCGCCAGCGCCAGCAATACCACCAACACGCGCGCAGCATACGGCAGCAACCACAACGTGACGTTTTGCTCTGGATCGACCGGACCAGACCAGGACAGCGTATAGCTGTGCCACTGCCAATTCGGAATGCCTTTGCCGGATTGGCTGATCGTGTTGTCGGCATAGGTTTGATACAAATCGCTGCGTTTAATCCGGGAACCAGTCACCTCGATCCGCTGCTCTTCTTGCCGCCTCAACTCCATCAAGGCGGCCTCCTCCTCAATCGGCACCCGCTTCGCCTGCGGTTTAGTCGGCACCTCAATAGCTGACTCTTGCATGACCGGTTCGGGGGCCGCAGCTGGCATCGCCTGATCATAGATACCCGGTGCATGACCATAACCATAAGCACTGCCGTGCGACTCCAATTGCGGGTGCAACAGTGCGCTGATCTGCCCGGCGGCAAATGGAATCAAGATCAGCACCAGCGCTGCGAGACTGACCAAGCGATAACGTTGCAACCAGGTCAACAATTTGCCGCTGGCATAGCGACAGGCCAGCAGTGCCAGCGCGGCATTCGGCAGCAGCCAGTTCGGCATCTCCGGCTCATGGAACAGCCAGGCAAAAGCCACCAACACCAGCAATGACCAGATCACACCGTAGAGTTTGAAAATCAACACGGCAGTCAGCACCAGAATGAACGTATCGAGCAGATTCCAGCGCTCGATAAAACTGCCGGGCGCATCGTCAACGCCGGTGGCGGCCAACAAACGGTAACCGGGCGGCAAATGCAGATTCACCTGCGCGCTGTCGAAGCGCGTTTGCCAACCGGTCGCCGACAGGGCGGCATCAGGCGCCAGTTCGCCACTGGCATTCAGATTCAGATAACCGGTGCGCAATTCGACGCCGCGCAGACTGTCGTTGTCGCCACTGCTGACCGGCAAGGCACTGCCGCTTTCGGAGACATTGAGTAGCTGATAGGGCGTGGCCATATCCAGCCGCCAATCGCGACGCAACGTGCCGCTGATCTGATCGCGGAAGCTGTAGGCGCTGCCATCAAAGCGCAGCCACAGATCCCGCTGCAATTGCAGCGCGTTGTCGGTGACTTGGCGGCCACGGCTACGCTCACTGATGCGCAGGCTTTCGCCGGCGCGTACGCGCAGCGCCGGCAGTTCCTGCCAGTCACTCGGCACATCGGCCTGCACCGGATCAATCGGTACACCGCCTTCCAAACTGGCGGCACGCAGGCGCTCGCCACTCTGCCAGGACCAGATCTCTTCGCTCGGCCACAGCCCGTTATCCGTTCGCAGTGTCAGCGTTTCCGGCAGGCTTTCGGCGCGGCTGTACAGATGCAGTTGCCACTCGCCGGCACGCAGCTGCAAGCGCAGCTGACCTTGTTCATCGAGGCGCGCGGCCAGTTTGCTGCTCATCGCTGTCGGGACAAAACCCGGCAGCAACGGTTGCCCGATCACGACTTCACGGGCGCTGCCGGTCGCATTGATGGTCAACACGGTTTCGAGCAACAACGGAATGCCGTCCTGCACGCGCTGATACACCCGCAGTTGCAACGTGTCTTGCACGGTGGCGCGTTTTTCATCGGATGACAGCATCAGTGCATCGCCATCGCGTTGCACCTGGCCGACCGGTTTGCCATTCAAACTCAGCGACACCAGCGCCAAACCATTCGGCAAGGGCAGCGCGCCCGGCAATTGACGCCAGCGGATCTGGCCTTGCAGGACAGTGCGGCCGGGCGGCAGTAACACGGCTGGCTGTTGGTTGCGTTCGATGACCGGCAGACTGCGGAAACCATCACTCAGTTCGCGCGGCCAGAGCTCGCTGGAACCCGGCAGCATGACCACCGTTTCGCGACCGCTGAGCACATCGACCGGCACACTGAAACGGGCGCCGCTATTGCTCGCATCAATCTGCAGACTGCCATACCAAACGCAGACGAAATCGGCGGCGTCAGCACCATCCTGACCGTGGCTGAGTGGACAACGACGAAACTCCTCGCCGTGCAGTGCCCAGTCGCGCCAGGGCTTCAACGGCTCCGGTATGGCAACATCGGCCGCGGCGACCAGATTGCTGCCGCCCAATGCCAGAATCAGTACTGCACATAACCGCTGCCACCAGTGTTTCATTCCGTTCTCCTGGTTTGTCTGCTAATCAAGGTTTGCTGCGAGTTGTTCGTTGCAAGAAGCTTGCTGCGAGAATTTTGGTACGCGGCCCACTGCAACGCATCAATCAGTCCGAAATGCCTCACCGGTCGCAAAGAATTGGCCGCCAGCCATGTAATGCACGGAACGCCGCTGCGGATCGGCTGGAAAATGCCAACGCCCTTCCGAGTACACCTCCGGATCGGCATAGGCCGCCAGCACTTCGGCAATAAACAAATCAAAGCGCTGGCTGGCATCGGGAATAACTTTGCATTCCAGCCAGCCGAGGCAGCCTTCGACCATCGGTGCTGCGATCCGTTCAGCCGCAAATGTCGCGATGTCGTGGGCGAGAAACTTGTCCACCTCACGACCGGTTTCCGAACCGGTTTGCAAGGTCAGCTTGGCCAGGGCACGCGAGGGGATCTGCAAACCGAATTCACCGCTGGCATCAACCAATTGGCGGGTATGGGTTGTGGCATCGATCACCACGACCACTTTGGGCGGCGAGAAATCCAGCGGCATGGCCCAGGATGCCGCCATGATATTGCGCTGACCACCGTGGGCGCTGGTGACCAATGTCACCGGACCGTGGTTGAGCAGCTTGTAGCATTTGTCGAGTGGAACCGGAACGCGAATCATGACGAGCTGTTGTATCCGAAAACGCCGGCTTAGTCCGGCACGCGCAACACCACCTTGCCAATCGAGCGGCCGGAACGCAAGCACTCCAACGCCAACGGCGCCTCGGTGAAGAGAAATTCATGACCGACATGCGGCGGTGGCAATGCCAGCGCGTTAATCTCGGTCAGCAGCTGCTGGAACAACCCCTGTTGTTGCCACAACCAGATCAGATTGAACGCCAGCACGGATTTGTTCTCGCTGATCATCGCCAGCGCATCGTAACGCGGACGGGTCAGGTATTTGATGGCCATTTTCAGCCAGTTCGGCCGGCGCTTGCCCGGCGCATATTCGGCGGCACCAAATACCACCAAGCGACCGGTCGGCGCCAACGCGGCAAACGAGGCCTGCTGGATCGCTCCACCGATGGCATCGAGCACCAGATAAAGCGGCCGACCATTCAGTTGCTGCTGCAGCTGCGTTGCGAAATCGTTCTCGCGCACCAGCACCTCGGCAAAACCCTGCTGATGCAGAAATTTTTTCTTGGCCTCATCACTGACCGTGCCAATCACGGGCACACCACGTGCGGCGCAGATCCGCATCGCCTGCAAACCGACGCCGCCAGCGGCGGAATGAATCAGCGTCAAACGGCCCGGTGCAAACGCCCCTAGATCATGCAGCGCATACCAGGCGGTAAAGGTCTGCACCAGACATGCCGCGCCCTGTTCAAATGACCAGGACTCTGGCAGCAACGCAAGTTGATGCGGCGCGACATCGACCACGCTGGCATACGCACCGAAGCGGATGCAGCCCATGACGCGTTGGCCGACTTGCCATTGCGGCGCATGGCTTTCGCTGACCACACCGGCAAATTCCAAACCAGGCGTGAACGCGCCGGTTGGCGTCGCGGAATACAAACCGGTCAGAGCAAAAATATCCGCGAAATTCAGACCGACCGCGCGCACACTGACGCGTACCTGCCCTGCTGCCAACGCCGGCCCCGGTTCTTCAAGCAAACGCAGTGCGGCCAGATCACCGGCCTGCGCAATGCGCCAGAGTTGTCGTGTTGGTTTAAGCGCTGACGCTGCAGTCATCAACACCGCTCAGCGCTGTAATGGCCGCTGCGCGCCCGGCCACGGCCCCGGTGGCTGCGACGGCAACTGCCGGTGTTCAATTTCGCTGTCGTACTGTTTCAAACCGCGCGCCAGATAATTGCTCAGTGCAGCCGGATGGTCGAGCGTGCAGGTGTGTACCCAAACCCGGTTCGCGCCCCAGTCCCAGGCATCGCTGATGCAACGTGACAGCAACCAGCCACCGATGCCGCGGCCCATGAACGCGCCGATCAAACCGAAATAGGCAATTTCGACGGTGTTGTCGCTGTGCTTGTGCAGCTCGTAATAACCGGCAGGCGTGCCGCGGCTGTAGCAAACAAACGTCCGATGATTCGGCCCGCCGATGGCGCTCAACCATTGCTCGTAAGTCCACGGCAAGCGGTCGACCCAGTACCAATCGCCGCCGACCGCGGTATACAAAAAACGGTTCAATTCCGGCAGCGCTTCTTTGGCTTCGATGATCTGCAGGTTGTCCGGATCCGGACAGGGTTTGCTGAGCAACGCATCGCGGCTGCGCATCTGCAAATACAGCACATCGATGGCTTGGCTGGGTGTGGTGGCTGGTGTAGTGGCAGACATGACCGCAACTCGAACGGAAGATGCCTGCCAGTGTAGCGATTGCCGGTCACGGCGGCCATGGTTGGCCGTGCGAGCCGGCAGTTTTTGCGCTGACGGCTAGTTGCAGCCAGTCAGGCTGGTAATCCAATCCGATAGCAACGTAGCACCGGCCGTATCGATCACGCTTGAGGCCAGCGGCGGCATGGCATTGCCATCGCGCCGGTTCATTCGATTGTGCAACAGCGAACGCGCCGGATCGCCGGGCGCCAGCACGCGGGCATCGGTGATGCCGAGCGAACCGGATTGCGGCAAGGCATTGCAGGTCTGGGTATCGACGAAGGCGGTGCCGTGGCGCAAATCCATGCTGACCGGCGCCGCATTCGGCCGATGGCAATGACTGCAATTGCTGTGCAGATAGCTGCGTGCCCGCGCGGTCACGGTCGCCGTAGTATCGCCGGGTTCCGCGTACTGCAGCGTGCGAATGTTGGTCGGTAGATTGCTGCTGAACCAGCCGATGTGCTGCCAGGTATCGAGCTGATTGGCCGTGATCCCGGTGCGACTGTAAAGCAGATTGCGATTGAGCTGACCCGCTTCGATACCAAGGACAAAACCGGCAGCCTGGGTATGGCATTGCAGGCATTCGCTGGCCGACGGGTAATGCCAAAGCTGGCCGTTGATCAGTTTGTCTTTGCTGTCACTGAGCAAGTCCGCATCGCTTTGATCGGCGCGCCATTCGTAGCTGTAACCTCGCCAGCCATCGCTATGGCGCATGAACAGCCGGGTTTCGATCAGCTGCCCGGCCAAGCGAAAATGCTTCATCAACACCGTGCCGGCAGGAAAACTGAAATCGCCATCTGTTTGCACACTGATTTGGCTCGAATTGGGAATCGCGGCAAAGCGCTCCTTGTCAGCGCCGTCGGACCAAAACGGGCTGTTGATGGTGTAAGGAATGGCCGCCTCAACCGGCTGGCTCGGCGCGACGCTACTGACACAACCGGTTTGCGACAGTTGGGTCGCTACCGTACCGGGCGTCGTGCCTTCCGGCTGCATCTTGTAGATGTTGGCACCGGCACTGCCGCTCAGCATCAATGCGTACAACTCACCGGCGTGATCCTCGGCAAACGATGACGGATTGCCGGATAGTGAAGTCAGCATTTCCGCTTGCACGCTGCCATTGCCCTGCGGGATCAGCGACCAGACATTGGCGCTGCAGTAATCGGTAAAAATGTAACGGCCTTGCAACGCCGCCAACGTATTGCCGCGATAGACATAGCCGCCGGTCACCGAGCAGCCCTGGTTGTGGTTGTATTCAAAGACCGGCAATTTCAATCCGGTTTGATTGCAGTTGCTGGTGCCAAAGCAATGCAGGCCTTCCATCACCGCCCAGCCGTAATTGCCGCCACGCTCGATTTTGTTGATCTCTTCGTATTCATTCTGGCCAACGTCAGCGGCCCACAATTCACCATTGCTGCGATCAAACGAAAACCGCCACGGGTTGCGCAAACCCCAGGCGTAAATTTCCGGCCGGCCATTGACGCCATTGGCAAACGGATTGTCGCTCGGGATGGCATACGCAGCGCCGCTGTTTTCATTAGCCGGGTTAACATCGAGGCGCAGAATCTTGCCGAGCAATGTCTGCGTGTTCTGGCCATGGCCGTGCGGATCACCGCCGCTGCCACCATCACCAAGCGCGAGATACAGAAAACCGTCGGGACCGAACGCCAGCTGGCCACCGTTGTGATTCGAATACGGCTGCGCGACTGTAAGCAGAATGTCTTCATCGGCGGCATTCAAGGAGCCATCGCCACGGCGGACGATGCGCGAAAGATACGAGGTCAGCGGCGTTCCGCCGGTGTAGTACACATAAAGCCGGCCATTGCTGGCGTACTGCGGATGAAAAGCAAAACCGAGCAAACCGGACTCGCCGCTGTCGCGGACCCGACCGGACAGATCCAGCACCGTCGTCACGGTGTTGGCCGATGGCTGATTGGCAAAGCGCTGCACCAGCCCGGATTTGCGCACCGCATAGAACACACTGCTGTCACCCGGTGCCTGATGCAGGCCGACCAAACCGGACAGCGACGGCAACTGGGCAAACGCCGCCTGCCAACGGATACCGGTCGAACCGGCGCTCTCCGGCGCCAGACAGCTGCTGTTATCCGGCCGACTCGCCAACCCACTGGGCGGCGGTGGTGGCGGTGGCGGGTTGTCGCTGTCACTGGAATTGTTGTTGCCACAGGCGCTGAGCAGACCGGCCATCAGCAGCGCACTGAGCCAGCGCGCGCTGAGCGTGTTGCGGACTCCCTGCATTCGCATCTCGACCTCCGAATCAAGCTACGGCAGCGGTCGGCGTGGCCTTATACACGTAGCCGTATACAAGGCCAGTCGGCGGGCATGACCAACGCCAGCTTGGCGAAGTCTAGGCCGCAGGCGCGTTGTGGTTTGTGACTCGGTGACGGCTATGGTAGTTTCGCCGGCACTTTTCCGGACCGTTCGCCCGGTCGCGGATACGTGTATGGCTGGCACGCTCGCGCCGGCTGGGTCCAGCGCCCAGCCCTGACGACCGCCACCAGCCACGATGGAAATCGTAGCGCCGCTCGGCCTTCGGCCACGGCGACTTCTTCACAACAGGGCATAACAATGAAGCAATTGTGGGCGACCAAGTCCGTGCAGGACTTGTCCAACGAACTGGTCGATTCCGGCCACGGCCTGAAGCGCAGCCTGAGCCTGACCGCACTGGTGTCGCTTGGCATCGGCGCGGTGATCGGCGCCGGCATTTTCGTCATCACGGGCACCGCCGCGGCCCATTACGCCGGCCCGGCAATTGTGCTCAGCTTCATTCTGGCGGCGTTTGCCTGCGCCCTCGCCGGTCTTTGCTACGCCGAATTCGCCGCGATGATTCCGGCGGCCGGCAGCTCTTACACCTATGCCTACCTGACGGTCGGTGAGCTGGTCGCCTGGATGATGGGCTGGACCATGGTGCTCGAATACATGATCTCGACCTCGACCGTCGCGGTCAGCTGGTCCGGTTACTTGAGCAGCATGCTCGGTGAAATTGGTGTTCACTTGCCAGCGGCGTTGTCATCAGCACCGCTCGATTGGAAAAACGGCGAGCTGTTCGCTACCGGCGCCATCATCAATTTGCCGGCGGTGATCATCACCATGATCTGCGCCGGCATTGCCTACATCGGCATGCGCGAGTCGGCTGGCGTCAACAATTTCTTCGTCGTGCTGAAAGTTGCGGTGATTGTGCTGTTCATCGTGTTCGGCATTGCCTACATCAACGCCGACAACTGGACCCCGTTCATTCCGGAAGCGATCAGCGACACCGGCCAGTTTGGTCTGTCAGGCATCGCTACCGGTGCCAGCGTGATTTTCTTCTCCTATATCGGCTTCGAGGCGGTGTCGACCGCCGCGCAGGAAGCCAAGAATCCGCAGCGCGACATGCCGCGCGGCATCATGATCTCGCTGGTCATCTGCACCACGCTATACATCGGCATGGCGCTGGTGATGACCGGCATCGTGCCGTACAAGGAACTCGGTGTGGATGCGCCGATCGCACTGGCCATCGACCGCACCGGTGAAGAACTGGATTGGCTGAAACCGCTGATCAAGATCGGCGCCCTGGCCGGCCTGACCTCGGTGATTCTGGTGATGTCGATCGCCCAACCACGGATTTTCTATTCGATGGCGCGCGACGGCCTGCTGCCAAAATCGTTCGCCGCCATTCACCCGAAGTACCGAACACCGCATATCAACACCATCATTACCGGCGTCGTGACCGCTGCAATTGCCGGCATTTTCCCGCTGAATATTCTCGGTGATCTGGTTTCCGGCGGCACGCTGCTGGCGTTCGCCATGGTCTGCATCGGCGTGATTTGGCTGCGGCAAACCCAGCCGACATTAGATCGGCCCTTCCGCACGCCTTGGGTGCCGGTCCTGCCGGCAGTAGGCGCAGCGGTCTGCTTCTATCTGATGTACAAGCTGCCGACCGGCACCTTGATGAACCTGTTCTACTGGATGCTGCTTGGCTTGGTGATTTACTTCGGTTACGGCATGCGTCACAGCCGCTTGCGCAACAAAGCGGTGTAATTCCGTCAGATTCACGCAGTAAAAAAACGGCGCCTGATGGCGCCGTTTTTATTTGAGCAGAAATCAACTCACTCCGACTCGGTGCCGGTCCCCAGATGCCGTTCACCGCGCTGCCGCGCCAGCTGCAACTGTTTGCGCCGTTCGGCAAAGCGGAATTTCTGCTCGTCGGTCAGCCGGTCGTGGCAGCGCGGGCAGCAGAAATCGCGCTCGTATTTGTCAGACAGCCGATCCGCCGCTGAAACCGGGCCGCGGCAACTCGGGCAGAACGCATAGTCACCCGGTTGCAGGCCGTGATCGACAGCAACCCGGTTATCGAAGACAAAACAATCGCCGCGCCAGCGGCTCTGGGTGGCCGGCACTTTCTCGATGTAGTTCAGAATGCCACCTTTCAGATGAAACACTTCTTCAAAGCCCTGCGCCAGCATGTAGGCACTGGCTTTCTCGCAGCGAATGCCGCCGGTGCAGAACATCGCGACTTTCTTGTGCTTGGCCGGATCCAGATTTTGCTTCACCCAGTCCGGAAACTCGCGGAAGCTTTGGGTGTTCGGATCCAGCGCCTTGTCAAACGTGCCGATGGCGTACTCGTAGTCGTTGCGGGTGTCGAGCACGATGACATCGTCGCGAGCGATCAAATCGTTCCAGTCCTGCGGCTCGACATAGGTGCCGACTTTTTTGTTCGGATCGACGCCCGGCACACCCATCGTGACGATTTCTTTCTTCAGTTTGATCTTGAGCCGGAAGAACGGATTCTTTTCCGCCGCCGATTCCTTGTGTTCCAGATCGGCAAATTCGACATGGCTGCGCAGCCAAGCCAACAGCCCATCGATTCCACTGCGCGAACCGGAAACGGTTCCATTGATGCCTTCGTGCGCCAGCAGCAAGGTGCCGCGAATGCCGTGGCTTTGGCAGACTTGGTACAGCTGTTCTTGCCAATGCAAAAGTGACGCAGTCGCCTCCGGCGATGGGGCCAGTGTCACAAATTTATACAATGCAGCGACCACAACCATGGCGAAAAGCTCACAGACATCAAGGGCGGCGTATTATCCGGGAATCGGCTTTGGCGGACCAGTCGGGAACGCCAAGACCAGTAAAATGGCGGCCTACACGCGGAGTACCGGGCAGTTTTCCCGCTGCCGGTGCACCGTTTTGCAGGCGTGTTGGGACGGTGGTGGCGTAATTGTTGCAGCTTCATGGCTGCTTGGTTACGTCGCCCCGTTGTTCTGCGTACGAACACGGTTCTGCGCGTCAACACGCCGTCGAGCCCCCTTCCCAGGGGTCACAGGAGAAAAGGGATGCCGCTCCAACTCACCGAACAAGACAAGGACTTTGTCTGGCAGGTGGTGATGCGTGCCAGTGAACGCTGCGGCGGTCACGCACAAATGTTCAACAACCCACTCGAATTCGACGATGTTGGCGGTCGTATCCGCTTCCATTGGCCTGACTGGATGCAGGAAATCCGCACCTATATCGTCGCCAAGTACGGCGAGAAAGATGCGCAATCGCTGCTGCTCGATGTGTTCACCGAAGTGATGTCGCGTGACCAGTTCGATCGGCGCAAGCAGCTGCTGCAAGATGAGCAGCTGAACAAAAATCAGGCCGTCTGGCGCTGATCCGCTCGTTACCCTCGCCTTCACCGTAACCGTTGCCAGCGTGCTGGCAACGGTGTCAGACTGGCTCCGACCGTTCTCAAGGACACACATCCATCATGACCGGAGCCGGGTCGGTAGAAGAATTGCTGGCGGAGATCCGCTTGCTGATGCAGTTTCCTCGTCATTCCCGCCTTGCCGGCCTGAAGTTGCATACCGACGCCGAGCCGCAGCTGAAGCAGGCTGCCGAGCGCTTGTATAGCAAAGGCCTGATCAGTCAGACCGATGGTGGTTATTTGACCGATCGCGGCATCGAAGCCGCCAACTACGCCCAGTTGCTGATCGACTCCTTGCAGCCGACCATGCACTGAGTGTCGTCGCTGCCACACCGGTTCGTGCATCGCGCAATGGCCGCCGCGGCGGCCGCTTCCGTATACTGTCGCGCCCTGATGCAGTACCCCTGAAAAAATCCAGCCCTGATGAGGTTGTCATGTCCGTGCTGTCCGAAGCTGCCCTGAAACAATTGTTTATTGATGCGCGCACCCATAATGCCTGGCGCGATCAACCGGTCGATGATGCCCTGTTGCAGCAGTTGTATGACTTGGTCAAATGGGGTCCGACTGCAGCCAATACCTGCCCGCTGCGCATCGTCTTCGTCAAATCCGCCGAAGCCAAAGAAAAATTGCGGCCCTGTCTGTCGGCCGGCAATGTCGACAAAACCATGGCCGCACCGGTGACGGCGATATTGGCTTGGGATAACGCGTTCTATGAGCAGCTGCCGAAGCTGTTTCCGAACAACCTCGACGCCCGCAATTGGTATGCCGGTAAAGAGAAAGCGATTTACGAAAACGCCTTCCGCGGCAGCACACTGCAAGCCGGCTATTTCATTCTGGCAGCGCGTGCGCTCGGTTTGGATTGCGGCCCGATGGGCGGTTTCAGCGCCGACAAAGTCAATGCCGCGTTCTTCGCCGGCACGACCTTCCAAGCCAATTTCCTGTGCAACATCGGCTATGGCGATCCGAGCGGTGTGTTCCCGCGCAATCCGCGGCTGAGTTTCGCCGAAGCCTGCACGATTGCCTGAGTCGAAACGGCGGATTGCGTGATTGTCATCCGGCCGGGACAGCGCTTGTCTCAGCCGGATTTGTCGACCGATTGCAACCGCGGGAAATGCGGTTTGGCTTGTTTCAACAGCGGCGTCAACACCGATTCCGGCACCGGCGGGCTGAACAGATAGCCCTGCACTTCATCGCAATCATGCGCGAGCAGAAACTCGAATTGCTCGCGCGTCTCGACGCCTTCGGCGATCACCATCAGGCGCAGGCTGCGCGCCATCGACAACACCGCCAAGGTGATCGCGGTATCGTCCGTGTTGCGGTTCACTTCATCAATGAAGCTGCGATCAATCTTCAAACCATCAAGCGGGAAACGGCGCAGATAACTCAGCGATGAATAGCCCGTACCGAAATCGTCGATCACCAGCTTGAAGCCCAGCGCTTTCAGTTTCTTCAGCTGATTGGTCGCACTCTCGACATCACGCATCAGCAGCGACTCGGTCAGCTCCAGCTCCAGCGATTCCGGCGGCACGCCATGCACGGCCGCCGTGCGGGCAATCTGCTCGGCCAGATCGACCTGGCGGAACTGCACCGCCGAAATGTTCACTGCTACCCGCAACGGCCCGATGCCCTGCTTGCGCCAATCGGCCAGTTGTTTGGTGGCGCGTTCGATCACCCACTGGCCAATCGGCACGATCAGGCCGGTGCTTTCGGCAATCGGAATGAATTCGGCCGGTGAAATCGAGCCCATGACCGGATGCTTCCAGCGCAGCAGCGCTTCAACACCGACAATGGTTTGCCGGCGCGTATCCAGCTGCGGCTGATAATACAGTTCGAGCTGGTTGTACTGAAGCGCTTCGCGCAGTTCGGTGGCGAGACTGAGCCGACGCAGCGACAGCGCGTTCATATCCGGTTGGTAGAACTGGTAGGT
>CAMLNB010000056.1 GCA_946481205.1 uncultured Kangiella sp. | reverse complement strand
CGGCAGAACCGATACGCATGGACAAGATCCTGATTCGTGGTGCGCGCACGCACAACCTGAAGAACATTGATCTGGAGTTGCCGCGCGACAAGTTGATCGTCATCACCGGCTTGTCCGGTTCCGGCAAATCGTCGCTGGCATTTGACACCCTGTATGCCGAAGGCCAGCGCCGCTATGTCGAATCGCTGTCGGCGTATGCACGGCAGTTTTTGAGTTTGATGGAAAAGCCGGACGTCGATCACATCGAAGGTCTGTCGCCAGCGATTTCCATTGAACAGAAATCGACCTCGCACAACCCGCGTTCGACCGTCGGCACGGTCACCGAAATCTACGATTACCTGCGCTTGCTGTATGCCCGCGTCGGCGAACCGCACTGCCCGACGCATGGCATCAAACTCGATGCACAAACCGTGTCGCAAATGGTGGACCGGGTATTGGAGTTGCCGGAAGACAGCAAACTGATGTTGCTCGCGCCGGTCATTCAGGACCGCAAAGGCGAACACATCGGGCTGATGATGGAGCTGAAAGGCAAAGGCTTTGTCCGCGCTCGCATCAACGGTCAGGTCGTTGAACTGGCGGATGCCCCGAAGCTGGATGCCCGCAGTAAGCACACCATCGAAGTCGTGATCGATCGCTTCAAAGTGCGCGCCGACCAAGCCCAGCGGCTGGCCGAATCGGTGGAAACCGGTTTGAAGCTCGCCGACGGCATCGTCAAAGTCGCGTTCATGGATGAACCCAAACGCGAAGAACTGCTGTTCTCGGCCAAACATGCCTGCCCGCAATGCGGTTTCGCGTTGACCGAGCTGGAGCCGAAAATTTTCTCGTTCAACAGCCCGGCCGGCGCCTGTGAAACCTGCGATGGCCTTGGCGTGCACTCGTTCTTTGACCCGAAGCGGATTGTCGCCGATCCGGAGAAAACGCTGGAAGAAGGCGCGATCCGCGGCTGGGACAAGCGCAATGTGTTTTACTTCCACATGCTGCGCAGTCTGGCCAAGCATTACAAATTCGAACTCGATGTGCCGTTCAACAAACTGAGCAAGAAAGCTCAGGATGTGGTGCTCAATGGTAGCGGCCGCGAAGTCATCGATTTCCATTACTTCAATGACCGTGGCGACACCGTGGTGCGCCGGCATCCGTTTGAGGGCATCGTCGCCAATTTTGATCGCCGTTATAAAGAAACGGAATCACAGCAGATCCGCGATGAACTGTCGCGCTTCATGACTACCCGCCCCTGCCCGGATTGCGGCGGCTCCCGGCTCAATGAGGGCGCCCGTAACGTCAAGATCAAGAAACTCAGCTTACCGGAAGCGACTTCCTTGTCCGTCGCGCAGTGCAAAGAGTTTTACGACAACCTGAAACTGACCGGTCAGCGCGGCAAAATCGCCAGCAAGATCCTGCAGGAAATTTCCGCTCGGCTCGGCTTTCTGGTCAACGTTGGTCTGGAATACCTGACACTGGATCGCAGTGCCGAAACGCTATCCGGTGGTGAAGCGCAGCGGATTCGGCTCGCTTCGCAGATCGGCGCTGGCCTGGTTGGCGTGATGTACATTCTCGACGAACCGTCGATTGGCCTGCACCAGCGTGACAACGAGCGTTTGCTGCAAACGCTGAACTATTTGCGCGATCTGGGCAATACCGTGATCGTGGTCGAGCATGATGAAGACGCGATCCGCTCGGCCGATTACATCGTCGATATCGGGCCGGGCGCTGGCGTGCACGGCGGCACCGTGGTCGCGGCCGGCAGCTACGAGAAAATCTGCTCAGCCAAGGACTCACTGACCGGTAAGTACCTGTCCGGCAAACTTGAGATCGCGATACCGAAAGAGCGAACGCCAATCGATAAGGATCGCGTTCTGAAGCTGCACGGCGCGAGCGGCAACAACCTGAACAATGTCAGCCTGGAGATTCCGGTCGGCCTGTTCACCTGCGTCACCGGCGTGTCCGGATCCGGCAAATCGACCCTGATCAACGACACGCTCTATCGCATCGCCGCCATCGAACTGAACGGTGCCGAAGCGGATCAGCCGGCGCCTTACGATGGCATTGAAGGCATGGAGCTGTTCGACAAAGTGGTCGACATTGATCAAAGCCCGATTGGTCGAACCCCACGCTCGAACCCGGCTACCTACACCGGATTATTCACGCCGATCCGCGAGCTGTTCTCGGAAACCAAGGAAGCGCGTGCGCGCGGTTACGGCCCGGGTCGATTCTCGTTCAACGTCAAAGGCGGGCGTTGCGAAGCCTGCGAAGGCGATGGCGTGCTGCGGGTCGAGATGCACTTCCTGCCGGACATTTATGTGCCCTGCGATGTCTGCAAAGGCCAGCGCTACAACCGGGAAACGCTCGGCGTGCAGTTCAAAGGCAAGAACATTTCCGAAGTGCTGGCGATGACCGTGGAAGATGCCCGGGCATTTTTCGACGCCGTGCCGTCACTGGCCAAAAAGCTGCAGACCTTGGTCGATGTCGGCCTGAGCTACATCACGCTCGGTCAGTCGGCCACAACACTGTCCGGTGGCGAAGCGCAGCGGGTCAAGCTGGCGAAAGAGCTGTCGCGTCGTGACACCGGCAATACGCTCTACATTCTCGACGAACCAACGACTGGTCTGCATTTCCACGACGTCAAACAGTTGCTGAAAGTGCTGCACGAACTGCGCGACCACGGCAATACCATCGTCGTGATCGAACACAATCTCGACGTGATCAAAACGGCGGATTGGATCGTCGATTTGGGACCGGAGGGTGGCAATGGCGGTGGCCAGATCATCGCGACCGGCACCCCGGAGCAGGTGGCGAAAGTAAAAGGCTCACACACCGCCCGGTTCCTGAAGCCTCTGCTGGAAAAAGCACAGGCGAAGAAAAAGTGAAGTGTTGTCGCAAACAAAAGGCCGGGTCACCCGGCCTTTTGTTTGGTTCGATGTATCACTCTGCGCTTTGCGTTTTCCGATAGCGCCGCCAAGTCCCTACCAGCAAGAACGCCAGCACGACGCCGGCTACATTGGCCACCATGTCGAGCCAATCAAAGCTGCGGTTCGGCACCCAGCGCTGCAGCACTTCCAAACCAGCGCCAAATAGCGGCAACAGTCCGTACAGATAGTGCCAATGCCGCGGATAGGCCAGCGCGCCACAGAACGCCACGCCGCCGTGACCCAGCAGATGCAACAGCTTGTCGCTGCTGGCAAGGGGCGGCAGCGTGTCGCCTGGCACCAAGGAGCCATAGGCGACACAGGCTGCGCTGAGCCAGAAAGCGGAACGCCAGAACAACGATGCCTTGAGCATGAATGTCATCACCCTGCGCGCACACGGAAAAACAAAAACCGCCCAATGGGCGGTTTTTGTTTGATACGGGATGAACCGCGGTCGATTACTCGGCCTTGGCTTCGACATCCACCGGCTCAACGTCCACAGCCGGACGATCGACCAGCTCGACAATTGCCATTTCGGCCTTGTCACCGGTACGGAAGCCAGCGTGCAGAATACGCAGGTAGCCACCCGGGCGACCTTCGTAACGCTTGCCGAGTTCACCGAACAGTTTCTGCACGGCGTCTTTCGAACGGGTACGGTCGAAAGCCAGGCGGCGGTTGGCGTGGTTGTCCTGCTTGGCCAAAGTGATCAGCGGCTCAATGACGCGACGCAGCTCTTTGGCTTTCGGCAGAGTGGTACGAATAACTTCGTGCTCGACCAGCGAGTTGGCCATGTTACGGAACATGGCGCTGCGGTGAGCGCTGGTGCGCGAAAACGCGCGACCGCTGCAAAGGTGACGCATGGGACTTTCCTTCTTAATCTCGCTGGCCTTGCGGCCGTCAGTTCAATCTTAGTTCTGCTCGCTGAGCAAGCTGGCCGGCGGCCAGTTCTCGAGGCGCATACCGAGCGACAGACCGTGCGCAGCCAGCACGTCCTTGATTTCGGTAAGCGACTTCTTGCCCAGGTTCGGGGTCTTGAGCAATTCCACTTCGGTGCGCTGAACCAGATCACCGATGTAGTGAATGTTTTCGGTCTTCAGGCAGTTCGCCGAACGGACCGTCAGCTCCAGATCATCAACCGGACGCAGCAGAATCGGATCAAACGCCGGCTCAGACTTCTTGGTCTCGACCGTACGCTCATCCTTCAGCTCGACGAAGGCGGCCAGTTGCTGCTGCAGAATGGTTGCAGCGCGACGGATCGCTTCTTCCGGCTGAATCGTGCCGTTGGTTTCCAGATCGATAATCAGTTTGTCGAGGTCGGTACGCTGCTCAACACGCGCCGCTTCGACCACGTAAGCCACACGACGGACCGGGCTGAACGAAGCGTCCAGCAACAGGCGGCCGATCGGGCGCTCATTTTCTTCAACCAAACGGCGGTTGCTGGCCGGCTGATAGCCCATGCCGCGCGCCAGTTTGATGGTCATGTTCAAGCGGCCACCTTTGGTCAGGTGAGCGATGACATGATCCGGGTTCAGGATCTTGACGCCATTGATCAGCTGCAGATCCGAGGCCTTGACCACGCCTTCGCCGCTTTTTTGCAGCGTGACAGTGGCTTCGTCACGATCTTCCAGCACCACCGCCAAACCTTTCAGGTTCAGCAGGATTTCAATGACATCTTCCTGCACGCCTTCCAGCGTGGAGTACTCGTGCAGTACGCCGTCGATCTCGGCTTCGACCGCGGCACAACCCGGCATCGACGAGAGCAGGATGCGACGCAGCGCATTGCCCAGCGTGTGGCCGAAGCCACGCTCGAACGGCTCGAGGACAATACGGGCGCTCGCGCTGCCCTGGCTCTCGATCTTGATCTGGCGCGGTCTCAGCAATTCGGTCACGTTGCCGTGCATAGTTCAGGCGTCTCCTAAGACTGTTTTCGCGCTCGGTAAACGCGGGTTTACCGAGGGCAAGGATTACTTGGAGTACAGTTCGACGATCAGCGCTTCGTTGATTTCGGCCGACAGATCCGAGCGCTCCGGTACCGCCTTGAAGGTGGCAACCATTTTGCTCTCGTCGACTTCAACCCAGTGGGCTTTCTCGCGCTGACCCGCCAGTTCCAGAGCGGCCTTGATGCGCAGCTGGCTCTTGGCCTTCTCGCGCACTTCGACAACGTCGCCCGGCTGAATCTGGAAGCTCGGGAAGTTCACGACGCGGCCGTTGACCGAAATCGAACGGTGCGAAACCAGCTGACGGGCCTCGGCACGGGTGGCACCGAAACCGGCGCGGTACACCACGTTGTCCAGACGGCTTTCCAGCAACTGCAACAGGGCTTCGCCGGTGTTGCCTTTGCCAGCCGAAGCTTGCTTGTAGTAGTTGCTGAACTGACGCTCAAGGATGCCGTAAATACGGCGAACCTTTTGCTTCTCGCGCAGCTGAACGCCGTAGTCGGACAGGCGCTGGGCCTTGTCACCGTGCTGACCAGGCTTCTTGTTCAGGCGATCGCGGCACTTGCTCTCGATCGCGCGGACGCCGCTCTTGAGACCGAGATCGGTGCCTTCGCGACGCGACAGTTTGACTTTCGGGCCGATATAACGAGCCATGATGCTTTACTCCGAGATTCTGTCCGAAAAAGGTTAGACGCGACGCTTTTTCGGCGGACGGCAGCCGTTATGCGGAATCGGGGTGACGTCAGTGATGTTGGTGATCTTGTAACCCACTGCGTTCAGCGCGCGCACGGCGGATTCACGACCCGGGCCAGGACCCTTGACGAACACTTCGAGGTTCTTCAGGCCGTATTCTTTCGCAGCAGTGCCGGCTTTTTCAGCGGCAACCTGCGCGGCGAACGGCGTGCTCTTGCGCGAACCGCGGAAGCCCGAACCACCAGCGGTGGCCCAGCTCAGGGTGTTGCCCTGACGGTCAGTAATGGTCACGATCGTGTTGTTGAACGAGGCGTGGATGTGCGCCATACCGTCAACAACGTGCTTTTTTACGCGCTTGCGCGTGGTACGCGCAGCAGCAGGTGCTTTACCCATCGTATTAATCCCGGGATATCAAACTTAGACTTTGATCGGCTTGCGCGGGCCCTTGCGGGTACGAGCGTTGGTCTTGGAACGCTGACCGCGAACCGGCAGGCCCTTGCGGTGACGAATGCCACGGTAGCAACCGAGGTCCATCAAACGCTTGATGCTCATGGACACTTCCCGGCGCAGGTCACCCTCGACCGTGAATTTGGCCACTTCGGTACGCAGCGATTCGACCTGGGCTTCATTGAGCTCTTTCACCTTGACGGTGGGAGCGATGCCAGCCGAGGCACAGATGCTTTGCGCACGGGTGCGACCGATGCCATAAATGGCGGTCAGCGCGATCACCGTGTGCTTGTTGACCGGGATGTTGACGCCGGCAATACGAGCCATGGAATAAAACTCCTAACCTGAGTTGGCTGGCAGAAGGGCGCGAGAGTTTAGCGTCGGATCTGCCAGATTTCAACTTTTCTAACCAAATCGAAGGCTTAGCCCTGACGCTGCTTGTGCTTGGCGGTCTCACAGACCACCCGGACCACGCCATCACGGCGGACGATCTTGCACTTGCGGCAGATAGCCTTTACCGATGCACGAACTTTCATCTTGGCACTCCTCGAAACTTTACTTTCGCCGGCTACCGGCTTGTACCGTTGTCTCAGTCTCAGTTCTGGCGCAACTGGCCAGCCGGACCGATACCGCGGAAATTCGCTTTCTTCAGCAGTGATTCGTACTGCTGCGACATCAGGTGCGCTTGCACCTGGGCCATGAAGTCCATGACCACGACCACGATAATCAGCAAGGAGGTGCCACCGAAATAGAACGGCACGTTCCAAATCTGAATCATCGCTTCCGGCAACAGGCAGACTGCAGTCATGTACAGGGCGCCAACCAGGGTCAACCGGGTCACTACCTTGTCAATGTATTTGGCGGTCTGCTCACCGGGCCGGATGGCCGGCAAAAATGCGCCACTCTTCTTCAGGTTCTCAGCGATATCGCGTGGGTTGAACACGATAGCGGTGTAGAAAAAGCTGAAGAACATGATGCCAGCGGCATACAACAGCAGGTAGGCCGGCTGACCTGGGCTCAGGGCGGCCGAAACATCCTGCAGGAAGCCTGTCACCACGCCATCACCTTGACCACCGAACCACTGCACAATCGTGGCCGGGAACAGGATGATCGACGAGGCGAAAATCGCCGGGATCACACCCGCCATGTTGATCTTCAGCGGCAGATGGCTCTGCTGGGCCTGGAACATCTTCCGGCCCTGCTGACGCTTGGCGTAATTCACCACCAGCCGGCGTTGGCCGCGCTCGATGACAATCACTACAGCGGTCACAGCAACCACCAGCGCCACCAGAATGATCAGCGAGATGAACGACAGCTCACCTTGGCGAACATTCTCGAAGGTCTGACCGAGCGCACTCGGCATACCTGCGACGATACCGGCGAAAATCAGCATCGAGATACCGTTGCCGATACCGCGTTCGTTGATCTGCTCACCGAGCCACATCAGGAACATCGTACCGGTCACCAACGACACCACGGCGCCGAAGTAAAACGCAAAACCTGGCTCAGGCACCAAACCCGGGGCGAAATTCGGGAAGTTCACCGCGATCGAAATCGCTTGGAAAATCGCCAACAACAAGGTGCCGTAACGGGTGTACTGCATCAGCTTGCGCCGACCCGCTTCGCCTTCTTTCTTCAACGCTTTCAGCGGCTCGTACACAAAGCCCATCACCTGAATGATGATCGAGGCCGAAATGTACGGCGTAATGCCAAGCGCAAACACCGAGGCCCGCTCAAGCGCGCCACCGGAGAACATATTGAACAGCGCCAGCAGGGTGCCTTGTTGCTGCTCCATCAACTGAGCGAGCACACTGCTGTCGACGCCAGGAACCGGCACGTAGGCGCCGATGCGAAATACGATCAGCGCACCCACCAGAAACAGGATGCGCTTACGCAGTTCGGTCAGGCCGCCGCCTAGCTTGTTAGCCATGCCGCCGACGTTCGCCATTACTGAGCAACCTCAGCGTCTTCGACCTTGCCGCCAGCGGCGACAATGGCGTTGCGTGCACCTTCGGTCACCCGGACACCTTTGACGGTGACCGCGCGCGAAATGGCGCCCGACAACACGATCTTGGCCGAGTCGGAGTCAATCGCAATGACGTTGGCCGCTTTCAGGCTGACCAGATCAATGGTGTTGCCCGGCACCAGCGCCAGTTCGCTCAGACGCACTTCGGCGTGCTTGAGCTTCTTCAGCGAGGTGAAACCGAACTTCGGCAGACGACGCGCCATTGGCATCTGACCGCCTTCGAAGCCGATCATGTGCTGCGGGCTCTTACGAGCGTGCTGACCTTTGTGACCCTTACCAGCGGTTTTACCGTCGGTCGAGCCGATACCACGACCCAGACGCTTCGGCTTTTTCTTGCTGCCGAAGGCCGGGGAGATTTCGTTCAGGCGCATGGATTACTCCTCGACCTTCACCATGTAATAGACCTGATTGATCATGCCGCGCACAGCCGGCGTGTCGATCAGCTCAACGGTTTGATTCATCCGCTTCAGGCCAAGGCCGAGCATCGTTGCGCGATGCTTCGGCAGCTTGTGGAACTGCGAACGAACTTGAGTAACTTTGATCGTTTTAGCCATGGCGATTAACCCAGAATCTGTTCAACGGTCTTGCCGCGCTTGGCTGCAATCGCTTCGGCCGACGACATCTCGGTCAGTGCACGCACAGTGGCGCGAACGACGTTGACGCTGTTGGTCGAACCGTAGCTCTTGGCCAACACGTTCTTGACGCCCAGCACTTCAAACACGGCGCGCATTGCACCACCGGCGATGATACCGGTACCTTGCGAGGCCGGCTGCATGAACACGGTCGAGGCGCCGTGGGCGGCTTTGACCGGGTGCTGCAGGGTGTGACCGTCTTTCAACTCAACACGAACCATGTTGCGCTTGGCTTGTTCCATCGCCTTGGCGATAGCGGCCGGGACTTCGCGGGCCTTGCCACGGCCGTAGCCGATACGGCCCTGGCCGTCGCCAACCACGGTCAGCGCGGTGAACGAAAAAATCCGGCCACCTTTGACAACCTTGGCAACGCGGTTCACGGCAACCAGTTTCTCGACCATACCGTCGGCGCTGGTTTGTTGCTGCTCTTTCATAGCCATCTTCAAACCCTTAGAACTGGAGGCCTTTGGCGCGAGCGGCTTCTGCCAGCGCCTTGACGCGACCGTGATACTGGAAGCCCGAGCGGTCGAAGGCGACAGTGTTGACGCCCTTGGCCAGTGCGCGCTCGGCGATCAGCTCGCCAATCTTTGCAGCAGCTTCGACATTGCCGGTGTACTTGACCGCGCCACGCACCGCTTCTTCGACAGTCGAAGCAGCGCAAACGACCTGACCGGTTTCGCCGGAGATCAGTTGTGCGTAGATATGGCGCGGGGTGCGATGCACCACCAGCCGGTTGGCACCCAGGTCGGCAATGCGACGGCGGGTGGCAGCGGCGCGACGGAGACGAGTCAGTTTCTTGTCCATATCTACACCTTACTTCTTCTTGGCTTCTTTCAGCACCACGACTTCGTTGTCGTAGCGCACGCCTTTGCCCTGATACGGCTCCGGCGGACGGAAACCACGGATGTTGGCGGCAGCCTGACCGACTGCGTGCTTGTCCGTACCGGCCACCAGAATTTCGGTTTGGGTCGGGCAGGTCACAGTCAGACCTTCCGGAATCTCAAACACCACCGGGTGCGAGAAACCAAGGGTCAGGTTCAGGTTCTTGCCTTGAACGGCCGCGCGGAAACCCACGCCGACCAGATTCAGTTTACGGGTGAAGCCTTGGCTGACACCGGTCACCAAATTGTTGACCAGGGCGCGCGCCGTACCGGCCTGCACGTTGGCTTTTTCAAAGCCAGCGCGCGGGGCGAACGACACTACGTTGCCTTCGACTTTCACTTCCACGGCGTCATGCAGCGTGTGGCTCAGCGAGCCTTTCGCGCCTTTGACCGTGACCACTTTGTCTTTGACCGACAGCTCTACGCCTTTCGGGAGCTCAATCGGTTTTTTACCGACACGCGACATCTTCGCTGCTCCTTATGCTACGTAGGCCAGCACTTCACCGCCGTGACCGGCAGCGCGTGCTGCGCGATCGCTCATCACACCCTTGGAGGTGGAGACAATCGCGACGCCGAGACCACCCAACACTTTGGGCAGATCCGACAAGCTCTTATACACGCGCAGGCCAGGACGCGAAACGCGTTCCAGGCGCACGATAACCGGCTTGCCTTCG
This sequence comes from uncultured Kangiella sp., assembly GCA_946481205.1. The sequence goes on along the minus strand of CAMLNB010000056.1, from coordinate 7,227 downwards.
AAATACTTCAAGCTGATGCTCAGGACAGATTTGCCCTCAACAGTCGCCTGTTCCACACCGGTCACATAGCCTTCGTCTTGCAACACTTTCGCGATTGCCAACTTCAGCTTGGAACCCGGCATGGTCACCACTTTTTTGCCGGCTGATTGCGCATTGCGGACGCGCGTCAGCATATCGGCGATGGGATCTTGCATGCTCATCGTCTAAAACTCCGCGCCAACCTTACCAGCTGGCCTTGGTGAGACCAGGAACTTCGCCGCGCATCGCCGCTTCACGCAGCTTGATACGGGAAAGGCCGAATTTCCGCAGGAAGCCGTGCGGACGACCGGTGATGCTGCAGCGATTCTTTTGACGAGTCGCAGCGGAATCACGCGGCAGCTTTTGCAATGCTACCAACGCCGCCCAACGCTCTTCATCGGAAGTCGCCGGGTGAACAATCTTGGCCTTCAGTTCCGCGCGCTTGGTCGCGTGCTTCTTGACCAGTGCGGCGCGACGCTTTTCGCGCTCAATCATCGAGGTTTTTGCCATTTGTCAAAGCCCCTTAATTGCGGAACGGGAACTGGAAGGCGGCCAGCAGCGCGCGGCCTTCTTCGTCAGTCTGGGCGGTAGTGGTGATGGTGATGTCCATACCACGAACCTTGTCGACTTTGTCGTAATCGATTTCCGGGAACATGATCTGTTCCTTCAAACCGAGCGAGTAGTTGCCACGACCGTCGAACGACTTGCCGCTGACACCGCGGAAGTCACGAACGCGCGGCAGCGCGATCGATACCAGACGCTCGAGGAACTCCCACATGCGCTCACCGCGCAGGGTCACTTTGCAGCCGATCGGCATGCCGTCACGAAGCTTGAAGTTCGCGATCGACTTGCGGGCCTTGGTGACCACCGGCTTTTGGCCGGCAATGGCGGTCATATCGGCCACTGCGTTATCCAGAATTTTCTTGTCGCCGACCGCGTCACCAACACCCATGTTCAAGGTGATCTTAGTGATACGTGGGACTTGCATGACTGACTGGTAGCCAAACTTCTCTTGGAGTTGTTTGACGACGGTGTCACGATAATAGCCTTGCAGTTTCGCCATTTCTCTCACCGATTACACGTCAATCCGGGCGCCGTTCGACTTGAACACGCGCACCTTCTTGTCGCCTTCAAACTTGTAACCCACGCGATCGGCCTTGCCGGTCGCCGGATTGAAAATCGCCACGTTCGACATATGGATCGGGGCTTCCCGCTCCACGATGCCGCCCGGTGCCTGAGTCAACGGATTCGGCTTCTGGTGCTTCTTGACCTTGTTCACGCCATCGACGCGAACTTTCTCGCCAAGCACTGCGCTGACCTTGCCGCGCTGACCTTTGTCTTTGCCGGTCAGGACGATCACTTCATCGCCAGATTTGATCTTTGCCATTGTGGTCACCCTTACAGCACTTCCGGCGCCAGCGACACAATCTTCATGAACCGCTCGTTACGCAGCTCACGTGTCACAGGTCCGAAAATACGCGTACCGATCGGCTGCATTTGGTTATTCAGCAGCACGGCCGCGTTGGAATCAAAACGGATCAGCGAGCCGTCCTGACGACGGACGCCATGCGCGGTGCGCACAACGACGGCGTTCAGTACTTCGCCTTTCTTGATCTTGGCGCGCGGAATCGCTTCCTTCACCGAGACCTTGATGACATCACCGATGCCGGCATAACGGCGCTTCGAGCCGCCCAGCACCTTGATGCACATCACTTTCTTGGCGCCGCTGTTGTCAGCGACGTCCAGGATGGTTTGCATCTGGATCATGGTTTACGTCTCCGCCTTAGCTTGCGCGTTCAACGATTTCCACCAGCGTCCAGAACTTGGTCTTGGACAGCGGGCGGCTCTCTTGAATGCGGACGACATCGCCGGCACGGCATTCATTCTTTTCATCATGGACGTGCAGCTTGGTGGTGCGCTTCAAGTACTTGCCGTACTTGGGGTGCTGCACCTGGCGCTCGACGGCCACGGTGATGGACTTGTCCATCTTGTCGCTGACGACTTTGCCGACCAGCGTACGTTTGATTGCTTCGCTCATTAGGCACCTGCCTTCTGCTTCAGCACGGTTTTGACCCGGGCGATATTGCGACGGTTGACCTGCAGCAGATGCGGCTGCTTGAGCTGACCAGTGGTCGCCTGCATGCGCAGGTTAAACTGCTCACGCTGCAGCGCAGTCAGCTCGGTGTTGAGCTCGGCTTCGCTCTTGTTCAAAAGTTCTTTCGCGTTCATCACATCACCGTCCGCGTCACGATCGTGGTTTTCAGCGGCAACTTGGCGGCAGCCAATTCAAACGCTTCTTTCACCACTTCAAACGGAATGCCTTCCACTTCGTACAGCATCTTGCCCGGCTGGATATTGGCCACCCAGTATTCGACGCTACCTTTACCGCTACCCATACGCACTTCCAGCGGCTTCTGGGTAATCGGCTTGTCCGGGAACACCCGGATATAAATCCGACCGGCACGCTTCATGGCACGGGCCATGGCACGACGCGCGGCTTCGATTTGACGGGCAGTGAGGCGGCCACGGCTGGTTGCCTTTAGGCCAAACTCGCCGAAGCTGACTTTGTTACCGGTGGTAGCAACGCCAGTATTCCGGCCCTTCATCTGCTTGCGGAACTTGGTACGTTTCGGTTGCAACATGACTTACGTTCCTCAGCTCTTGTCGGCCTTGTCAGCGCGCGCGGCCGGCTTGCGGGCCGACGGCTTGCGATCACCGGCAGGCTTGCGCTCGCCACCCGGGCGACGCTCGCCGGCTTTACGCTTCGGCTGCTCTTCCCGCTCACGGGCTGGTGCGACTTCAGCCGGACGGCCGTCACCCAACACTTCACCCTTGAAAATCCAGACCTTGACGCCGATCACACCGTAAGTGGTGTGGGCTTCGCCGGTCGCGTAATCAATGTCGGCACGCAGGGTGTGCAACGGCACACGGCCTTCGCGGTACCACTCGGTGCGGGCGATTTCCGCGCCGCCGAGACGACCGGCCAACATGATCTTGATGCCTTTGGCGCCAGCACGCAGTGCGTTCTGCACCGCACGCTTCATGGCACGGCGGAACATCACGCGGCGCTCGAGTTGCTGAGCAACCGAGTCAGCCACCAGCTTGGCATCGATTTCCGGCTTGCGGACTTGTTCGATGTTCAGCGTGGTCGGCATGCCGCTCAAGGCCGAAACCTTGGCGCGCAGCTTGTCGATGTCTTCGCCTTTCTTGCCAATCACAATGCCCGGACGAGCAGTGTGAATGGTGACTTTCATGGTCTTGGCCGGACGCTCGATATCGATACGCGAAATCTGCGCCTGCGCCAGTTCCTTGGTCAGCCAGGTGCGAACCTGGTGATCGGCGGCCAAATACTTGGCGAATTCTTTCCGCTCGGCGAACCAGGTCGAGCGCCACGGTTGGGTGATACCAAGACGGATACCAACCGGATTAACTTTCTGACCCATTACTTGCTCCCCCGGCGATCCGAGACCTTCACCAGAATGTGGCAGGTGCGCTTGACGATGCGATCACCGCGCCCCTTGGCGCGCGGGCTCATCCGCTTGAAGCTCGGACCTTCGTCAACCATCACCGCCGACACGCGCAGTGCGTCAATGTCGGCACCATCATTGTGTTCGGCGTTGGCAATGGCCGATTCCAGCACTTTCTTGACCAAACCGGCGGCCTTGCGCTCGCTGTAGGCGAGTACGTTAAGGGCCTTGTCAACCGGCAGGCCGCGGATCTGATCCGCAACCAGACGCACTTTCTGCGCCGAGCTACGGGCACCGCGATGAATGGCTTGCGTTTCCATCACTCAACCCCTTACTTCTTGCCGGCTTTCTTGTCCGCAGCGTGACCCTTGAACGTACGGGTCGGCGCGAACTCGCCAAGCTTGTGACCAACCATCTCGTCAGACACATAAACCGGCACGTGCAGCTTGCCGTTATGGACCGCAATGGTCAGGCCTACCATTTCCGGACTAATCATCGAGCGACGCGACCAGGTTTTGATCGGGCGCTTTTCGCCTTTGGCCACCGCTGCTTCGACCTTCTTCAGCAGGTGCAGGTCGATGAACGGGCCTTTTTTCAGTGAACGTGGCACAGGAATACCCTCACATTACTTGCCGCGACGGCGCACGATGAACTTGTCAGTGCGCTTGTTCTTGCGCGTCTTCTTGCCCTTGGTCTTCCAGCCCCACGGCGAGGTCGGGTGACGACCACCGGAGCTGCGGCCTTCACCACCACCCATCGGGTGGTCAACCGGGTTCATGGCAACACCACGAACGGTCGGGCGAATACCGAGCCAACGCTTGGCACCGGCTTTACCGAAGCTCTCGAGCATGTGCTCGGAGTTGCCGACTTCACCAATGGTGGCGCGGCATTCGGTGTGGATCTTGCGCATTTCGCCCGAACGCAGACGCACGGTGCAGTACTCGCCTTCGCGAGCGACCAGCTGCACAGCGGCGCCAGCCGAACGCGCCAACTGCGCGCCCTTGCCCGGCTTCAGCTCGATGCAGTGAATGGTCAAACCGACCGGAATGTTACGCAGCGGCAGGGTGTTACCGGCCTTGATCGGCGCAGCATCACCGTTTTGCAGCACGTCACCCACTTGCAGACCTTTCGGCGCAATGATGTAACGGCGCTCGCCATCGGCGTAGCACAGCAACGCGATATGCGCGGTGCGGTTCGGATCGTATTCCAGACGTTCCACTTTCGCCGGAATGCCGTCTTTGTTGCGTTTGAAGTCAACGAGACGGTAATGCTGGCGATGACCACCACCGATGTGACGGGTGGTGATGTGACCGTTGTTGTTACGGCCACCGGTTTTGTTCTTGCGTTCGACGAGAGCTTCGACCGGACCGCCTTTGTACAGGCCGTCGGTCTTCACTTTCACTACGAAACGGCGACCCGGGGAGGTCGGCTTCATCTTGATAAGTGCCATTGTCGCTACCCCTTAGGCCTGGTCGCCAAACACGCTGATGGCATTGCCGGCAGCGAGCTTGATATAGGCTTTTTTCCAGTCAGAACGGCGGCCCTTCTTCAGGCCCTGACCTTTCACCTTGCCTTTCACGTTGACGGTGGTCACACGCTCAACTTTGACGTCGAACAGTTTTTCGACGGCAGTTTTGATTTCGTGCTTCTCGGCGTCACGCAGCACTTTGAAAACAACGGTGTTGTTTTGCTCGGTGCACAGGTTGGCCTTTTCGGAGACGTGCGGTGCCAGCAGCACCCGCATCAGACGTTCCTGGTTCATGCCAGCATCTCCTCGAACTGCTTGACCGCACCGACAGTCATGATCACTTTGTCGAAAGCGATCAGGCTGACCGGGTCGACCGCATTCGGGTCAACCACATCGACGGTGTGCAGGTTGCGCGCCGCGAGGTACAGGTTCTCATCAACGTTATCGGTGACGATCAGCGCATCGGCCACGCCCATGCCAGCCAGTTTGGCAACCAGCTGCTTGGTTTTCGGGGCATCAACAGCGAAGCTGTCGACCACGATCAGACGGCCCTGGCGCACCAGTTCCGACAGAATCGCGCAGATCGCGCCGCGGTACATTTTCTTGTTCACTTTCTGCGACCAGTCTTGCGGACGGGCAGCGAAAGTCTTGCCACCACCACGCCACAGCGGCGAGCGGATGGAGCCAGCGCGAGCACGACCGGTGCCCTTCTGTTTCCACGGCTTCTTGCCACCGCCCGAAACTTCGGCGCGGGTCTTTTGCTGCACGGTGCCGGCACGGCCGCCTGCCAAATAGGCAGTCACAACCTGGTGCACCAGCGCTTCATTGAATTCACGGCCGAACGCAACTTCCGACACGTTGATCGTGCCGCCGTTGCCGCCTGTCAGAGTCAATTGCATCGTTAACGCTCCTACGCTCAGGCCTTGGCCGCCGGCTTGACGATAACGTCAGCACCGTCGAAACCCGGGACCGCGCCCTTGACCAGCAGCAGGTTACGTTCAGCATCAACGCGGACAACTTTCAGGCATTCGATCGTGACTTGCTCGACGCCGTAGTGACCGTACATTTTCATGCCTTTGAACACGCGACCTGGGGTCTGGCGTTGACCGATCGAACCCGGCACCCGGTGCGAAACCGAGTTACCGTGCGTATTGTCCTGACCACGGAAGTTCCAGCGGCGGATGGTGCCGGAGAAACCACGGCCCTTGGTCACGCCAGTAACGTCGACCAGCTGGTCGGCCTGGAACAAATCCACTTTCAGCTCGCCACCAACAGCCAAGCCGTGATCGGCGTTGGCGCGGAATTCCCACAGACCACGGCCAGCGGCAACACCGCTCTTGGCAAAGTGGCCGGCTTCCGGCTTGTTCAGGCGGCTTGCCTTTTTGCTGCCGGTCGTAACCTGGACAGCGACATAACCGTCGGTTTCAACGGTTTTGACTTGGGTAATGCGGTTCGGCTCGACCTCGATGACGGTCACCGGAACCGACACGCCGTCGTCATTGAAGACGCGGGTCATACCGACTTTGCGACCCACTAGTCCGATTGCCATGACGTATTCCTCTACAAGGATGATTCGCGGGACTCAGATCAGCTGAGGCTGATCTGAACATCCACGCCAGCGGCCAGGTCCAGCTTCATCAGCGCGTCGACGGTTTTGTCGGTCGGCTCGATGATGTCTACCAGACGCTTGTGCGTGCGAATTTCGTACTGGTCGCGTGCATCCTTGTTCGCGTGCGGCGAGGTCAGGATGGTGTAGCGCTCATTCTTCGTCGGCAGCGGGATCGGGCCACGCACTTGCGCGCCGGTCCGTTTGGCCGTGTTCACAATCTCCATCGTCGACTGGTCGATCAAGCGGTGATCGAAAGCCTTCAGACGAATACGGATACGTTGCTTTGCCATCGCAATGGCACTCCAGTGTAAAGAGCGAATAAACGAAGAACGCCGCACTCCCTTCCGCATCGTCTGGGGGCGGCATTCCTTAAGTTCGTCGAGCTGCGATTGAGCTCGTTGTCAGGGACGGCGATGCCAAGGTACTGGTCTACCGTCACCAACTCCGGCAAGCGACTACGGCTCGCCGGGGAACTACCTAAAGAGCACTTCTCAAAGGCCGCGGAATGATAGCGGCGCTTTTCCGGCTTGTCACGCAAAAAATGAGCAACTGACCGGTTTTCGTCAGACCGGGCCTGACCTGCGCCTGACCCGGTACTGACGTTTTACAGATTACTCGATGACCTTGGCCACAACGCCGGCGCCAACGGTACGGCCACCTTCGCG
>CAMLNB010000055.1 GCA_946481205.1 uncultured Kangiella sp. | reverse complement strand
GCAAATTGTTGGCTACGAGGGACTCAATGCCCTCTATAACGGCAGTTGGGGTGACGTCGGCGTGACCTACAACATCTGGCTTGGCCGCGATGACGATGACAATAACGCGCTGCTCAGCGAGGTGTACTACGGTGTCCAGGTGGATGAGACCTGGAAAAACATGATTGGCAATTACCTGGATCTGAACTACGACTGGCTGACAGTTCGTATCGTGTACATGATCAACGAGGTTGATCGCCTGATCTACGATCAAGCTCCGCCACGTGTACGGCTGGATAGTGTCGAACAGGAGTTTGCCGGCATCGCGGCCAATATCGATTACGGCGATCTGGTGATCCGCTCGGAATACAACACCTTTGAGCGTCCGGATGAGGACAACGAGTACAAAGCTGCCCTGCTCGGCATCGGCTATCGCTTCGGCGACTTTCTGCCGATGATCACCGCCTCGCGCTTTGAAGAAACCGCGACCTGGCCGGACATCGAAAAACACAATACTCGCTCATTCAGCCTGCGCTGGGATTTCTCCAGCTCAGCGGCATTCAAGATTCAGTACGATGTCTTTGAGGACGAATCGACCTATTTCTATAGCGGCAACGACAACGTTTCCGACTTTATCGGTGACTACAAGCTGATTGCGCTTGGTGTCGATGTAGTGTTCTGAGGGAAGACGCCATGAAACTGAATGGAGCAATGATTGCAGCCAGCCTGTTGTTCTCGGTATCGGTATCGGTCGCCCACGCCGATGTCGTGGTGATTGTTCACCCCAGCAATAGCCAGAACCTGACAGCGGATGATATCCAGCGTTTGTTTCTCGGCAAGCTGAAGAGCTTTCCCGGCGGCGGCGAAGCCAGCCCAGTCAATTTGCGGGAAGGCCAGGCAAGCCGGGAACAGTTCAATCAGCAATTCTTGAACAAGTCGGAAAGCCAGCTTAAGGCTTATTGGTCGCAATTGGTCTTCACCGGTAAAGGTACGCCGCCGAAGGAGCTCGACAACGATGATGCGATCAAAGCCTATGTTGCCAGCACACCAAGTGGAATCGGCTACCTTGATGCCAGCAAGGTCGATGGCAGCGTCAAGGTAGCCCTTAAACCCTGAAGCAAAACGCGAGAGAAAAAGGTGACCGCATCGACGCTACAACGACGCTACAACGACCATGACATGGCGAGCACTCGTAATCGCTGCAATCCGGAACGCATTGTTGATCGGCGCCACTGGAGGCTCACATCCGCCGGTGGCGCCAGCAGGTTCATGATTCTCTGACTACACTGTAAGGTATGTACGCCCCGATTAGCTCGTGCCAGTGACAGTGCTTGCCGCCGTTGTCCTCCGTTGCAAACGAAGCATCAGTTCATGCCTGAAGCGGCCACTTTCGGCTTTGTGGCTATCGCTGCTGTTGCTGTTCCCCCTGCCCTCCAGTTGGGCACTGAATCCGGACAAAGCCCTGCATCAGTATCGACAGGATAGCTGGAGCACGCCTGATGGCCTGGTCCAGGTATCGGTTCAATACATCACACAAGACCAACAGCGCTTTCTCTGGTTCGGCACCCAAGTGGGCCTGACCCGTTTTGATGGCCGGCGTTTCAAGAATTTTACCGCCGACAACTTCCCCGGCCTGGCGGACAACTACATCAACTTTTTGCTGCCGTTGGCTGACGACATCTGGATCGCGACACGCGGCGGGTTGAGCCGTTACCGCGCCGGCACCTTTACCAAGATCGGCGACCAAACCGAACTTGGCAATGTCAGCCATCTTTTTGTTTACCAACAGCGCCTGTACGTCGCCAGTGCCAACGGCTTGCTGCGGCTGAATCCGGATGCACCGGATGAGCGCGAGTGGCTGTACAAACGCGAGGCCGATCGTGTCGGTATCGTGGATGGTCAGCTTGCATTTGGCAGCGGTACGCAATTATTGCGACTCGACGAATACGACCAAGCCAAGCTCATCGCCACCCTGCCAGCTGCTTTGAGCTGGTTCAGCACGGACCGCGATGGCCACACCTGGCTTGGCACTCATGCCGGATTATTGCAGTGGCGCGATGGCGGCTTGCGTCGCCCGTTCACCGAGCCAGCGCTGAACGACAGGTTGATTGAAAGCGTGCTGCAGGATCGTGACAACAATCTTTGGGTCGCGACACAGCTCGGTGCGTATCGCATCAATCATGATCAAATCGAACGGCTGGATCAGCGTCACAAGCGCAGCTTGTTTGAAGATCATGAAGGCAATCTCTGGATTGGTAGCCAAACTGACGGCGTCACTCGCCTTTGGAATGGCTACATGACCAGACTCAGCGTGCCCGAGGGCCTGAACGAGCCACTGGTATGGAGTCTGTATCAGGATCCGAACAATATCCTATGGGCCATGACCGAAGATGGCGTGTACCGTCAGCAAGGCACACGCTTTGTTTTGCAATGGCCCGGCGACCAGCTGCCACATCGAAAAGTCCTCAGCGCTTACCAATCACAGGATGGCACGTTCTGGGTGGGGACCGCTCAGGGCTTGGCGGCATTCCAGAACCAGCGGCGGGTTTATCAAACCGAATTGCGTGCGCTTGATGCGGCGCGTATCTACAGCTTTCTTGAGCGCCCGGAAGGGCTTTGGATTGGAACGCGCACGGGCTTGTATCGCTGGCAAAATGGCACATTGCTGGTGCCGGATGATTTTCCTGAGATGCCGATCACAGCGGTTCGCGCCATGGTTGGTGATCAGGATTCCCGCTTCTGGCTCGGTACCGGCTCCGGGCTGTTCTCATATAGTCCAAGCACAGGTTTTCAAACTGCCGCCGTCGAACAGATTCAGCAAAGTACGATCATGTCCATGCACAGTGACGGTCCCGGTCGGCTCTGGGTCGGGACGCAGGGCAAAGGCCTGTTTAGGCTGCACGATGGCCGCTGGTCCAACTATATCGAGCGCAGCGGTCTGTATTCGAGCACGGTCTTTCACGTCAATCGCATCGGCACCGATCTGTGGTTATCAAGCCACAAAGGCATTTACTCCATTGCCGAAAAACAGTTCGATGATCTGGATGCCGGCACCATCGAAACACTGACACCACGAATTTTTGGTGCTTCCCACCATAGCGACCGCGCGGAATGTAACGGCGGTTCGAACCAGTCCGGATTGGTTGACCGTGCCGGACGTTTTCTCTGCCCTACCATCGATGGCATTGTGATCATCGACCCAGCACAGCTCATGCCACCGGTCAGCGATGTCACCTTGCAAATAACCGATTGGCGCTACGCCTCGTCAGAAACGGAAGCCGGATGGCCGATGCTCGCCGGACAATTACCAGCCGGCGTTGGCAATCTTGAAATCGATTACGCAGCGTTGAGTTATCGCGAACCCAGCCAAACGCAGTATCGCTATCGTCTGGTTGGCGACAGCCGCGATTGGGTTCAGGCCGGCAACCGTGCAACGGCCTATTTCCACCGACTGCCACCTGGCAATTACACGCTCGAAATTGATGCCATCACCGAATCTGGCATCAAGCCGCAAAACACGGCAACACTGAATTTTCGCGTGCAGCCTTACTACTATCAGACGTGGTGGTTCCGCGGGCTGGTCATTCTGCTGATTGCCAGCACCTTGCTGGCGCTGTTCGTCTGGCGCTATCGCCTGCTCAACGCCCGCAAGGAAATCCTCGAAGCGCTGGTTGAGAAGCGCACGGCAGAACTGCAGCTGGCCAATGAACAACTGCAACGCGCCAGCCGTACCGATCCGTTGACCCAGCTCGGCAATCGCCGCTATGTTGTTGAGCGGATACCGCAAGACATTGCGTTGGCCCGGCGATCGCATTTGCACCGGGCCGATGCGGAAAACCGCGACATCATTTTTGTCATGCTCGACATTGATCACTTCAAACAGATCAACGACAAGTATGGCCATAGCGCTGGTGATGCCGTACTCAGCGAGGTCGGCCAGCGCATCACCAACAGCATCCGCGATTCCGACTATGCCGTGCGCTGGGGTGGCGAGGAATTCTTGATCGTGGGCCGCTGCGCCGATCAGACCCAGTCGCAAAACCTGCCGGAGCGATTACTGCATGCAATCTCGGCCCAACCCATAGCGCTTGATGCGCAAACCGAATTGACTGTCACCTGCTCGATTGGCTTTGCTCACTATCCATTTCTGGCGGGACACGTTGACGCGGTCAGCTGGGAGCAGATTGTCGCCATTGCCGACGCAGCCTTGTACTTGTCAAAACACGGTGGCCGCAACCAGTGGACCGGCATCGGTGCAACACCGGCGTTCATGCCAACCGATTTGGCCTCGCTCAATGGCAAGCTGATTCAGAGCGAATTGCTCACCAATGGCAAGCTGCGAACGATCAGTTCGCGCGCATCCGGCTATCGTGGGCAAGCCGTCACAACCTAGTGGTCGGTTAGTAACGTCCATCGCATTCTTAGCTAGCCCCTTCCTTTGCCGCCGGGTCCACGCGTCAGCAGGGGGAGTCGGCGCCGGACCGACACCGAGCTTGGGAAGCGTTTGGTGTCGGTTATAGGGAAATATCACCCAGCGACTTGCTTTTGCGGCTGCTTCGGGTATCGTGCCGGACACGATTAGCCATCCAAACGGCTTAATCCATTCTGTCGAGACAAACGTACCAGCGAGGGAGTCGAAAGCTCCGCCGCTTACAAGCATGAGTCTCAGCATTGCTCAGGTTGTGGCCGCTTGTTGTCGCTCCGGCTCTGCCACGGCGCGTGTAGTCACCATCAGGAAAACCAGAACAGATGAACAAACCCAATGAGGGCTGGGGCTCGCGCATCGGCCTTATCCTCGCGATGGCCGGTAACGCGGTCGGCCTTGGCAACTTCCTGCGCTTCCCGATCCAGGCCGTCGAGAACGGCGGTGGCGCTTTCATCATCCCCTACCTCGTCTGCTTCCTGCTGATGGGGGTGCCGCTGCTGTTGATCGAATGGACCACCGGTCGTTTCTCAGGCCAGTTTGGCGAACATACGACACCATTTTTGATGCAGCGCCTGGACCCGAAGCGGACCTTCTGGAAATACCTCGGCGTGTTTGGCATTTTTGCCAACGTCGCGGTCGCGGCGTACTACTGCTACGTCGAAAGCTGGACCATGGCTTACGTCTATCACTCGGCCATCGGCACCTTCAGCAACATGAATCAGGCCGAGGTCGCCGGCTTCTTTACTGCTTACACCGACACCTACCAGACCACAACCGGCATTCCGTACGAAAACGTCGTGTTCTTTGTCCTTTGCGTCTTGCTCAATACCTGGATTCTGAGCAAGGGCCTCGCGGGCGGCGTCGAGATTACGGCCAAGATTGGCATGCCGCTGCTGATCATCTTCGGCGTGTTTCTGGCCTATCAAGGTGTGACCCTGACTGCCGGTGAAAAAGGCGCACAGTTCGACGGTTTGGTTGGCCTCGATTTTCTCTGGACACCGCAATTCGATTCACTGACCAATCCGAGCGTTTGGTTGGCCGCCGCGGGTCAAATCTTCTTTACGCTTTCGGTCGGTATGGGCACGGTGATCTGCTTTGCCTCTTACATCAAGAAGCGCCGCGATGTTGCGCTGAATGCAATGACCGCTGGCTGGCTGAATGAATTCGTCGAAGTGGTGCTCGGCGCGTCCATTTTGATTCCGATCTGCGTTGGCTATTTTGGCATTGATCGGGTAGTCGAGCTGGTCGATTCCGGCGGCGGTTTTGGCCTCGCCTTCCAATCGTTGCCATATTTGTTCCAGCAATGGGGCGGCGTGATGGCGGTGTTGGCCGGTATCGCATTCTTCGGTTTGTTGTTCTTCGCCGGCATCACCTCAAGCTTGGCGATGGGCACGCCGTGGATGGGCCTGTTGCAATATGAATTTGGTTGGAAGCGGCAATCGGCAGCCTGGTCGTTCGGCGCCTTGACCTTGCTGCTCGGCCTGCCAACCGTGCTGTTTTACGACAAAGGCGTATTTGGCGAATACGATTACTGGGCCGGCACGGTCTGCCTGTTCTTTTTTGCCATGGTCGAATCGATTCTGTTTGCCTGGGTGTTTGGCATCGATCGCGGCTGGAGCGAAATGAACGATGGCGCGGAAATTCGTTTGCCAAGCGGCTACAAGTTCGTGCTGAAGTACATCACGCCGGCGCTGCTGCTGTTCGTGTTCATCGGTAACCTGTTCATTCCGGTCGGTGCCGATTGGGGCGCAGCCATCAGCAACTTATTCGCCGGAAATGGCTGGCAATTCGATGCCAGCTCCTTGGTTGGCACCATCAGCAATGCCGGACTTAAAGCACAGATTGCGGCGGCGCAGCTGGCCGGCGACAGCAGCACGGTCGCGAACTTGCAGGACCGCCTGTTCTACATCAACGGCGCCCGCCTGTTGCTGCTGGCCACGTTTATCTTTATCACGGCCCTGGTCTATATCGCTTACCGCAAACGGGTCGCTGCCAACCTGAACGTTGCCATTGAAGGGAGCCAAGCATGAGCACCAGTGGCTTGATCATGATGCTGGCCACCACTACGCTGGTGACCGCCATTACCGTCTACTTTGTCTGGCGGGTGTTGAAAGCACCGCCACAGGACAACGACGACTGAACCCACCAAAACAAACCCGCTGACGCGGGTTTGTTTTTTTTCACTCAGCTGCGCTTGCTCGCGATGCGACGTTTGCGTTTGGCGGGCGCCGCTTCCGTCAACTGCGCCGACGCGCGCCGCACTGTTCGCTCCGGATGAGCAAAGCGCAGATGCAGGGCAAAACTGTGCAGCGTGCCAGCGTCTTCGGCTGCGGCATCGCGTATCTGCAAGGTCCAGCTGCCGCGACAGCGCTTGCCGGCCAAGGCGGCCAACGCCGGCGTGTTGAGTTCATCAAAACGCCGTGCCAAAGCATTGCGACTGCCGCCGGCGCGATTGTGCAAGACAATCGAACGCGCCCGCAGCGCCGCTGGCGGGATCAGCGTAATGATCAAATCGCCGATGTAGCTGTGCTTCAGATCAACCGATACCGCCAACTCCTCCAGCACCGCATCCTCGGCCACCGCCAACGAAAACGCCACGGTCTGCCGATCCGGGATGAGCGCATCGTAACGGCGGCTGACCGTCAGCGCCGATTGCGGTGCCGGCTTTGCGAGCTCAACCGCTTTGCGGGCATTGAGCCGACCGTAACCGTACCAATGACTGTGGCCACTGCGATCATATTTGCCGCCCTGCGGATCGATCTTGTCGCAGGCTTGTTTGAAGATTTCGCGCACCTCGCGCCAGCGCAATTCAGGATTGATCGACAGCATCAGCGCTGCAACGCCGGCCGCACCCGGACACGAACTGGAAGTACCGCCAAAACTGTTGGTAAACAAGCCCTCTTCATCACCGGCCGCTCCGCGTCCGGTGTTATAGCCGCTGCGTTTGCTGCGATCAGTGGTCCAGATGCCCGGAGTCAGTGGTTCCGGGTGACCGACTTCGGCAAGGCCGGCGTCATCGCTCGGAAACGCACACCAGACCGCTTTGCCAAAGTCGCTGTAAACACTGCGGCTGCCGCGATCATTACAAGCAGCAACGGCAATCACGTTGGCATAACTGGCGTAACCATCGTTATCAACGGACTCATTGCCATTACCGGCAGCAAACAGCACCACACAACCTTTACCACCGCGTCCGTGCGTGGTGGCGTAATCGATTGCCAGCCGAGTGCTGGCCGGCAACGGAAACACCCGCTTGTGATCGGGATGATTGGGTTTGTACCAAGGCCCATCATCCGGGCCCCAACTGCAGGAAATGATATCGGCACCGTTATCCGCGGCCCATTTGAAGGCGTTCGCTTCTCGCTGTGAACCCAAGCCAGACGCAAGCCGAATCGGCATCAATCGCGCTTCCGGCGCGACACCCGAGGCGCCGACACTGCCATTGGCACAGGCCACGCCGGCACACGCGGTACCGTGATTCTCGCCGTGCTCGACGCCAGTGCCGTAAGGATCTTTCGGTCGCGGATCATCAGTCAACAAAGTGGCATCACGCGGCGCGACAATCTTGCCGCTGCCGCGAAATTCCGGATGCTCGATATCGACGCCATCATCGATAATCGCGATGGTGGTATTGGCGCCGCGGCTCAGTTGGTGTGCGTCTTCGACATTGGCGTGAGCATCAATCGTCACGCCATTGATGGTGGTTTTCTTCAAATGCCATTGCTGGGCGAAAATCCCTTTGCGTGCCCGGGGCCGAATCAACTCCGGGTGGCAGTACTCCACATCCGGCAATTGCAGCAGCCGATTGGCCAGTTCAAAGACCGTTTGACCGCTGCCCTCCGGGGCACCGAGAAAATAGGCATTGTCGGCGTAACTCAGCGTCTCTTTGACCAGCAAACCGGCATCGCGAATCATTGCCAGGCAATCATCGGGATCGGTCTCATCGGCAAACTTGATGAAGACATTCTCGGTGTACAGCACCGGCGCCTTGGTCGCCGGATCAACCAGCACACCACCCGCAAAACGCACATCCGGCGCACTGCGCAGCGCTCGCTTGCGATCTGACAGGGACATCCGGCCACGACCAACCGGCACCTGATAAATCTCCACACTGGCTTCCGGGTACGACAGCAGCAGTGAGCCGTCATCAAGTGCTGCCATGGCGGCGCCGGCCACCGCACCTTGCGTGCGGGCAATCGAGCGACCGCTGCGCGTCCGCACGGCGATCAATTCATCGCTGACTTTCAGATCAAAGCCGGGTTCGTTTTTCTTACCGAAGAATACTTTTGGCATACCTCCTCCTTGGCATTTGCCTTCAACTCAATGCATCACCTTATGCGCAGGTTTCGCGCACGGGGACAATCACGGTTCGGATCTGCACAACGCCTGTGCCTGAAACCTGCAGACTGCAATCCACTGCCAGTCAAAGATAGTGTGGCCATTTGCCCAGATCAAACGAAGCCGTCTGAAACACCGTGGGCTAAGAGTGATCGGCCAACGCCTTAAATCTGGCTTAAGGTCAACCAGCCAGAATGGCCTGTAGATTACTGACCAAGCCCGGCCTTCATGACGTCTTCCCTTACCCATCCACTTCCTTGGCGAGCGCAGTTTGTCTGGCCATTGCTCTTGACCCTACTTCTTCTGTTGCTGTTTTCGCTCTTTGACATCGACCGGACGGTCAGCGACGCCTTGTTCCAGGCGGATGGCCGCTTTCCCTTTCAAAACTCAGAGAGCTTCGAGTACTGGTGCCACTGGCTGCCGCGCAAGCTGGCCGCGCTGGCGTTCTTCGCCATTGTGATCATTGCCGTAGTGCCTCGCCGTGGTGTGAGCTGGCGCCATTGGCATGTCCCGATGTGGCTGGGAATTGTCGCCATGTTGATAGCCACGTCGCTTGTCGGTGGCTTGAAAGCGACAACCGGGAATTTCTGCCCCATTCATTTCGAGCGTTACGGGGGAATGGTGACAGAAACCTATTTTGGCCCTTGGCCTTATTACATCAGTGCGGCAGGAAAATGTTGGCCTGCCGGCCATGCCAGCAACGGACTTGCGTTCACAGCCCTCTTCTTTAGCTTCCACATGGCGGGCTACCCGAGACTTGCCCAAGGCGCACTGTGGAGCGCGCTGGTTTTCGGGAATGTACTCGGCTTGAGCCAGGTCATCCGCGGTCAGCACTTCTTGTCGCATCAAATCTGGTCAATGGCGATCTGCTGGTTTGTTCCGCTATCGCTGTTCTGGCTGGCGTCACGATGGCAAGCACGTTACCGGCCATGATTGCCCCGCAAGCCGAATATCACGCCCTGCCCGTCAATCGCGGACTGCGTGCAAATTTGCATCATCAATGGAAGGTAGTGCTGATGCGAGTTGACCGTGCTGGCGACATGCGGAGAAAACATCCAGCGGCGCCTTGTACTCGCGAGTACTGACATCAAAAATGCCGAGCAGCGAGTGAAAAAGATGGTCATGGGACACTGGCTGCCCTGTTGTTGCGGCCAAACAGGATTCATCCAACCGCAACTGCTTCGACATATCGGTAGACAACCAAACCATGAAGGGAATCTGCTTCTGCTCATCAGGCGCCAAGGCGTATGGAAACCCGTGCAGATAGATATCGTTTTCCCCCAATGATTCGCCATGATCAGAAAGGTAGATCAATGATGAGGCGATTTGATGGTCTCTGCGCGCCAAGACATGGATGAGCTGCGCCAGCAGGTGATCCGTATAGAGAATCGTATTGTCATAGGCGTTGACGATGCTCTCTCTGCTGCAATTCTGAACATTGCTGTCCTGACACTCCGGTTGAAAGGCTTTGTAATCACTCGGCACCCGGCGATAGTAGGCCGGACCGTGACTGCCCTGCTGATGCAGCACAATCAGAGCATCCGTTTTGAGCTCCTGCAGCTGTTGATCCAACCGGTCCAACAAGATGCTGTCATAACATTCACCGTCTTTACACAACTCAGGAGTTGCAGCCTTCGCCAGATCGTCGCGAATGATGCGATCACAGACCCCTTTGCAGCCGGAATTGTTATCGCGCCAGTGCACCTCTACACCAACACGAGAAAGCACATCCAGCACATTCTGCTGTGCTTCCGCCTGCTCACGACTGAACCGCTGCTGGCCAAGTGAACTGAACATGCAACGCACGGAAATAGCAGTCGATGTTCCACAGGCCGTGACGTGTTGAAAACTGAATATCGGCAGTGTCGAAAGCTCGGGATTGGTTTTTCTCGGATAGCCATTTAACGAGAAGTTCGCCGACCGCGCCGTCTCCCCTACCACGAGCACGACGACCCGTTTCATTGCGGTGCCAGTCGCTGGCAGGAGACGATGCGCATCCTCGGCAATATCCTGAAGCATGACCGGCGCAGCGGAATGGCTCAGACCGAACTGAACGGCGGCATAGAGCGGATAAGAAGGATTCATCTGCATGCGCAGCTCCTTGTGCTCCCTGCCGATCAAGGAAAACGCTTTGTAGTGACTGCCGAGCGCCAGCACAATCAGCAGGACCGCACCAACCGCCTTGATCAATGCACCGGCCAACTGTCGTCGCCACGAACCGAAACGAATATGCGTCCGCCACAGTAGCAGCGTGGGCAGTAGCCAGATAAAAGCCAAATACCCCAACAATCGCCAACCGATCAAATCACTTGTTTCGGCCAGATCCGTTTCCATGGCGTTCTGCATCATCGCCTTGTCGAGAATGACGCCGTAGCTGTCCATGAAATAGGCGCAGATGGCAATGATCAGCAGCAACGCGCTGAGCATGGGCTTGAACACATGCCGAAACGAGAAAGTAGCCAGCAGCAGCTGACTTATCGCCGTTATCAGGACAAATTCTGCGAGCAAGAACCCCAGATTGGCCGGGCTAGCTGGCATGAGGTCCAGCACCGAACGCCAAAGGCTGAGATTGCCAAACAGGGTGATAAAGACAGCTGCGCTTAGCCCTGTCAGAGTGATGGAGGCCTGGAACTGAGGCAAAGCCCAACGTCGAGACGCCAGGCCAAGCCCAGAAGCTGGGGTCGATTGAGCAACCACACTGTCGCCATCGTAAGTAAAGAATGGCGACAGCCTAGAACCGCGAGCTTGAGGAATTCTTAAGTCGGCAAGCGGGCAGCCGCTGTTGACAACTCAGCGTTTCAGACCAGCCTTTTCTCTGGCCTTAACGATGCCCTGCCAGGAACGTTCATCCTTGATCAGGATTTCCCGCAAGTCTTCCGGAATTGGCATTTCAGCGAACGCACTGACATCGGCGCCACCAGTATTGCCGACCGGCACTTTACCCAGCAGTGAACCGATGAAGCCGCCAACAATGCGCATGCACTGACCGATGATTTCCCAGACATCGCGACGCTGCCAGCCCACTTGCAGAAACAGGATGTGCGTGCGGGTATGCGCGATGGCGTGATGCTGGCCAAGAATATGCGCGCGTTCCAGCAAGCGAAATGCTTCCCGCCATTCCTGACGTTGATAGGCCGCTTGCGCGGCCAGCATTTCCTGCTCGAACGCTGCTCGCAATTGCGGATGCATCATGACAGCCAACTCGCGCCAGCGTGGTCGCGAACCAGCTGGGCCAAGAACCGGATATGAGCGGAATTATCGTTCAAGGCCGGAATATAACTGGCCCGCTCACCCCCCGCTTCCTTGAAGCTATGGGCGCCGCGCTCGGCAATCTCTTCCAGCGTTTCCAGGCAGTCCGCCGAGAACCCGGGGCAGATCAAATCGACCGACTTCAATCCGGCCTTGCCCTGCTGCTCCAGCCACTGATCAACATACGGCTGCAACCAGGGCTCGCGGCCAAAACGCGATTGGTAGCAATGCTGCCATTGCGTTTCATTGAGGCCGAGTGCTGCCACCAACAATCGCGTCGTGCGCTCACAGTGCTGGGCATAAGGGTCGCCCAGATCCACAAAGCGCTGCGGCAATCCATGATAGGAGAACACCAGTTTGTCGGCTTGGCCATGCTGCTGCCAATGCGCACGCACGCTATCGGCCAACGCGGCGATATAGCCCGGATGATCGTGGTAATCGCGGATCATCCGCAGCTCTGGCAGATGCCGGCAGCGCGCCAGCGCATCGGCGACCCGATCAAACACGGCGCCAGTCGTTGCGCCGGAGAACTGCGGGTACATCGGCAGCACCAGCACCCGACTCACACCAGCTTTGCGCAGTTCAAGCAAGCCCGCTTTCAGCGACGGATTGCCATAGGTCATGCCGACTGCAACCGGAATATCAATGCCGAGTTGCGTGCGCAACTCGGTTTGCAAGGCACTCGCCTGCCGGCGCGTAATCGCACGCAGTGGTGAATCGTCCTGCCAAACGCTTTGATAAAGCTTGGCGACCTTGGCCGAGCGCAGGTTCAGAATCACGCCGTTGAGAATCAGCCACCACAACCAGCGCGGCACTTCAACGACCCGCGGATCGGACAGAAACTCTTTCAGGTAACGGCGCACGGCCGCGCTGGTCGGCGCGTCCGGCGAACCAAGATTGACCAGCAAAAGACCAAAAGGCGCCGGTGAGGCGCCTTTTGTCTGCGGGACTGCGGGGTAAGTCGTTTGACTCACTTGGCCTCCAACGCCTCGAAAATATGATCGCGCACTTGCTCCATCGGGCCGACACCTTCAACGCGGATATAGCTTGGTGCCCGATCCGTTGCAGAAGCGTCGTCGCCCGCCTCGGACCAATTACGGTAGTAATCGATCAACGGTTTGGTCTGGGTGTGATAAACCTCAAGGCGCTTGCGAACGGTGGCTTCTTTGTCATCGTCACGCTGCACCAGCGGCTCGCCGGTGACATCGTCTTTGTCAGCGACTTTCGGCGGATTGTATTCGATGTGGTAAACGCGGCCCGACGCGGCATGCACGCGGCGACCAGACAGGCGCTTGACGATCTCTTCATCTTCGACCACAAATTCGACCACGTGATCGACATCAATACCGTTCTGACGCATGGCATCGGCTTGCGGAATGGTGCGCGGGAAACCGTCGAGCAGATAGCCGTTTTTGCAATCCGCTTGGCTCAGGCGCTCTTTGACCATCGCAATGATCAGCTCATCGGTAACCAGCTGGCCGGCATCCATGATTGCCTTGGCTTTTAGACCGAGCTCGGTGCCCGCCTTGACCGCGGCGCGCAACATGTCACCGGTCGAAATCTGCGGAATGCCGTAGCGATCCTTGATGTACTGCGCCTGCGTTCCCTTGCCCGCACCCGGGGCACCCAACAGAATGATACGCATCAATGACTCCAAGGCCCCGGCCTCTCAGGGCAACGAAAAACAGTTGGCCGCACTGGGCGGCCGAATGGCGCGCACTTTAACCGGCCAAGCCCCGGCCGGCAAGTAATAATCGGTCCTAACCCTCTAATCCGGCACGACTTTTTGACCAAAGTCGTGCCGGATTAGAGGGGCGGGATTCAGGCTTTGCTGTCGTCCTGGGCACCGGACATCAGCCGCGCCATCCGATCCAATTCCTCCGAATGCTGGCCGACGTCGGCATAGAGCTGCAGCGCCGCCGCTTCGTCCATGCCGAGCGCCTTCAGCGCATCGGCTGGCAGGGTGGTGTCGGTGATATCGCCGATGCCGTCACGGGCCAGCAAAGCGTTAGCCAGCCGCACCATGTGCACGTACACCGCCGCCGTGCCGGTGTAATCCTCATCATGGTGATGTCCTGTAACTTCAATGACTTCCTCAGGCATCTTCCAGTGTTGCATTAACCAGCTGCCAAGATTGGCATGGCCCAGACTGACCAATTTCTGCGAGCTGCCGACACAGAGTATCCGCCGCTCAATGGCCGGCAGGCCACAACCGGGGTTGGCCAAGCACATCTTGTTCAGCAGGAAATACTCGGGCTGGAACAGGTGGCCGAGCAGCAGCACACCGAAGTTATGCAGCAGGCCACAGAGGTAGGCGGTGCCGGGTTTGATGCCAAGCGAGCGCGGCAGCAGACGGGTCAGCCCCTGCACGACCGCCGCGTTGTAAACGGCATGACGCCAGAAGTTGTCGAGGCCAAGCGGACCATCGGCGGCCAGCTTGAACACTTTGCCGGCGGCAATGCCGAGGGCCAGGTTGCTGACGATATCGAAACCCAGCACCCGGGTAATCGCGGTCTGAATCGAATCGACATTGCCGCGATAGCCAAAGAACGACGAGCGGGCGTAGCGAATCACCTGGGCCGCGATGCTCGGGTCCATTTCGACCAGCTCGGACAGATCCTTGGCGGTTGAGTCCGGGTCGCTGACCAAGTGCAGGATCTGGGTCGCAACCGCCGGGATCGCTGGCAGCCGGTAGACCTGCTCCAGTTTCTTCTGCACTTCGGCATCACTCGGCAGGTTCAGCCGGGCGACCTGCAGATTGAAATCCGAGGTATCAAGGCTGCATGGCGGCGCCGCCACCGGCACCACGGCAGAGATGCTGGCCTTGACCGAGCGGCCGCAGAGCACGCCATAGGAGCTGCCGCTAACCGAGATCAGCGCAGTATGGGCACCGGCCTCGAACCAGACGCGGTCCTGGCGCAGCAGCGCCTCCTCGACCACCGCCTTCAGGCCATACGGCTCCGGCACCGGCGGATGCGAGCCCGGCTCGCAATCGGCAAAGCGGCGATCGGCTTCGGCTGCGGTCAGCGGCTGCACCGAGCGGCCGAGCGCTTTGCCGGCCTTGTCCAGATCCAGCACGCTGTTCAGCGGAATGATGGCCATCAGCAGCTGCACGCCGTCGCTCAGCACCACAGCGCGGGCGAACTGCGCGGATGGCGCCTGACAGCTGGCGGCCGCTTCTTCCAAGGTATCGGTGCGGGGATGAATGTGTTCCTGAAAACCAATTCCGTTGGCAGTCAGAAAGCGACGCAGAGTCGTGGCAATGGCCATGGCGTGGAACGGTGCTCCAAAGCAACACGGGGCGGCTGTGGCAAAGAATAGCCGACATCGCTGCGCCCGGTATCCCGTCAGGCGCAGATTTTCCGATTGATGTTGCCACTGCCGCTTAAACCCAGCGCAAACAAAAAGCCCCGTTTCCGGGGCTTTTGCATCGGTCGTCGCGCGACGAGCTCAATTTGCCAGCAAATTCAGCAACAAGCGATTCAGCCGTGCGCTGTAGCTGCCCGGATCTTCCAGCTGGCCGCTTTCCGCCAGTTTGGCCTGATCAAACATCAGCTCAAGCAGATCGGCAAAGCGCGCTTCATCGGCTTCCCGGTCCAGCCGTTGCATCAGCGGATGGCTTGGGTTGATTTCAAAAATCGGTTTCATCGCCGGCACGTCTTGGCCGCTTTGTTTCAGCAAGCGAGCGATGTGCGAACCCATGTCTTGCTGTTCGCCCACCACGCATGCTGGTGAATCGGTCAAGCGCGACGTGACCCGCACCTCTTTGACCCGCTCGCCAAGCACGGCCTTGACCCGCGCCACCAGACCGGCGGCTTGCGATTCGGCTTCTTTCTGAATCGCTTTTTCGGTCTCGCTTTCGAGACCGCCGAGATCGAGTTCGCCACGGGTCACCGACACCAGCGGCTTGCCATCGAACTCGTGCAGGTAGCTCAGCATCCACTCGTCGATGCGATCGGTCAGCAGCAACACTTCGACGCCCTTCTTGCGGAACACTTCGAGGTGCGGGCTGTTCTTGGCGGCGGCAAAATTGTCGCTGGAGATGTAGTAAATCGCCTTCTGTTCCGGCTTCATCCGGCTAACGTAATCGGCCAGCGCAATGTTCTGCGCCGGGGTATCGGTATGCGTGCTGGCAAAGCGCAGCAGCTTGGCGATTTGATCCTTGTTGGCACTGTCTTCGGCCGGACCTTCTTTCAGTACCTGACCAAACTCATCCCAGAACTTCTGGTATTTCTCCGGTTCTTTCTGGGCGATGTCTTCGAGCAGGCTCAGCACACGCTTGACGCCTTGCTTGCGCAGCGTATCGGTGACGGCGCTGTCCTGCAGGATTTCGCGCGAGACGTTCAGCGGCAGATCGGCCGAGTCGAGCACGCCACGGACAAAGCGCAGGTAAATCGGCAGGAACTGCTCGGCATCGTCCATGATGAACACGCGCTTGACGTACAGCTTGACGCCGCGCGGCCGGTCACGGTTCCACAAGTCATACGGCGCGTGCGACGGAATGTAGAACAGCGAGGTGTACTCGTGCTTGCCCTCGACCTTGTTATGGCTCCAGGCGAGCGGGTCATCAAAGTCATGCGCGATATGCTGGTAGAACGCCTTGTATTCGTCGTCCGAAATATCTGACTTGGCGCGCGTCCACAGCGCAGTCGCCTTGTTCGCCGTTTCAAATTCGGCAGTGGCCTCGCCCTCTTCGTTCTCTTTCGGCAGCTGCACCGAGATGGCGATGTGATCGGAATACTTGTGGATCAGGTGACGCAGCCGCCACGGTTCCAGAAATTCTTTCTGATCGTCTTTCAGATGCAGGATGACATCGGTGCCACGTTCTTCCTTGTTGATGGTCTCGACACTGAATTCACCATCGCCGGCACTCTCCCACTGCACCGCTTGATCGGCCGCAGCGCCCGCGGCGCGGCTGCGCACCGTAATGCGATCGGCAACGATGAAACCGGAATAGAAACCCACACCAAACTGGCCAATCAGGTTGGCATCTTTCTTCTGGTCGCCGGACAGCTTGCTGAGAAAATCGGCGGTGCCGGATTTGGCAATGGTACCGAGATGCTGCACCGCCTCGTCGCGGGTCATACCGATGCCGTTGTCGCTGATGGTCAGCGTGCCGGCGGCCTTGTCGACCACCAGGCGCACCCGCAGATCGTTGTCAGTGCCGAGCAGCTCCGGCTGGGCCAGCGCCTTGAAGCGCAGCTTGTCGGCGGCATCGGCGGCGTTCGAGATCAGCTCGCGCAGGAAAATCTCTTTGTTGCTGTACAGCGAATGCACCATCAGCTGCAGCAGCTGTTTGACTTCGGTTTCAAAACGCCGGGTTTCGCGGGTAGCGGCAACGGACATGGTCAGGCTCCGTGAAAAGATGAACGGGGGTGAAAAACGGCCAACAAGGCCAAACGCTGGCGGCTATCTGGGGATGCTCAGGAGATTTTCAAGAGCCTTTCGAGCAGGTTGCTGCGTTAGCAGCATCTGGCGAATGACCACATGAACCGGCGCGTCAATTGGCCTTGGGCGTCGCTGCACTGGCCTTGAGTTTCTGGACGATGCTGGACGGCAGCTCAACCCCAACGGCAGCGCCGGGATTCAGCACAATACCAACGCCCTCTGCGAGGCCGTTCAATAGCCAACGAAAATCGATCTGCAAGCCGAACTTGAACGCCGGCGCCTG
>CAMLNB010000054.1 GCA_946481205.1 uncultured Kangiella sp. | reverse complement strand
GGCGATATTCCGACCGTCGAACAAGTGCAGGACATTGTCGAGCAGGTGCTGATCGGCAATGACTTTCTGGCCACCGCGCGCGCCTATATTGTCTACCGCGAACAGCGCGCGCGCCTGCGTGCTGACCGCAATACCGTTGTACAGGTCGAGAAATCGATCAACGAATACCTGACCCGCAACGACTGGCGCGTCAACGCCAATGCCAACCAGGGTTACTCGCTCGGCGGTTTGATTCTGAATACCTCCGGCAAAGTCATTGCCAATTACTGGCTCAATCATGTCTATCCGCCAGAGATCGGCATCGCGCACCGGGAAGCCGATATTCACGTTCACGATCTCGACATGCTGTCTGGTTATTGTGCCGGCTGGTCACTGCGCACCTTGTTGCAGGAAGGCCTGAACGGTGTGCCGGGCAAAGTCGAAGCGGCGCCGCCGAAGCACATGTCGAGCGCGGTCGGCCAGATCGTCAATTTTCTCGGCACCTTGCAGAACGAATGGGCCGGTGCACAGGCGTTCTCGTCGTTCGACACCTACATGGCGCCGTTCGTCCGCAAAGATAATATGAGTTATGACGCGATCAAGCAGTGCATTCAGGAGCTCATCTACAACCTGAACGTGCCGTCGCGCTGGGGCACCCAAACGCCTTTCACCAACCTGACCTTCGACTGGGTCTGTCCGGAAGACTTGCGCGATCAGATCCCGCTGATTGCCGGTGAGGAAATGCCGTTCACTTACGGCGACCTGAAGCCGGAAATGGATCTGATCAACCGTGCCTATATCGAGATCATGACCAAGGGCGATGCCAAGGGCCGGGTCTTCACCTTCCCGATCCCGACCTACAACATCACCGAAGATTTCGATTGGGATTCCGAGAACGCAACCCGCTTGTTTGAGATGACCGCCAAGTACGGCCTGCCCTACTTCCAGAACTTCATCAACTCGGACATGAAACCGAACCAGATCCGGTCGATGTGCTGCCGTCTGCAGCTCGATCTGCGGGAATTGCTCAAGCGCGGCAACGGCCTGTTCGGCTCGGCTGAGCAAACCGGCTCGGTTGGCGTGGTCACCGTCAATTGCGCCCGACTGGGTTATCTCTACAAAGGCAACGAAGCCGGCCTGCTGGCCCGGCTTGATGAACTGATGGATCTGGCCAGCGAATCGCTGGAGATAAAACGCAAAGTCATCCAGCAGTTCATCGACATGGGCCTGTATCCGTACACCAAACGCTACCTCGGCACGCTGCGCAATCATTTCTCGACCATTGGCGTCAACGGCATCAACGAGATGATCCGCAACTTCAGTGATGATGCATTCGACATCACCGACGACCGCGGCCATCAGTTGGCACTGCGTCTGCTCGACCACGTTCGCGCCCGGATGACCGAGTATCAGGAGCGCACCGGCAATCTGTATAACCTCGAAGCCACGCCGGCCGAAGGCACGACCTATCGTTTTGCCAAGGAAGATCAGAAGCGCTTCCCGGACATTCTGCAGGCGGGTTCATCGCAGCAGCCCTACTACACCAACTCGTCGCAGCTGCCGGTCGGTTTCACCAACGACGCCTTCGAGGCGCTGGTGCGGCAGGATGCGCTGCAATGCAAGTACACCGGCGGCACCGTACTGCACCTGTACATGAGCGAGAAGATCTCGTCGGCCGATGCCTGCAAGAAGCTGGTGCGACGCTCGCTGGAAAACTTCCGGCTGCCGTACATCACCATCACCCCGACTTTCTCGATCTGCCCGGTGCACGGCTATTTGGCCGGTGAACACGAATTCTGCCCGAAATGCGACGAAGCATTGCTGCAGAAAAAGCGCAACGAAGCCGCCTGCCTCGCCTGAGCGGCAGGCCTCGTTGACCCCGCTTCAGCGGGATGAAGTTGGCAAAGGCGTCTGTACCTCAGTTGAGTCTGTACTAAAGTCAAAACAAGGAGCACACAATGACCGTCAATGAACTGAAACCGGAAGAAAGAACCCGCTGTGAAGTCTGGACCCGGGTCATGGGCTATCACCGCCCGGTTGCCGAGTTCAACCTCGGCAAGAAAAGTGAACACCGCGAGCGCCAGCATTTCGTCGAGAAATGCTGCGGTCATTACAACTGATGGAACTCCCCCGGCGGTCCTGCCGGGGGATTTCAGTGCATGAACGACTCGACCTTGCGCATCGGTGGTTATACGCCACTGACCACCATTGATTACCCGGGCGAACTTGCCGCGGTCATTTTTTGCCAAGGCTGTCCGTGGCGCTGTGCCTATTGCCAGAACGACCATCTGCTCGACGCGCGTGCGGAAACGCCTTTTCGCTGGGACGAGATTCGTCGCCATCTCGAGCAGCGCCGTGGCCTGCTCGATGCCGTGGTGCTGAGTGGCGGTGAACCGACTGCGCAGTCGGCCAGCCTCAACGCCGCTGCGGATCTGAAAGCCATGGGCTTCAAGATCGGCCTGCATACCGGCGGTGCCTATCCGGATCGATTGAAACACTTGTTGCCGCTGTGCGATTGGGTCGGCTTTGATTTGAAGGAACTGCCCGAGCACTACGATCTGCTGACCGTCACGCCCGGTTCCGGCAGCCGCGCCTGGCAGAGTCTGGAGCTATTGCTGCAACACGATGTGGCTCATGAAGTGCGGACCACAGTGCACTGGCATCTGCTGTCACGGGCGCGGCTGTTGATACTGGCCAGTCAGTTGCATCAGTTTGGTGTGCAGAACTGGGTGCTTCAGATTTGTCAGACCCGACAGGGGCTTGCTAGCCGGTTGCCATCAAACGACTGGAGCGAAGCTGACCGAGAATTTGTTCTACAGCATGTAGCGCCGCTTTTTTCACAGCTCACCATCCGCGAATAAGCAAACCCAAAGTCTTATCGACTCAGCAGATTTTCATTCATAAAACTGGATAAAACCGCGTATCGGCAGCATTAGCGTTAACTCAGCTTCGCTTGATGGCAATCAAGAAAGACAATCACCAATCGACGGAAAATCCTCAAATCTGCCGCCTTTCAGACTCAGCATATGCTTTCGCCGAATGAACTAGACAATTTCGGTCCAACTTACGATCAGAGCCTACCAACACTCGGTCAGGCCATGATTTCCGTGTTGAAGCATTTCGGTGCCGAACGCATCTATGGCGTTGGTGGCGACTTCGCGGCCAATTTGATCGCCGCGCTGGATTCGCCAACAGACGCCTCATTACAGGTACTGCCCGCCAGCAATGAAATGCATGCCAGCTTCTGCGCTTGTGGTGACGCCGAAATCAGCGGTATGGGCTTTTGCTTGACGACTTACACGGTCGGTAGCTTGCCTTGTGTCAGTGCCGCTGCATTGGCGAAAACCGAAGGTTTGCCGGTGGTATTTTTGTCTGGTGCACCGGGCGAGTCCGAGGTATATCGCAATGCCATTCATCACACCGTTCATCCGGCTGGCGCTTGGCGCCAGGACTACGATGCCGCGCTGCGCGCATTCGCTGGACTTGGCATTCGCGCCGAACGCTTGCAGGGTGCGAGGCACCCAGGTCAGCCGAATATCGCCGCCTATCATTTCTATGAGCTGGTGCAACATGCCTGGCTGAAGCGCGAGCCAGTGTTCATCGAAATCCCTCGCGATCTGGTTTTCGCCAAGACCCAGAGCCTGGATCTGCCCGCCTCCTGCGCTATGACATCGGCAACCCCGGTATTGCTTGCCGGCGCGGAATTGATTGCAGGAACCATTGCCAGCAAGTTGCAGCAAGCACGAGCCCCGCTGATTTACATCGGCGAACAAGTCAAACTGAATCCGGAATTGCGCCGCGCACTGCATGCATTCTGCCAGCGGCATCAGCTCCCGTACGCAACCAGTTGGTTTGCCAAGGGCTTGTTCGACGAGTTTGAACCGCTATGCCTCGGCGGCTACAACGGCGCGTTCACAGCAGCAGAGAAACGACGCTACCTCGATCAGGAAGTTGATTATGTGCTCGATATTGGAACGAGCATTTTCAATCAGGATACCGGCCATGCCTTCCAGACCGGCACCCACCTTATC
This sequence comes from uncultured Kangiella sp., assembly GCA_946481205.1. The sequence goes on along the minus strand of CAMLNB010000054.1, from coordinate 13,812 downwards.
GCCCAGATCCCGAATCGAACAACGGTCAAAAGCACACTGCCACGCGAGCAAGACCTGCTGGTGCTATTGCAGAAGCTAGGTACCGCCCTGCCCACGTCCTATCAGGCCAAGCCACCTGCTGTCACCGCCACAGCAATGAACTTTCCGGACGAAGCGCCGCTGGCATTCCATAACATCGCCGGCGTGCTCAATACATTGCAGCGCGAGGACCGTGACCACGCCTACATCTACGTGCCAGAGGTCGGCAATTCATTCTTTGCCAGCTGTGGTTTGCAGACACGGGCAAGCCAACTCGGTCGCAGCTGGCTTGCCAACCCGTGGTACGCCGCCATGGGCACCAGCCTCCCCTATGCCCGGGTTGCAGCCGAGCACCTCCAGGCCAAACAACGCCAGACCGGGCAATCATCTGATCGCGTTATCTTGTTGACCGGCGACGGTGGTTTCCATTTTCAACTGAACGAACTCATTCATGTTCAGAAGGAGCGACTCCCGTTGCTGATTCTGTACATGCGCAACAATATCTTTGATCTGGGCAAATCAGGCGATGGCCCAATTTACCACTGCTCGGATACCGAGTTTGATGTCTGCACCCTCATCCGCGCTTACGGTGGTCAAGCCTTCCGCTGTCAGACTGTTGGCGAATTTTGCCTGCAATTCCGTGTTGCGATTGCCCGCCATAGCGGTCTGACGTTATTGGAGATCCCCTGCCCGGCCGATCCTGAATTTCAGAGTCCGGAAATTCGTTTGCTGAATCTGTTTATCAAGGCAAGAAACGGTGATGCCGAAGCCAACCGACAATGGTCGGCCATCGGTGGTGGACAGTAGTTTCAGGAGAATGGCATGGAGCTTGTTTGCCCCGCCGGCAATTTACCGTCATTGAAGGCCGCCATCGAGCATGGTGCTGATGCGGTCTATGTTGGCTTCAAGGATGATACCAATGCCCGCCACTTCGCCGGCCTCAACTTCACCGAACAGGATCTGCAACAGGCGACCGCACTGATCCGTCAACGGCAGCGCAAGCTGTTCATTGCCATCAACACCTATGCCCAGGCCGGTGCTTGGTCACGCTGGCAACGCGCGGTTGACCAAGCAGCCGCGCTGGCGGCGGATGCGCTCATCGCAGCCGATATCGCGGTGATGGAATATGCCTCGCAACGTTATCCGAATTTACCGCTCCATCTATCGGTGCAGGCATCGGCGACGAGTCAAGCCAGTCTGGCGTTCTACCATCGCCATTTCGGCATCGCCCGCGCGGTATTGCCACGCGTTCTGTCCTTGGCACAGGTGCGCGCGGTCACCGCGGCCGCACCGTGCGCAATCGAGGTGTTCGGCTTCGGCTCATTGTGCATCATGGCCGAAGGTCGTTGTCAGTTGTCGTCATACGTAACCGGCGAAGCACCGAATACTTGTGGCGCGTGTTCTCCAGCCAAGTTCGTTCGCTGGCAGGAGCATGGCGATGGCGTGTTGGAGTCACGCCTCAATGGCAGCTTGATTGATCGCTTTGCACCGGGTGAACGCGCTGGTTACCCGACGCTATGCAAAGGTCGGTTTGTCGTGGGCGGCAAGCGCTATCACGCCTTGGAAGAACCGGTCAGTTTGAATACGCTCGATCTGCTGCCGGAGCTCCGGCGCATTGGTATACAAGCCATCAAGATTGAGGGGCGTCAGCGCAGCCCCGCCTACATTGCGCAGGTCGCGAAAATCTGGCGCGCCGCTATCGATAGCTCACGTACCACACCGGTGGATTTTTCGCCACGGCCAGACTGGCAACAAACATTGGCTGAGCTATCAGAAGGTGCACAGACGACCTTCGGCGCCTATCACCGCGCCTGGCAATGATACGACTCGTCTGATCAACAGGAATGACTTGGTATGAACTCGGTTTCATTGCAGCTGACGGTAGGCCCCGTGCAGTACTACTGGGACAAGCCGCGCTTGCTGGCGTTCTATGAGCAGGTTGCCCAGCTGCCGGTGACAACGGTATATCTCGGTGAGGTCGTTTGCAGCAAGCGGCGCAACCTGCGCTGGCCAGAATGGCTTGAGCTCGCGCGGCAGCTTGCGACAACGGGTAAGCAAGTCGTGTTGTCAACGCTGACCTTGATCGAGGCGCAATCCGAGCTCGCCAGTGTTGAGCGAGCCTGCAGCAATGGCGAGTTTTTGGTTGAAGCCAATGACATGGCCGCTGTGCAGTTCTGCAGCGAGAAGAACTTGCCGTTTGTTACCGGGCCGCACATCAATCTCTACAATGGCCGCGCGCTGCGCTTTCTTCAGCAGCAAGGTTTGCAGCGCTGGTTGCTGCCGTTGGAACTCTCGCGTGAGCAGTTGACGCTGCTGCAACAAGAAGCGTTGACCTTGTCGTCTGCACCGTTGCCGGAGCTGGAGGTGTTTGGCTACGGGCTGACGCCGCTGGCACACTCTGCTCGCTGCTTTACCGCACGCTACCATGATCTACCCAAGGATCGTTGCGAGTACCGATGTCTCAGTGATCTCGACGGCATGCCTGTGTACAGTCAGGATGGTGATCAGCTGTTTACCATCAATGGCATTCAAACCCAATCCGGGCGCTGTCTGGATTTGCGCCGAGCCTGGCAGGATATGCAGCAGCGTGGCGTTACTGCATTTCGGTTCAGCCCAACGTCCGACGGCATGCCACAGCGAATACAGGCGTTGGCCGATGCCATGGCAAGACAGATCGCATTCAGCGGCGAAACCGGCACCGAGTCAGCCAGCCGTGATTGCGATGGTTACTGGTATGGCGCGCCAGGCATGATCCACGTGCTGCCGGTTGATTGAGTCGGCCCAGTATCGACTCCGGTAAATCAGCGCGGTGTGACATCGTGGTGTTGCAGCAGCCAGCGCAGTGCGGCCGGCATCTGCTCACGCTCAAGCGTGTCCAGAAAGTTCTTGACCGACAGGGCCAGCTCAGTATCGCCTTGCATGATCAGCTTGCGTTGAAAGAACAAGGTGTCGGGATCAACTTGCTGCCGCAGCAGCATAAGAAACGCCGCCAAATCGCCACGAATGCTGGCATCAATCGGGCCACGTCGCGTCGACACCACGAGTTGATCACTAGTGCGACTAATGCGCAGTGGATATGGCCAATCTATGCAGTCGATGGCGAGCCATCGCCCGGTCAGTTCGGTAAGCGCTCCCGCCTTCAAAGCCGGTGCCAGCGCGTCATTCAGTGCGCTGCCTGCCAACCATTCAATCAGCATCGGCGGTGCACAGTGGCCAATTGTCGGTAAGCGCTGCAAAACTTGTTGCGCGAGCGCATGAGGTAACTTCGGTTGAAGAGTGACAGACATGCTTAGCTCGCAGGTTTCGGTTCAATGGCCTTCATGCTATGGGTAGTACCATCAAGGCATTCACGCAGTTTTTGCTTGGCATCGAGCAGCTCGCTTGCACGGTAATCCTGGTGCAGGCGTTTCTGTACACCCCACTGCGTCAACACAACATGCTGAGTGGGTTCAACACCATGACGTTGCAGACAGCGTTTGGCGCACGCCCGTAAGCAACCGTCTATTGCCAGTATCGGTCGACCACTCAGCGCTGGCTTCAGTAGCGCCGGCACATCCCCGCCAACGCCAGCAATGCAGGACATCTCGGCAAGCTGTTCACGATCCAGCGCAACCGCCAGATCATTCGCCAGCTGTGCGGCGCTTGAACAACCGGAACAGCTGTAAACGAGCGGCAACTCCGCAACGGACTTGCTGGCTTGACCCTGCCGGGCCAGTTGCGTGCGCTGACTCGCCATCGCGCGATGAGCAATTTGCTGGAACAAGCGAACGATGAAATCGGCATCCAGCCCCAACGCCGTCGCTTGCTCAGCCCGCACCTGCAGCATTGGCAGCAGGCGCTCATACGCCGGTATCGCCTGCGGGTCGGCCTTGCACTGGCAAACCTGCCGAACAAGGCGTTGCCGCTGGGCCAGCAGACGCAGCAGCTGATGATCGAGTTGATCAATTTGCTGACGCAGATCGGCAAGGGTATCGGAATGGTCGATGGCGGTGGTCATGCAGCCATGCTAGTCGCAGCCGTTAAACCGGCACTTGATCCGGGTCAGTATTGCCCAGTGTTGCGCCGATGGTGTCGATTCGGCCGGTGCTCTGCTAGATTGAGCACGCCTGCTTGGACAAAGACAAGAGCAAAAGGAGCCAGCCCCACATGGACACCACGCCTGTCCGGCAATCCACCCGATTGGAAGCCTTCACCGACGCCGCGTTCGCGTTTTCCCTGACGTTACTGGTTATCGCTGGCGATGACGTCCCGACCACCTTTGACGAGTTCATGCTGGCGCTGAAATCCATACCCGCATTCATTGCCAGCGCCGCACTGCTGCTGATGTTCTGGTACAGCCACATGCGCTGGAGCCAGCGTTATTGTCTTTGTGACTTGCCAACCATCCTGATCACCGCGGCCTTGGTCTGCACGGTGCTGGTATTTGTCTACCCGCTGCGCATCGTCTTTGGCAGTCTGTTTCATTGGATCAGCGGAGGCTTCTTCCAGCTGCGCATGGACGGGATTGGCCTGACCGCGATGAACAGTTTGTTCGTTATCTATGCCATTGGTTACATTGCTATGTGTGGTCTGCTGGCGTTGCTGTACCAACATGCCATGCGCAAAGCTGATAGCCTGCAACTCAGTCGCTTGGAGCGTCTGGAAACGCGGTTGGAGCGCAACAGTTTTCTGCTGCAAATTGTTCCGGCAGTATTGTCGTTGATCTACTTGGCCATCGTGCCAGCCAAATATGGACCTTACTGTGGATTCATGTATTGTCTGCTCGGCATCATCATGCCAATCAATGGCATGCGAGCAAGTCGCTTGATGGCGGCGGAACAACAAGCGGGAGCCTCAAAATGAGAGTGTTGTACAGCGTACTGTTGATTGTGCTGCTCAATGCCTGCGCCAGCCTGTCGGAAACGGAATGCCGCAGCGGTGACTGGTACGGCGTTGGCCTGCAAGATGGGCAGAACGGCGCGCCGCTGTCGCGACTGGGCGATCACCGGGAAGCCTGTGCCGAATTCGGCATCAATATCGATGGCGACCGCTACCGTACCGGCCGCGACCAAGGCTTGCTGAATTACTGCACCCCAGAAAACGGTGCGCGCGTCGGCCGCAGCGGTGCCAGCTATCACAACGTCTGCCCGCCCGGTCTTGATGGCGAATTCCTGCGCCAATACCGGTTCGGTTACAAAATATGGGAAGTTGAACAGGCGTTGGAGCGCATCGACAGCCGCATCAGCCAAATCGACAGTGAGTTGGCAAAGAAAGACCTGACTGATGAAGATCGCCGCAAGCTGCGCCGCGAACGTGACGATCTGGAAGACGAACACGATGACCGCGAACGCGAGCTACGTATTCTGGAAGCGGTTGATATTCTGCGTGGACCTTAGCGTTTGATACGCTCCCGATACCGAGATAGGACGATGACGCTCATTTCACACATAAATTCACTGATCTTTTTGGCATGGCGCGTACTGTCTCAGCTCGGACTCGGCAGCTTGCTGCTGAGCCTGACGGCCTGTATCAATGCCAACTCCAACAATGACGAGTTAACGGAACTGAAAGCCAGCGCAAGCTATCGGGAGCGCATGGCCTTGCCAACAGAAGCGCATTTCATTGCGACGCTGGAGCAAATTGATGCCGGCAATGCCGTGACGGAAACGGTGGCGAGAACGGAATTGTCAGGGCCGCTGGCAATCCCCATCCCTTTTTCCCTGCACTACCGCACTGACGCCATGGCAGCAAATGGGCGCTATCAGATCCATGCTCGCATTCTGTTGCGTGACAAAGTCCTGTTTCAGCTGATCGAGCCCTATGCCATTTCCTCAGCCCGCCACCAACAGTCCGCTACCGAGCTGAATTTGCTGCTGAAGCGTGCCTTTGCGCCAGCCTTTCCTGGCGCGCAAACAACCACTTCCGAAACCGGTACCGAAGCCGGCGCAGTACCTGCAGCGTTCGAGGATGTTTCCTGGCAATTGCACCAGCTGAATGGCGCATCCGTCAGCGTACAGGCTCAAGACGCGAAACAACGGCAGCGTACGCCGTATCTGTTGTTTCAATCGAAAACAAAGCGATTGGTTGGCTTCGGTGGCTGCAACCATTTGCAAGGCAGCTACACCGTATCGAGCGAGGTGCTACGTATTGGCCAGACCGCCGGCACCTTGATGGCTTGTGCACAAGGCATGGAGCAAGAGCAAGCCATGCTCAGCATATTGGCTGGGATCGCGCATTGGCAGATACGAGATGATCGCCTGCAGCTGCTCGACAAACAACGCGCGGTGATCGCGGAATTTGTTCGCGCTGAGCATGTCAGTGGCGAGAAATAGCAGGGAACATACTGCGACTGAAGCGGAATGGTGCCCGGGACCGGAATCGAACCGGTACGGCCCTTTTACGGTGCCGACGGATTTTAAGTCCGTTGCGTCTACCTATTTCGCCACCCGGGCATGCGCGGCATCATAAACGTGCACTGACATCGCGGCAACGCCAACAACACAATCATCGAGAATCGTGGCCATCGAAGATCGTGCGCGTCCGCGATAAAAAACAAAGCCCCGATAAACGGGGCTTTGTTTTTACATCTGGAGCGGGAAACGAGACTCGAACTCGCGACCCCGACCTTGGCAAGGTCGTGCTCTACCAACTGAGCTATTCCCGCAAAACTGCTTTTCACTGCAAAAAAAAGATTATTGCCTAAAACACTTAGAATTTGGAGGCGGAGGTCGGAATCGAACCGGCGTCCACGGATTTGCAGTCCGCTGCATGACCACTCTGCCACCCCGCCGTGGCACACGATGTTCTCACATCGTGCTGCACCCTGTCTTATACAGAACAGGCATGCCCAAAACACTTAAACAAAAAACCCCGGCTGGACGTTACTGCCTGTCTCGGCGCCGAGGTTTGCAACCTGTGAAAATCTGGAGCGGGAAACGAGACTCGAACTCGCGACCCCGACCTTGGCAAGGTCGTGCTCTACCAACTGAGCTATTCCCGCAATGCGGGGCGCATTTTACTGGTTGCCGGACCCCTGTCAAGCCAAGATGAATGGATTTTTTCATCTTGGTTAAAGCATAAACAGCTTTATTTTCCAGCATTTGCGCGCAATGTCGGCCACGCCGCGCGCAGGTAGATCACCATCGACCACAGCGTGAACACCACCGCTACGTCCAGCAGGACATGGCCCACCCGAACCCACCAATGGTCCCAACCCGGTGGGTTGGCTAGCAATACGACGATGGCCAGCATCTGGCACGCTGTCTTGATCTTGCCAATGATGGAGACTTTGACGGTCGCCCGCTTGCCGAGCTCGGCCATCCATTCCCGCAGCGCCGAAATGGTGATTTCCCGCGAAATGATCACGAAGGCCGGCACCGCCAGCCACGGGCTGGCGTGGCGTTCAACCAGCAGCACCAGGGCGACGGCGACCATCAGCTTGTCGGCCACCGGGTCCAGAAAGGCGCCCAGTGGCGAAGTTTGGCCGAGCTTGCGGGCGATGTAGCCATCGAGCCAGTCGGTGGCACTGGCCAGCGCGAAAATGGCCGCACTGAGCAGGTAGTGCCACTTCCACGGCAGATAAAAGCAGATGACAAACGCCGGAATAAGCGCGATACGCAGCAGGGTCAGGATATTGGGGATGGTCATACGGGTCCGGGCCGGCCGTCTAACGCGGCTTGTCAGGTGGCGCAGTATGCCAGCTTGGGTCGGCAAAAGCTTGTGATGTGGCGCGCGGCGCGGCAAACCTCTCGTCGTTTCCGCTTAGCCCGGATGCAGGGCCGCGTGAATCCGCTCCGCCAGCGTACGGCTGATACCAGGCACCGCGGCGATATCGTCAACGCCCGCTTTCATCAGTTCTTGCAGGCCGCCAAAGCGGCGTAGCAATTCACGCCGGCGCTGCGGACCGACGCCATCAATGCCTTCCAACGGCGAGCGACTGCGTTTCTTGTCGCGACGGGCGCGATGACCGGTAATGGCAAACCGGTGCGCTTCATCGCGAATGTGTTGAATGAAATGCAGCAGGCTGGCATCGGGCGGCAATTGCAATGGTGCCGCACTGCCGGACAGATGCAACTCTTCCTGCCCTGCCCGCCGATCCGGCCCCTTGCTGATCCCGACCGCCAGCACATTGTCGATCTGCAATTCGTCGAGAATTTTCTCCGCCTGCGCCAACTGGCCCGGACCACCGTCGATAAACAGCACATCAGGCAACTGGCCTTCGCCGCGTTTGAGTCGAGCGTAGCGGCGCGACAGCGCCTGATACATCGCCGCGTAGTCATCACCACCCGTAATGCCTTCGATATTGAACCGACGATAATCGCTTTTGCGCGGGCCGTTCAGATCGAAGACCACGCAGGACGCGACAGTCTGCTCACCCATGGTGTGACTGATGTCGAAGCATTCGAACCGTTGCGGCACGACATCGAGGCCAAATAACTCACGCATTTGCTCGCCCCGCTTCTGCCCTTCTGCCTGTTGGGCAAAGCGGCTGGCAATGCTGTTCTGGGCATTCTTGACCGCCATCTGCAACCACGCCGCACGATCCCCGCGTACCGAATTGGCGATACGGATCTTGCGGCCGGCGCGCTGTTCCAACAAAGCGGTCAGCGATTCATCGTCAAAGGCATGGGCGTTATGAATGATCTCACGCGGAATATCACGCTCGGCCAAGTAAAACTGATTCAGGAACGCATCAACCAGGTCGTCAATATCGGCGCCGTCCGGCAATCCCGGCATCACGCAATGACTGCCGCTGACCCGGCCGTCGCGAACATAGAGCACGTAGACGCAGGCCAGGCCTTTTTCGATCACGCCGGCCACGACGTCGACATCGCCGCTATCAGCCGAAACCCGTTGCCGATCCAGCACACGGCGCAGTTGCGCAATTTGGTCACGCAGCTGCGCGGCCTTCTCGAACTGCAAATCGGTGGCGGCCTGCTCCATCTGTTTGGCCAGCTCACTGATCACATCCTGATTACGGCCTTCGTAAAACATCGCGGTCAAACGAACATCGCGATCGTACTCTTCCGGCGTCACGTAACCGACGCAAGGCGCGGTACACCGGCCAATCTGATACTGCAGGCAAGGCCGGGTCCGGTTGGCGAAATAGCTGTTTTCGCACTGCCGGACCCGAAACAGTTTCTGTAACAACAGCAGGCTCTGGCGCACGGCACCGGCACTGGGGAACGGGCCAAAATAACGGCCCTTCTCCTTGCGCGGACCACGATGGATCGCCAAGCGTGGATAGGTTTCACCAGACAGAAAGACGTAGGGATAGGATTTGTCGTCACGCAGCAAAATATTGAAGCGCGGCTGGAATTCCTGAATCAGGTTGTATTCCAGCACCAGTGCTTCGCTTTCCGAATGGGTCAGCGTCAGATGGATATCGGCGATCTGGTTGACCAACACCTCGGTCTTGATGCTGTCGTGCTCACGGCGGAAATAACTGCTGACCCGTTTCTTCAGGTTCTTGGCCTTGCCGACATACAGCACTTCGCCGTTTTCAGCGAGCATGCGATACACGCCGGGCTCACTGCTCAGCAGCTTCAGCGTTTCGCTGAGGCGGTCCGGGTCGTGTATCAGCAGTGCTTTGTTGCTGCCAACATTAGTTGGCGTGGTTGGTTCGGACATACTGCTCTGAAATCCTCAGCCTCAAAACAGAACCAGCGCTCAAAAGGCGCTGGTCCGGTGCTTATTGTTTAGCTGACTTGCCATCAACTCGTCTGGGTTTGCACCACACCGTGTCGAATGGCCAAGTGCGTCAATTCGACATCACTGGTGACTTTCAGTTTCTCGAACAAACGATAGCGATAGCTGTTGACCGTTTTCGGTGACAGACACAGCTTGTCAGCAATGTCCTGTACCTTGCAGCCCTGCGTCACCATCAGCATGACTTGGGTTTCGCGTTCGGACAGCAATTCAAACGGGCTCTCGGTATCGTCTGTGACTTGCCGCAGCGCCATCTGCTGAGCCACATCCGCAGCGATATAACGGCGACCACCGGCCACTTGCCGAATCGCGCGCACCATTTCCTGCACATCGGCGCCCTTGGTCAAGTAACCGTGCGCACCGGCCTGAAGAAATTTTGACGGGAACGGCTCGTCACCGTGCACAGTCAGGGCAATGATCTTGGCATCCGGTACTTGTCGCAAGATCCGCTTGGTCGCTTCCAAACCGCCGATACCCGGCATGTTGGCATCCATCAGCACGACTTGCGGCTTCAGATCCCGCGCCAGCTTAATCGCATCTTCGCCGGAAGCGGCTTCGCCAATGACCTTGATATCGCCAGCATCTTCCAACAGGCGTTTGACTCCTGTCCGCACCAAATCGTGATCGTCTGCCAGCAGCACTTTGATCACTGTTTGTCTCCCCTGCCCAATTGGATAAGCGTAATGGTTGCAACGGTTGGCCTGAGGGTCGTGTTCGCGCAGAGGACCGGCCAACCGGTTCAGCTACGTTACTGCGGCGCGTCAGAGGTGACAAGCACAACTCAGCTGTCAGGATTCTTTGCAGTTACGTGGAAAAGAGTCGAACGGTCAGGCCAATTCTCAAATATTGCTCAGGAATTGACCGAATGATGCAGAACAGAATTGTCCGATCACGTCAGTGCAGCTTGGCCGAAGGGCGTTGCCATGAGGCAAAAAGAAAGGGGGTGGCGGAGAGAGTGGGATTCGAACCCACGAACGACTTACGCCGTTGCCGGTTTTCAAGACCGGTGCATTCAACCGCTCTGCCATCTCTCCAGCGCGGGGCGGCAAGAATACCGGAAGGTTTTAAAGGGATGAAGCGGTCAGACATAAAAAACGCGGCCCGAAGGCCGCGTCAAGGTGACTGGAGATACTGATTCCTGCCGATCAGAGCAGATTTTCACCATTGAGACTCATCCGCGCTTCGCGCCAACCTCCCATCCAATGCTCGCGGACTTCATTTGTGGCGTAAGGACAAGTCTCTCTCGACTTCCCCTCAAGCCCCGCCTGATAGCCCCGGGTATGGGCACGGCTTGTGCGATCACGCTTTTGTCTCTTCATGATGCTCACCTCAATGTTCGGCCAGAAAACCGGAAGCGACGCCCGGGCAAAGCCGCCCGCAAGCAGCCGTTTCCTGAGCTAACCGTAGTACAGGCAGAAACCCGCCGCAACGACAAATTCGGTATAAAGAAAAGCTCAAGTACTACCTCAACACAGCTTTAATATTGATTCATAAGCACTTGTATTTATTAAATATATAGCCACTGCAATTAGACCTCTTGGCACGGCAAATCAAGCACTTGTAGTGATGGCTCTTGCTGGTCCGAACAGACCGGGTTACCTTTACGTTAACGTAAAGCTCGGTTACCCTTTTGCCACTGCTGCAGGTTGACCCTCATGAACCAGACGTTTTCGATTACCGACCTGGCCCGCGAATTCGATGTCACCCCGCGTTCGCTGCGCCATTACGAAGATGAAGGCTTGCTGTCGCCGGAGCGCGTTGGCCAGCAGCGCATCTACAGCGCCCGGGATCGGGTTCGTGTCGCGCTGATTCTGCGCGGCAAGAGCGTCGGCTTCTCGCTGGCCGAGATCCGCGAAATCATTGATCTCTACGACCTGCCGCATGGCGCCGAGCTGCAAGCGCAAGTGTTGCGCGCCAAGCTCGCCCGCCGCCGTGCCCAACTGCAACAGCAAAAAGCGGACATCGACCACATGCTGGCCGAACTGGACGCCATCGAAACCCGTATCACCGATCCGTCACGCAGCTAATCGCCATTTGGCTGTCGAACTACGTCAGGAGCATTTGCACGCCATGTACCCCACGCTCAATTTTGCCCTCGGCGATACCGCCGACATGATTCGGGATTCGGTTCGCGCGTTTGCCGAAAAGGAAATCGCCCCGATCGCTGAAGAAGTCGACCACAAGAATGCTTTCCCAATGCCGCTGTGGCGCAAGCTCGGCGAGCTGGGTGTGCTGGGTATCACCGTTGAAGACAAATGGGGCGGCGCCGGCATGGGCTACCTCGAACACGTGGTCGCGATGGAAGAAATCAGCCGCGCGTCGGCCTCGGTCGGCCTTGCCTACGGCGCCCACTCGAACCTGTGCGTCAACCAGATCCGCAAGAACGGCAACGATGCCCAGCGTGCCAAGTACCTGCCGAAACTGATCAGCGGCGAGCATGTCGGTGCGCTGGCGATGTCCGAACCAGGCGCCGGTTCCGATGTGGTCAGCATGAAGCTGCGCGCCGAGAAAAAAGGCGACGTCTATGTGCTGAACGGCAACAAGATGTGGATCACCAACGGCCCGCACGCCGACACCTTGGTCGTCTACGCCAAGACGGATGTCAACGCCGGCCCGAAAGGCATCACTGCGTTCATCATTGAAAAAGGCATGAAAGGTTTCAGCACCGCGCAAAAGCTCGACAAGCTCGGCATGCGCGGTTCGGACACCTGCGAACTGGTGTTCATTGATTGCGAAGTACCGGAAGCCAATATCCTTGGCAAGCTCAACGAAGGCGTCAAAGTGCTGATGAGCGGCCTCGATTACGAGCGCGTGGTGCTGTCAGCCGGCCCGCTCGGTATCATGCAAGCCTGCATGGACGTTGTGGTGCCCTATATTCACGAGCGCAAGCAGTTCGGGCAAGCCATCGGCGAGTTCCAGCTGATTCAGGGCAAGGTCGCCGACATGTACACCACATTGAACGCCTGCCGCGCTTACGTTTACACGGTTGCCAAGGCTTGTGATCGTGGTGAGACCACCCGCAAGGACGCCGCAGGCGTCATTCTGTACGCAGCGGAAAAAGCCACCCAGATGGCGCTCGATGCCATCCAGATCCTCGGCGGCAACGGCTACATCAACGAGTACTCGACCGGCCGCCTGCTGCGTGATGCCAAGCTGTATGAAATCGGCGCCGGTACCAGTGAAATCCGCCGCATGCTGATTGGCCGCGAGCTGTTTAAAGAAACGATGTAAGCCGGTTTTTCGATAAACCAAACGTCATAACCAGCGCGCCTGCTAGCGCAAAACGCGCCAACCGTGAATCCGGCGCAAGTCGGATTCACTGATCTGCCACGGATGGCAGACAATACTGATCTGATTCGAAATCAACCGCGCCCGATTCCAGTCCGGGCGTTTGACCCAAAGTGGAGCTTTCACCATGTCGCACGATCCAGTTGTCATTGTTTCCGTTGCCCGTACCGCCATGGGCGGTTTTCAAGGCGCCCTGAGCAGCCTGGCTGCACCAGAGCTGGGTGCGGTTTCGATCAAAGCTGCCGTTGAACGCGCCGGCCTGAAACCGGAAGACGTGCAGGAAGTGTTGATGGGCTGCGTACTGCACGCCGGCCTCGGTCAGGCCCCTGCTCGCCAAGCCGCGCTTGGTGCTGGCCTGCCGCAATCGGTGCCTTGCACCACCATCTCGAAAGTCTGCGGCTCGGGCATGAAAGCACTGATGCTGGCGCATGATCTGATCGCCGTTGGCAGCAACGACGTCATGGTCGCCGGCGGCATGGAAAGCATGACCAATGCGCCTTACCTTCTGCCGAAAGCACGCGGCGGCATGCGCCTTGGTCACGGCCAGGTGCTCGATCACATGTTCTTCGACGGCCTTGAAGATGCCTACGACAAAGGCCGCCTGATGGGCACCTTTGCCGAAGAAACCGCCAAGGCTTACGGCTTCACTCGCCAGCAGCAAGACGAATACGCGATCACCTCGACCGTACGCGCCCAAAAAGCGATTGCCGATGGCGCGTTTGAATGGGAAATCGCGCCGGTTGCGATCGCCAGCAAAGCCGGCGAAACGCTGGTGAAAGTGGACGAGCAACCGGGCAATGCCAAGATCGACAAGATCCC
>CAMLNB010000053.1 GCA_946481205.1 uncultured Kangiella sp. | reverse complement strand
AATGACAGCCCCAGGCTCGCGGTCCGCACCACGCAGGACATACCGCCCAAGGCATAGTGGCGATTATAGAAGATTGACCTGTGTTGCGGGGCACAAGATTGACGAGACGAAAGCCGCTGTGGGAGTGGTGGCCCGCGATTGTCTTCTCCACGCAAACGACAGACCGGCATGCGCAATTACCCTGAGCTAGTATTACCTACCTCATGCATCTCGATATCCGAGCAACACCAAGCAATGACAAAGAAAAATCATACGATTAGGTTTGCGTTCGGCTCCCAAGAATCGCCTGCTAGCGCAGTGTGGAGAGTAACCTGCCATGGGAAGGCTGGAGATATATACATTCAGAACTGCCCGCAGCTATCAAAAGACACACACATATCACTACATGCTTCTGGCAGATTCAGCTTCAAAGCAGGAAATATACGACATAAACTTGAGCCGCCATACGAATACCAAGACCATTGCTTCTTCGGACCATTTCTATTCTTTGCCCCATTCTCGAGACCACTCCCGCCACTCAGAGCAAGTGGCAATAAGGAACTCATTAACTGGCTCGGGACTCCTGATCCGAATTGCATTTTCATGATCAAGTTCATCTACGTACCACACATGAGCGCACTTTCCATCAACTCCAATGAAGTGCATGTAGGGAGAATCCCATGTTGCAGATTATTTCATAAGCCAATGAGCTTCCATATCGTTCTTCAGCACCGATCCCTCACTAAATCAGAGATCGAAGCAGAATGGCATGTGGAAAAGGTCGATTTTCGTGGGAATACTCCGCAAGCAGCAGAGATGATTAGAGTTGCAAAGAGCGAACTAGGCCCCTCTGCTATTATTCTTCAACGCTATGTGCTATCCCACGCTGGTTCACTGGAAAGCTGACGCTTGCAAGATCAGGTTGTGGAACACCCGCAGGTGTATTCCGCCGAATGAAATCCAGCTACCGAGCGGAAGTTTGGCTAAGTCCTATATCGGCTCCATCCGCAGCCACCGCCGCTGGGCTTTGCAGCCCAACCTACAACGCATTGACTAACACTTCTCCTGCGCCGCTGCGCGGGTTGCCAATTCTTCCGGCGGCACATCTTCGATATGGGTGGCGATAAACCAGTTGTGACCGAACGGATCGGTGATGATGCCGCTGCGATCACCGTAGAACTGATCGGCCACCGGCCGTACCAGCGTCGCACCGGCTTTCAATGCGCCATCGACGACGGCATCGACATCTTCCACATACAGCATCAGGTTGATCGGCGTACCACCGTAATGCTTGGGGCCATACGCGTGCATGGCCGGGTGCTCATCGGCCAGCATCAGCACCGAATCACCTAGTCGGATCTCGGCGTGACCGATCTTGCCGTCCGGTCCTGGCATCCGAAACAATTCGCTGGCACCGAGTGCCTTGCGGTAAAACGCAATCGCGGCATCGGCGTCATTGACGATCAGATACGGCGTTAGCGCGTGATAGCCATCGGGGATCGGTTTGACCGCTTTTTTGCCCTGACTGGAATGGCTTGCCTTGCTCATACAGCACCTCCTTGCGGGTTGCTGCGGCACTGCATGAAACGCCGCGGTTGCGTGATGACGAACTGCCAGCAGAAAAGACAACACCGGGAACGATGCGGCGCTATTCGGTCACGAGCCGCCGCATCCCATCCCGTTCCAGCCGGTATATCTGCAACTCATCCCGCTGGGAAGCCTGAATCCTGCCATAGAACCGATTGGCCTCATCATTCCAGCGCAAAGACCACCATTCAAAGCGCGCGCAATCGCGACGCAACGCTTCCGCAGCCAACCAGGCAAAGATCTGTTTGCCAATGCCCTGCCCACGCACGGCGGCATTCAGATAAACGTCATCCAGATGCAGTCCGGCTTGACCGGTTGTGGTCGAGAAGGTTTGGTAGAACACGGCAAAGCCCACCGGCCGCTGTTGTGACTCAACGATAATCGCCTCAGCCAGTTTTTCCGGACCGAACAGCCGGCGCAGCAGATCCGCCTCGGTCACCATCACCGAACCGGGAAACTGTTCGGCGGCAGCCAGTTCATGGATAAAGCGCAGAATCAGCGGCACGTCTTCGGAGGTGGCATAGCGAATCTGCGCAGCGGTGTGGTTCGGCATGGTGCATACCCAATCGAGGCATGTTTTGTAGGGGCAACCGCGGTCGCGATTGTGCAGAAAAGCGTATCGCGACCACGCTTGCTGCTACAAGAGAAGCGAATGCACTCAAGACCACGCACTACCGCTTACGGTGTGGTGGCAGGTTGCAACTCCTGAAACGCAGCCGCAACACCTGAGCTTTGCACATACATGCCGAAGATCAGTTTCAGCAATGCCGAATCGCCAGCCAGCTGCTGCCGATGCACCGACAAGTCAACCGACTTGCGCAGCTGCTCCAGCGTTTCACCACGCTGCTTGGCGGCCGCGACCTGCGCGGTCAAGCTGTTCAGCAGCGCCAGCACCTGCTGGACATAAATCGTGTCACGAAACACCGGGCCATGACCCGGCACGATGACGGCAGGTTGCAAATCGAGTAGCTGCTGCAGACTCTGCGCATACGCCGCCGGGTACGAGGTGGAGCCAACCAAGGGAATGGGCCAGACGACCAGATCGCCAGCGATCAAGAGCTTTTCCGCTGGCAACCAAACCACCAGATCGGAACGGGTGTGAGCCGCGCCCAGAAAACGAATCTCAATCGGGCGCTTAGCATCGGCGAGCACCAGCCGCGACTCCACTTCCAGATCCGGGTAGACAATCGGCAAGCTGCCCGCCTCTTTCAGATACCGCTCAACCAGAAAAATATCGCTTTGATGGCTAACGCGCTCTTCGTCGGTCAGTGCATTGCCGGCGAGGCCTTTGCCGGTGCTGATGGCATTGCGCAAACTCGCGACGCCGCCCGCGCCACTTTCCAGCAAGCCTTTGCGGTTGGCCAGGCCGGTGGTAGCGAGATCGGCATGGCTTTGAACATGGCCAATGAACTGCACTGCGGGATACGCCTCGCGCCAGACACTGTTACCGAGAATATGGTCTTCATGCCAGTGCGTGTTGATGACATAGCGCACCGGTTTGTCGGTGAGCTTGCGCAATGCGGCCAGCACTTCGCGGGTGGAGTCCGGGCTGATATTGCTATCAACCACCACCACATCGTGTTCGCGGATCAGAAACGTATTGTTGGCATCAAACATCAGGCCAGCCGGCTCTTTGCGCTCGGTAGTGTAGATGCCGTCGGCCAGCTTGTGCAGCTGAAAGCCGGACGCGGCGTTGGCAATGCTGTTGAGGGTCATCCCTGCCAACCAGGCTGCAGTAATCAAACGGAGCCACATACCAAGCTTCCCATTTCTCAGAACGCCAAGGTTTACCAGAGAGGCTAGTTCGAGGGCGCCGAGCTGTGTAGCGCACTATTCACGGATAAACATCTGGCAACAAATCCGCACGCTCATTTCCAAACTCAGCCGCTAGCGTAACGGATACACAACGGGCATAAGCATCAAACGGGCTCCCTGCCCATGGTTCAACGAGGCATTCATGACCAGAACGTTCATCAGACTCGGTACGGCCTTTGCCCTGCTGCTTAGTCATGGCGCAGCCCTGGCTGCGGATTACCGGCCGGACGTCGATACCGTTCAACAATTGCTGGCGCAGGATATCGCGTTCAACGCGGACGAACGCCAACAGGCAGAGGCCATGCTGGCCGAACTGCGCCGCGATGCGGACAAGCTCAGTGCCGCGGAATTCCAACTGCGCGTTGCCAAGCTGTTTGCGCTGGCGCGTAACGGCCACACGATGCTGCTGACCGGACTGTGGCCGAGTGATTTCAACCGCATACCGGCGCGCATCCAGGTCTTTGCTGACGGCGTTTTCATTCTGGATGCCGATGACCGCCACTTGATCGGCCAACAACTGCTCGCGATGGAGGGGCAGCCGATTGCGCAGCTGCGCCAGCGCTGCACCGAATACTGGGGCGCCGTGCCGGCAAAGTGCGACGACTGGCTGGGCTATTGGCTGGAGTCGGCCGAGCTCTTGCACGCAGCCGGCCTTGCCGCAAAGCCAGATCAGCTGACGCTTCGTCTGCAGAACAGCAAAGGCAAAATCACCGACGTCACGCTGACGGCGAAACGGCAGCCACCGGCACACGGCCGTTACACGTTTTTCAGCCACTCGCGTCTGGTTGAATTATTGCCGGCCAATCTGCCGGCAAGCGTGCCTGCCCCGCTCTACTTGCAAGAACCAGACAAGCTGTTTCGCTACGCTGCCCTGCCCGAGCTGAATGCGTTCTATCTGCAGTTTCGCTACAACACGCACGCTGCCGGCCAGCGACTCGACAGCGCGTTCATCGATGCGGCACTTGCCGCCATCGCGCAGCAGAAGCCGACGCACATTGTTGTCGATCTGCGGCTCAACAGTGGCGGCGACTTGAACAACACACGCGCGCTGATGCAAACCTTGCCAACGCTGTTACCGCCTGAAGGCAAGATTTTCGCCATCACTTCAGGCCGCACGTTCTCTGCCGGCATTGCCAGCCTGGGCTATCTGAAACAAGCCGGCGGTGACCGCGTTGTCATTGTCGGCGAACCGGTCGGCGATGAGCTGGAATTCTGGGCCGAAGGCAGTCTCGTCGAATTGCCGGTGTCGAAAGCTGAAATTCTGGTCGCGACCGAACGGCACAACTATGTCACCGGTTGCCCCGAGCCCGATTGCCACGGCTCGATACGCAAACATCCGATCAAGGTGCAATCGCTGGCACCCGATATCATGGCACCGCTGCGTTATCAGGATTACCAGCGTGGCCTAGATCCAGCACTGCGTGCGATCACTGAGGTGCTGAAACCTGCGTCGTAACAACAAGCGCTGATAGCATCTCCCACAACACAAAGGAAAAACCACGATGGAACGATTGGTAAAAGCCGGTGCTTATGCAGCACTGGCGCAAGCACTGCTGTATGTGATCGCTTTTGCAGTAATGGCCGCCTTTCAGCCCGCAGACGCGGCCAGCTGGACGGCAGCGCAAAAACTCAGCTACACACTGGCGCATGGCAATCTGGCGCAGTTCTGGGCGCTACTTTACTACGCGTCTGGCATCGCCTTAATTGTGCTGACAGCCGGCCTGCATGAACAATTGCAAAAGCAAGCCCCGGTATTGATGTCAATCACCACACCATTCGGTTATATCTGGGGTGGATTCTTGATGGCAAGCGGCATGGTCAGTCAAATCGGTTTCGCCACGGTTACTCGCCTGCATGCCGAGAACGCTGATCAGGCGTTGACCGTCTGGGCCACGATCAAAACCGTGCAGGATGCGCTCGGCGGCGGCGTGGAATTGCTGGGTGGCGTCTGGGTGTTGCTGCTCAGCGCCGCGATGTTTCGTTACAGCAGAGCCTTGGCGATGCTCGGAGGCATTGTCGGTGTCGCCGGAGTGCTGACCATTGTGCCGTCACTCGATGTGATGAAAGCCATATTCGGCATCAGCCAGATTGTCTGGTTCGCCTGGCTGGGCGTCTGGCTGGTACGCAGACCGTCACTGAAGCACACAATGGCGAGCACAGGCTAAGTACAGACGCAGGTAAGGCCACCGGTTACCGACTATATTAAGACGCTGATGCGACAGCCAATGCGCAACGCCGCGTAACCGGATGCCTTGTGGATACTTTCAATTATCTGTCAGTTTTTGTCTCGATCATTCTTGGATTGGGTGTCACCCAATTGCTGTCCAGCTTCGCCGACTGGCTGGAGCATCGGCATACCGTCAGTGCGCATGGCCCGTCGCTGGCCTGGGCCTGCACCCTGCTGCTGTTGCATATCCAGACCTGGTGGACACTGTTTGGCTTGCGCCACATCGAGCAGTGGCAATTCCTGCAGTTTTTTCTGTTGCTGCTGCAACCGATTCTGCTTTACTTGCTTGCCGCGCTGGCACTCCCCCGCGCTAGCGTCCATAAGAATTTGCAATCGGCCTTTCACGGCAACCGGCGCTGGTTCTTTGCCTTGCTGATCGCGCTGCTTGGCGTCAGCCTGTTGAAAGATCTGCTGATCACCGGCTCGCTACCGCAGTTGCCAAATCTGCTGTTTCACGCCGGCGCCGGTTTGACCGCACTGACCGGCATCACGGTGCGGCACGAGCGCTTTCACCAGTTGCTGGCCTACGGTACCGTGCTGGTCATCTTGCTGTATATCGGGCTGCTGTTCACGCAGTTACCATGACACGTCGTGCAGAAAAGCCCCACCGACTCTACTGATAGCGCTGTCCGCGATGCTCCAACCAACCGCCCTCATGCTTGCCTCGCGGATCGTGATGGGTCCAGTGGATGACGCCACCTTTGTCGTTCCATTCGTACTCACCGTAAAAGCGCACGGTATCACCTTCGGCGATATCCACGATGCGTGGTGCCAGTTCGATATTGTGCGCAACCAACAATGTCTGGCCGGTCGAGGTACGTAACAGAAAACGTTGATGCGGACTGCCCTTGTTGTCGTCACTCAGCACCTTGGTGACCGTACCCTGTCCTTCAATCTGCAGGTTCGATTCCCGATCTTGGAAGGCGCGCTGTAACCTTACATCGGCGCTGGCCGCCGACACGGTACCGGCATCAGGCGTATTACCGGGGCCCGATTCAGTTCCTGCCTGCTGCGCAGAAACTCCCCCTGCATTTGCCTGGTCGCGATCAGCGGATGGCCATTGCTTCAATCCGTAACCGAGAGCCAGCACAAGTATCAAGAGAAGAATGCGTTTCATGCCGCTTGTCTCAACAGAATCTGAGAAAGCGGCAGCATGCCAGAAACCTCTGTCGGCTAGCCAGTAATGCACAGACAGGATGGTCGGGCGGCAACATCTGTGACCATCCTTGAGACTCAGACGAATAGCGATTTACGGCTGACTGGCAAATTCAGCGCCGGCTCAGCATATAGCCAACGGCCACGCGCCATCACCGCCCGAACCCTCAGGTCGGTCCTGTCTAGCAGCAACAGATCGGCGTCGCCATCTACTCGCAACTGGCCTTTCTGAGCCAGTTTCAGAATCCGCGCTGGATTACTGGTGACAGCCTTCAACGCGATTTCGAGCGGGACAGCTTCTTCCCGTACCGCGTCCACGAACTCCTGATGCAGGCTGGCAATGCTGCCCTCACCCAAACCAATGAATTCATTGTACTCATCAAACAAGGGCAATGAGGCATTAGCATCGGATGAGAACGTAATGTTATCCAGATTCACACCTCGATCGAGCGCCTGACGCAATGCGTGAGAACATTTGATCTCACCTTGCGCCAGCTCCTGTGGCGTCGTGCTGGTGGTCAGATCGATCACGCCACCTTTTCCAATGTATCGAAAGCCCATGTCGAGCAAAGTCTGATTCCGATTCAAGTGGGTGGGATAGAACTGATTGATCGGAATGTCACTGTTGGCAGCAACCTGCTCCAGCAATGACACGCCTTCAGGCTGGGCGCCGACATGGACGCTGACAATGCCCGCTTTGCCGGCCAGCATGCCACCTACCCGCGCCTGGGCAGCCAGTTTGCTCAAATCATTCACGGTTGGTTGTGACGAACGATGATCGGCAATGGCAACTTCACCAACGCCAATAAACTTATCAATCAGTACCAGATCTTCCATGACGTCACGCATCAGCGTCCGCGCCGGAATTTGATACGAACCGGTATAGCAATAACAGCTCAGACCCTCTTCATCGAGTGCGCGTGCCTTGGCCAGCAAATTGGTCAGCGTGCGCGTAATCGCATCGGTGCCAAGCACACCAATCAGAGTGGTAACGCCGGCACGAATCGCCTGTTCGACACTAAGCTCGGACGTGCGGCTGCGAAAACCACCTTCGCCTCCGCCACCGATGATGTGAGCGAGGCTATCGACAAAACCCGGCACCAGCACGCAATCCGGCGCATTCACGACCTGCACGGCATCACCGCGCAGCTCACAATGCGAGGCAATGGCCGCTATGCGGTCTCCCGCCACCAGCACATCCCTGTGCCCTAGCGCGCTCGGAGAATAAGTTTCGATCTGCTCAAATAGGGTAATCATTGCTGTGTCTGATCCAATCTGTACGTGAACATAGTCAGAAGCCGACCCACACCGCAATGGCCATGGTGGTAACACTCATCACGGTCAACAACAGCCATAGCGACCACATGGCGCGCAGCCACGCCAGAAACTCCACACCGGCAATGGCCAATGTGCCCATCAACGCCGGTGAAGTTGGATAGAACAAATGCGCAAGACCATCGCCAAGTTGGAAAGCCAGCACCGACACTTGGCGACTGACACCGACCAGATCCGACAGAGGTGCCATCAACGGCATGGTCAGCGCAGCCTGACCAGAACCGGAGGTCACAAAGAAATTGAAGCCGCTTTGAAACACCAGCATTGCTTGTGCTGAGAACATCTCGCCGTGGCCGGCAATCGCATTGGCCGCGTGATGCAACAAGGTATTGATGACCGACGGCCTGTCCGGCTGGGCACCACCGAGCATCAGAATGATGCCTTGCGCAACCCCCACCACAAGTGCAGCAGGCAACAACTGAGCGGCGCCGGTCTTGAACGCATCGACATACTCGTTGATGCCAGCATCATTGAGTTTGAACACACTCCCGATGATCAGCGCAACAATGGCAATTACGAAGAATTGGGTCGCGATCTCGCGGAGATAATAGCCCTCGGTCAACACCCCCCAGATGATCCAAGCCATGCCAAGGAAAAGTGTTAGCACGACCAACGCGTGGCCACGCGAGAACGTGTGCTGCAGCATCGGCACCATGACCGGCTCGGTGCGCTGCCGCCGCAGGCGCTCGGCCCGCCACATGAACCAGGCGATATACAACACCGTAAACGCCACCCACATGGCCAAGCGAAATCCGGCACCGGACAGCGGCGGTAACCCGGCGATGCTTTGAGCAATGGCGACCGAAAACGGATTCATCCACGAGGTCGCAAAACCGATCTGGCTGGCGCCATAGGTCAACAACACACCGGTGATGGCGTCGTAACCAAGCATGCGCACCAACGGCACCAGAAACATCGCGAACGCCATCGCCTCTTCGCTCATGCCGAAGACGGCACCACCAAGCGAAAACAGCACCGCCATGACGGGCAACAACAAGCGGGCACGGTGCTGCAAACGGCCGATAAGCGCTTTCAAGCCTTCATCGATGGCGCCAGTGCGGATCAGTACACCGAAACTGCCGCCGACCATCAGAATGAAAATGATGACGCCGATCGCCGAGCCATTGCGCGAGCCCGAGGTCATGCCATCAAAGAACGCGCCCAGCAGTGAGGTGTTTTCGCCATCGGTAAACAGTGCCACCGGCTGCGGCTCGCCACCATGCGCGGTTTGATAGCTGTCGGCAATCAGCAGCTTGCGACCGGTTTCGGGGTCTGGTGTGGTCTCGTAGAAACCGCGCGGCAGAAACAACGTCAATGCAGCGGACAACAACAGCACACCGAACACAATCAGCAACGTATCGGGCATGCGCCAGGTGCGGTTAGCTGACATGACAGACGGGGATTCGACGCTCACCGACGGATTCCTTTTGGCTTGGCCAGAACGCTAGCATTCAATGCGCCAGCCTCACGTCCAATCGCAACGGCAGCCCGATATAGCGCCAACGGCCATCGGCTCGTTCGCACCCCTTCACCGTAGCACCAGGCAAGCGATACCAACGCCAATCGTCCTGTTCATCGTAAGTCTCTGGATCAGGCATCTGCTCGCCGATAACCGTGGCATTGGCAGGGCACTGCAGCGACGCGTTGAGTGTGCCGTCATGCCAATCTGCGGTATCACCGCTCAGCAGCCGCGATGCCACCGCATGCGTGACTTGCCATTGCGTTTCGCTACGCTGAACACGCGCCTGACGAGTATCCACAATCCAGACACCACCGGCACCGAGCACCGACAAGCTGGCAGAATCGTCGTCTTGAAAACGGACGCGTAAGGCAGTGGCTTCGTCGACACCGAAACCGAAAGGCGTATGGGTATCCAGCAGCAGACGCAGCAACCGGCCCTCACGGTCGCGCTCACGGAAATGGGTGTCGGAAACGCCGAGGGTGAACAACTGCAGACCACCCAATGCGCGGTAGGTCAGCTGCCCATCGGCGGCGGCTGTGCTGCAGCGATTGTGCAAATCGCAGGCCGGCGAGTTCGGTTCATTGGCAAGCGCGCCGTGCTGCAACGCATGGCTGGTGCGCCCGCCACTAATCATCGGATAGGCCTTGCGGGGATGGCCCGACTGCACAGCATTGCCCGCGCTAGAGCCCGATAGCGGCACGCCGGCCTCGACCCGATCCAGTAAACGGCGAGCGACTGCGGTGAATTGCCCGTAAGGTTCCTGCAACGCGCGCATGGTCAGTGATTGATCGCCACCGTTAACAAAGAAGCCATCGGCACTGTCGACAATCGCCAACAGCTTCTGCGGCTGCAGACAAAGCGGCAGCTGATACGCGGCAAGCTCGGGATAGCGCGCGGCGCGGTCGAACGCACCGTTCCACTCAAAGCGCAATACATTCAACTGCGAGCAATCGCCAGCACGAGGCAAAGCCGGTTCCAGCGGCAGCCAGATCGCTTCTGCACCCACCGACTCGAACAGCGACAAGTAGTAATCGACATACTCATAGGGATTGTTTGATGACGCCGTCAGCACCACGATGCGTGGTTTAGCCGTTTTGTCTCTCCGCAAAGAATTGTTGGCGGCCGCCGCGACAAACTGGCGAAACATGTCCTCGACGTAAGGCTCACCGCCTTTCAAGTAAGTAACCATTCGCGCGGTGTGCCCGGATTTGGCGAGCGGCCGAACTTCGAAGGCATCGTCATACAACTGCAGCTGGTCGTCCGATAGTTTCAATGGCTCCAGCAAGGCATGCCACGAGTCCTCAGCCAGAGTCTTGTCCTGCAGCGGTCGCACAATGTCAGCCAGTGCAGCCAAGTCGGTGGCTTTGGCGTCTGCTCGCACTGCAAACCAGCGCGGCAACGCACTGAGCCGCTGCAACTGCGATTCAGAAAACCGGAATGACTTGCCACGTACAGCTTCCATGCGAGTGAAATAGCGCTCGGCTTCGGCACGCGCATCCGGCCGGCAACGATCAGGCTCGATGCTGGAACAGACCGGCTCGCCACCGCCGATCAGCCAAAGCTCCTTCGCATACGTGGACAGCGGTAGCACCATGCCAAGTAACAAGGCCATGCCAAGCTGCAACGCCTCGCGCTTCAACACACCCAAACCGTTCACCTTGGAGTTCCCCAAAACGTGATGGACTGATTCTGGACTGGCCTACCACCAAAAAAAGGAAACGGTTGTCGCTTCAACAACCGTGCCTGTGCCCAGAGCGGACCGCCAGAAGATGACGTCAGAACCTGATCGAGGCACTCAGCATGACGCTACGAGGGTCTTGCCGCTCCCATTTCGCGCCATAACTGGCGTCGGGGTCGCCATTGAAATTCTCGCCAATCTCGTAGACCCCGGTCTCGTTATCAAAGTTGAAGATATTGCCGACATCCAACCGAACATAGGCGTCCGACTCGACCACTGTAAAGTTGTACTGCAGCGAAACATCCAGGGCATGAACCCAGGCTGTTCGACCTTTGCTGCCACGCGGCGCTGGCTCACCGTTCTGATAGAAATTACCGCCACCGATATAATACTGGTTGTTCGGATCCGTCGGATGCACACCGAAGTAACTGATTGGCCGACCACTGATGCTGATCAGGTTGAAACCGAGTAACCAATCTTCAGCAAAGGCGTAGCTACCGTTCAGCTTCAGCTTGTGCCGACGATCATTAGGTAAAAAGCCGTTCGCATGTTCCAGCATTGAATAGAAATCAAACGCGGTGGTAAAGCCTGCCTGTCCATCTACCGAGGCATAGTCACTGCGCACGGTGCCTTCGTAGTTGCCTTCGGTCTTCGACCAGGTATACGAGGCATTCAGCGACCAGACGCCATCGAATGCCCGATCCAGGATGAAATCAATGCCTTTATAGGTTCTCTTGGCCTTGGGATACCCGAGTTGTTCCGCGGTCAGCTCAAGATGTTCTAGGCCGTCGCCTTCACCAAAGTCAAACCAGAAATCCATGCCATAGCCTGGGTTGGTCAGTACATAAGGTGGCGTAATGGAATAGCAGTAGCTGTCATCCCCTTCCGGGTCGTAGCCGTAACGCTCGGCGGCTATGGCATCGAGCGCCTTGCACGGAGTCGAGTCATCGATTGCGCGCTTCAAGTCGCGATAGATCGCGGAAACCGTAGCCGACCAGCGATCATCAATCTTGAAACCATAACCGACGATGATTTCATCCTGGTACATAGGCTTGATGTCTTGATTGACGATAGTGCGCGGGTCAGCCGTTTCACCATCAAACTGAACCGTAAGTTCATCAATGACCGAACCGGGCTGCGGGACGCCATTGGCATCAAATACGCCATCCCATTCATAGATCGCGCGATCACGGTAGTAAGCGCCGGCCAGTTTGATATTCAAGATATTGGCGATCGGCAAGAAGTAACGGCCAACGTTGGCAAACAACTTGTCATCGCCATCGCCGCCGATGTTCCAGACCATGCCGTATCGTGCTGCCCATTGATTGTCGCTGTCGCGCATCAGCAAGTCATCCATCGACAGCGAGGCATTGTCCATTTTGACAAAGGTGCCGCCGAGGCCATTTCGGTTGTCGAACATTTCATTGCGCAGGCCGGTGGTCAGCGTGACATCGCCGAGTCGCCAGGTGCCTTCGAGGTAGAACGCTTTTGACTCGGTCTCAAACTTGCCGTAGTTGCGACGATGCTGAATCCAGAGCTCGCTCTGGGCGTCCGGGTCTTCAGCTTCGTAGTCATCGATGTAATAGAGCACGCCACCGGAGTAATCGG
Organism: uncultured Kangiella sp.; assembly: GCA_946481205.1. Next base: position 5,097 of record CAMLNB010000053.1, on the reverse strand, counting down.
AGTCCTCCCAAGACACCAGTTTCTCGTGGTCCATGCCGAAGCTTATGGTGTGATCACCGATATCCCAATCAAAGTCGAGCCGCTGCACTGTACGTTCATCAGTCGATTCGGCCACTGTGGTGTAAGCCCAATTACCGAGCGGGGTGTAATCCGCGCCATCGGTCGAATACAGGATGACCGGGTTGCCATCAAGTGCCGATTTGTCGGTGTACTCCGCCTCAACGCGGCCGAGCATTGCAGAAACGGTGAAGGTGTCGGTCAGTGCACCGGTGTAGCGTAGGATCTGATTCAAGCCTCCAAACTTGCGCTTGGAGTCGAGCGGCTCGCCAGTGATTTGCCCCGTGTCGACATCCCAGCCAATCTTGGTGCGCCGTACCGTTTCCTGATTCGAGAACGCCGTGTATTCCAGCGTATGGTAGTCGTTGATCAGGAAGTCGATTTTTGTGCCCCAGAAGGCGTCGTCGCCATCACGCTGATACAGAAAACCGTCGTCCTCGTAGTCGTCGGTATTGAGTCGACGCGGGTTATACAGTGCGTAGATGAACAGTCTGTCCTGGATCAGTGGACCACCCACTTCAATGTTGATCTCGCGATCATCGATCTCGTCTTTCTTGTTGCTGACGATAAGCGTGCCTTCGCGGTTATAGATATCCGGCGAATTGCTTTGCCAGCTGCGCGGTGACCAGTAGATGTTGGCGCCACCGGTCCAATCGTTGCCGCCGCTTTTGGACACGGCATTTACAACCCCACCGGTGGAGCGACCAAACTCAGCCGAGTAACCGCCGGTCTTGACCTGGAATTCACGGAAGAACTCGAACGGCACTTCCGAACCGCCCCAGCCATAACGAAAATCGGTCAGGTTCATGCCGTTGATGTAGTAAACGTTCTCTGCCGCGCTGGCGCCGCTGAAGACCGGCGTGCCATCGAAGCCTTCGTCAGCCTCCGACACGCCGGGCGCGAGCAAGGCAATGCTGTTCAGATCGCGCATTATCGGCAGCCGATCAAACTTGTCTTCGGTAATGGTCAGGCCGCTGTCGGTCGACTCCATATCAAAGCTGGCAATGCGAGAACCAACAATCTCGACGCGCTGCGCACCTTCTTGCTGCAGTTCAACAACCAGCGAAGTGCCGCTGCCGACCCGCACTTGCACCGTGACGTTGTTTTCGCTGAGGTAACCGGCCTTCTCAATCGTGGCGCTGTATTCGCCAATCGGTAACTGAACCGCGCGGAATCGACCTGATGCGTCGGAGGTGACCGTTCGGGTCAGTCCGGTTTCCTTGTGCTTCAAGGTAATTGTGGCGCCGGCCAGATCGCTCTGCCCCGCCGTCACCACGCCATTGATGTTGCCATGAACATCGCCAACGGCATGGGCTGGCAGGCTGCAACTGAGCACGGCGCCAACCGCCGCCGCCAACACAGATTGACGAAACCGATTGCGAAAAATCCCCATCTGTTGCGCTTCTGACATGCTCAGCCCTCCGCGGCTTATTTTTATGCTGTCCAGCAAGCACCTGTAAGGCGCCTTGTCTTGATTGCACGGTAGCGCGACGCCCGGCCGGGCCATATACCCTGTTAGGAATAGCAGGCACCCCGATGGGGAACTGATCAGCGCGGGTGGCTTATCCTCCTGGCGATAGATGACGGCTAAACACGCTGTGTCGACGGGACAAAGCCTTTATGGTGGAGCTCATGCCCGTCCGCAGGAGCGCCATCATGCATCGTCTCCGTTCATCTTATTTGCTGTATCTGGGTGACGTGCAGCTCAAGTCCGATGCCAAAACCGCGTTTGGATTGCGTGACTGGTGCCGCGATAAAGTGCTGGGACAATGGACTCGCCAGAACGCATCGGTCGATCTCGAGTTGCCACGTCTCAACGCGCAACAGGCGGCGCAACAGGGCGCCGGCAGCCTGATTATCGGGGTCGCGCCGGTGGGCGGGGCCTTACCTGAGCATTGGCTGGATGATCTGGAAAGCGCGCTTGATGCCGGTCTCGACCTCGTCAGCGGCTTGCACACAAGACTGAACCGGATACCACGGCTGGTCGCCGCCGCCCAACGCAACAACGTGCGTTTGCTGGATGTGCGGCACAGCGATGCAGCGCTGACCGCAGGCACCGGCATCAAACGCTCTGGCAAACGATTGTTGACCGTCGGCACTGATTGCGCGCTTGGGAAAAAATACACGGCGCTAGCGCTTGCCGATGCGCTGCGACAGCGCGGCGTTGCTGCCGATTTCCGTGCGACCGGACAAACCGGCATCATGATCGCCGGCGAAGGCATTGCCATTGATGCAGTGATTGCCGATTTCATCGCCGGTGCAGCTGAGCAATTGTCACCGGATAACGTCCCTGATCACTGGGATGTCATTGAAGGGCAAGGCGCGTTGTTTCACCCGGCTTATGCTGGCGTCACACTTGGCTTGCTGCACGGCTCACAACCCGACGCAATCGTGCTGTGCCACGACCCAAGCCGTGAAACGATCGAGGGTTATCCGCATATCCGCTTGCCTTCCCTCGGCCGCGCAATTGAAGCCTATCTTGACGCGGGTCGGTTGACCAACCGGGCCATACGCTGCGTCGGCATCAGTATCAACGCATCAGCGCTGACTCCCGCACAAACGGCCAGCTATTTCGAGCAGATCGGCATCGAGCTTGGCTTGCCCATCTGCGATCCGATAAAGACCGGTGTCGGAGCCATTGTCGACGAATTGCTGCGGAACCCTCACTTACCATGATCCGTCTGCAAACACGAATTCACCATTGGCCGCTGAAAGTACCGTTTCGCATCGCTGGTGCGGTGATGCACGACGTACCCGTCATCCAGCTGCTTGTGCATGACGAGAATGGCAATGTCGGCCGGTCCGAGGCCGCAGGTGTTGATTACGATGATGAAACACCTACCAGCATGGCGGCGCAGCTACACTCACTCGGTCCACTTCCGAATCAACTCTCCGCCAACGACTTGCAGACGCTGCTACCACGCGGCGGCGCCCGCAACGCACTCGATTGCGCTCTTTGGGATCTGCGCGCGAAACAGCTGCGAACTTCTGTTCACCAATTGATTGGCATCAGCGAACCACGGCCGCTGCTGACTGCATTGACCATCGGCCTGGGTAGTGATGAAGAAACGCGGTTGGCAGCACGCACCGCGAACGGGGCACCCCTGCTTAAAATCAAAGTGTCAGCCGAACGTAATCTGAAGGCAATTGCCATTGTCAGGCAGGAAAATCCCAGCGCCCGTTTGGTGGTCGATGCGAACGGTTCGTGGACACTGAATCAGCTGAGGACACTGCTGCCAGCACTGCAGGCACAAGACATTGAACTGATTGAGCAACCGCTGCCGCGCGGCGCTGATTTCGATCTTGATCACCTCGACAGCGCGATTCCACTCGCCGCCGATGAGTCTTGTACCGATGTCGCGTCACTCGATGTGCTGGTTGGTCGTTATCAGTACGCCAATATCAAACTGGACAAATGCGGCGGGCTGACCGAAGCACTGCGAATGGTAGAGCATGCACGATCATTGGGGCTCGGTCTGATGGTCGGCAATATGTGCGGCAGTTCGCTGGCAATGGCACCAGCATTTCTGGTCGGGCAACACTGCGAGTATGTCGACCTTGACGGCCCGCAATTACAACGCGAGGATTGTGAGCCTGCCATGCAATGCCACCAACAACTGCTCTACCCGCCTCCGCCAGATCTATGGGGATGAGACGTTGACGTCAGACCAATGCGCGTGTGCTGCGTTGCGATTGCTGATACACCTGTAAAGGGTCGGATTGTTCATCAGGCTTCGCGAACGGGATACAGTTGATAAACAGCGAGAACAGTTCAGCCTGCGATCCGATATCAAGCTTGCGGTAGATATTCTTGCGGTGAATCTTGATCGTACCTTCTGAGGTGTTCAAGCGCTGCGCCGTCAGTGCTGACGAGTAACCGCGCAGCATATACATCAGCACATCGCGTTCACGCGGCGTCAGCAGCGAGCTGGCAAAATTGGTCAGCGTACATTCGACCTGCAAGTGAGTCTTATCCACCGCTTTGCTTCGTGGCACAGTTTGCAACTGCTGATGCTGGCTCAGCGCGGCAAACACGATCGGTGTGACCAGGGTCAGCGCAGCCAGGTCGCCCGAGCTGAACTCGTTGCTGTTGATATTGCGCTGTAGGAAAAAATTGATGGCAGTATCGTCATCAATTCGCCAGATCACATCGATGGAGTCCGCAACTCCGGTTTTGGAGTAGAACGTCAGATAGTATTCGCTGCTATAGAAATCATCCGGTGCGATATCGCGCAGCCAATACGCACCACTGGTGCAGCCGTTCAGAAATGCACGATATTGTGGGTCCAACGCATACGGGCCGGTCGAATAGATATCTGCCGGCACCTGCCGTTCGGTGGGATTGAAGCGGTGCAGCAAACTCAAAGGCCGTTGCTGGCGGTAATAGACCAACGTACCGCCGGAATCGATAGGACAAACCGCATCCAGCACATCCAATACCGACGGGATAAATGCCGGCGAACCCAGCGTCGCCCAGAGCTGGGTCAGCGCCGTGCTGAGCTTGCTGTCAAACAGCAAACCGAAACGCGGCTGATGGATGGTGAGGGATGACACAGGCATGGCCAGCACCACAGCGAAAGCAGCAATACTCGGAGTCTGCCTGAAGCGATGGAAGCCAGCAATGCAGTAGCAACCGATTCCGCCGGATACCAACCGATAACAAAAACGCCCGCAAAAGCGGGCGTTTTCAGTGCAACACAGTTCAACGCTAGACCGGAATCACTTCCAGCCCGTGATTTGCGCCACGCCTTTGCCGATGTCGGCCGGCGAACGCACGGCGTGAACTTTGGCTGCAGCCATCGCAGCGAACTTCTCTTCGGCGGTGCCTTTGCCGCCGGAGATGATCGCGCCAGCGTGGCCCATGCGCTTGCCCGGAGGGGCGCTGATACCGGCGATGAAGCCGACGACCGGCTTGGTCACATGCGCCTTGATGTATTCGCAGGCTTCTTCTTCAGCGCTGCCGCCGATTTCACCGACCATGACGATCGCTTCGGTTTGCGGATCGTTCTGGAACAGTTTCAGCGCGTCGATGAAGGTGGT
>CAMLNB010000052.1 GCA_946481205.1 uncultured Kangiella sp. | reverse complement strand
TTCTTGCTGCCGGATGCCTGCTTTTTGAGCCGGCAGGTCGGACCGGAATAAGGGACGGCATGCCAGACCGCGCCAATACTGGCGCAGCCGTACGAACAAATGGCGGCTACTCCGGCTGCCGCTCGGCCGCTGGCGGCACGATCAGCAGCTTGTCGACCCGGTTGCGGTCCATGTCGACCACTTCAAAGCGGTAACCCTGCCAATCGAAATGGTCGGCGGTTTTCGGCACCCGACCCAGGGTGGTCATGACCAGACCAGACACGGTTTGGTAGGCACCGCTTTCTTCATCCGGCAATTCGGCCAAGCCGATGGCTTCTTTTAATTTGTCGATAGCGAGCAGGCCGTCGACCAGCAGCGAACCGTCCTCGCGGCGGACGATATCGGCTTCTTCGCTGGTGTCATCGGACGGCAGGTTACCGACGATCGCTTCCATGATATCGGCCAAGGTCACCACACCCTGCAGATCGCCGTATTCATCGACAACCAGAGCAAAGGTTTCGCGATGGCGTTTGAACAGCGCCATCAGCTGCATCGGTGCCACCGTTTCCGGCACGTACAGTGGGGTGCGCATATCGGCCTGCACATCCAGTGTTTTACCACTCAACAATTGATTGAGCAGATCTTTGGCGTAAACCACGCCGATGACCTGATCCATGCCGTCACGGCAGACAACCAAGCGAGAATAATTGCAGGCCAGAATTTGCGCCTGCACCTGCTCAAGCGGTTCGGCAATATCAATGGCGAGCACATCGACGCGTGGCGTCATGATCTGGTTCAGACTCAGATCATCCATGCGCAGCACGTTGGCGACCAACTCGCCTTCGCTGGATTCAAACACGCCAGCAGCAGTGCCCTGTTGCATCAGCACCTTGATTTCTTCGTCGGTCACAGGCGCTTCACTGTCCGGCTTTGAGCCGAGCAAACGCAGCAAGATTTCACTGGATTTGCTGAACAGCGCGACCAGCGGCGAGGCAACACGACCGAGGGCATTCAGCGGCCGAGAAAAGATGGTCGCGAGCCCTTCCGGGTTGTGCAGCGCCAAGCGCTTCGGCACTAGCTCGCCGAGTACTACCGACAAATAGGTGATTAGCATGACCACCAGCACCACCGAAATCGGTCGAGCATATTCGGTCAGCAACGGAAACTGGGTCAGCCACAGCTCCAGTGGCGCGGCCAAGGTTGCTTCGCCAAACGCGCCGGAAAAGATGCCAATGGTGGTGATGCCGACCTGGATCGTGGACAGGAAATGGCCTGGCTCGTTGGCCAGTTTCAACGCCGCCGCCGCGCCATGACTGCCGGCCTCGGCACGCTGTTGCAAGCGCACCTTGCGCGACGACACCACCGCGATTTCCGACATCGCGAACACGCCGTTCAACAGAATCAGCGCGACGATAATCAACAAATCCATAGCCAGCAGTCCACAGTCGAGAAACAACGATTAACGAAAGTCCGCATCAGGCACGCGCCCAATACAATGTCAGCACGCCCAGCAGCAAACAGCACAGGCCCAATAGCCGTAACGCACGGTCAGGCAGTTGCGCAGCCGTGATCAGACTGAGCCGGAATTGGCGGGGATTCAGGAACGGCAGCAGGCCCTCAAGCACCAGCATGAGCGCCAGCCCGGTAAACAGATCGCCCCATGACACGTTCATGAGTGCGGATGACAGCAGAAGAAGTGGCAGCGTGGGCAGCAAACGCTAAGCGCTTGCTGCCCGGCTCGGTCACCGGCCATTTTTGTTCTTCAGGTATTTGAAGAAATCGCTGTCCGGATTGAGCACCATCACATCCTGCTGGCTGTTGAAGGTCGCCTTGTAGGCATCCAGCGAACGCAGGAAGGAATAGAACTCCGGATTACGCTGATAGACATCGGCGTAGATCTTGGCAGCCAGCGCATCGCCTTCACCACGGATGCGGCGCGATTCCTGATCCGACTGCGCCAACAAGATCTTGACGTTGGCATCGGTCTGCGAGCGGATGATATTGGCGCGTTTCTCGCCATCCGAACGCAGTTCGGTGGCTTTCTGCTGACGCTCGGCGCGCATCTGGCGGAACACCGACTCCGACACCTGCTCCGGCAGGTTGATCTGCTTGATCCGGATATCGACAATTTCGACGCCCAGATCGGCGGCATCTTTCTTGACCGCCTGCAGCAAGGAACCCATGGTCTCTTCGCGATCCTTGGAGACCAGATCACGAACGGCACGCTTGCCGAACTCTTCGCGAATACCCGAGTCGACTTTGCGCTCCAGCAGCTCATCGGCGCGGCGCAGATCGCCGTTGGTCGACAAGTAGAAGCGGGCGACGTCGGCAACTTTCCATTTGACGAAGGAATCGACGATCACGTCTTTCTTTTCCAGCGTAACGATTCGGTCCGGCTGGCCTTCGAGGTTCTGCACGCGCGAGTCAATCCGGCGCACGGTATCGACGAATGGCGTACGGAAATGCAGACCGGGCGAGTAAACCACCGGATTGCCTTCGGCATCGCGTTTGACTTCACCAAACGCCAGCACCAGCGCCGTTTCACGCTGATCGACCACGAACAGCATGCTGGAGGCAGCGATCAACGTGACAACGATCAGCAGAATAAAGGTAAGGGTACGAGTGCCCATAATCAGCGCGCTCCCTCAGCAGCCGCGGCAGCAGCCGCATCATCGCGACGACCACCGGACATTTTGTCCAATGGCAGGTACAGCATGTTGTTGCCTTTCTCGGCATCCACCATGACCTTGCTGACCTTGCTCATGATTTCTTCCATCGTTTCGATATAGAGCCGGTCGCGGGTCACCGCCGGCGCTGCCAGATATTGCGGCAACAGCTTTTCAAAGCGCTGCACTTCACCTTTGGCCTGAGCGATTTGCTGTTGCTTGTAGGCTTCGGCATCTTGCAGCACGCGTTGCGCTTGGGCTTCGGCAAGCGGAATGTTCTTGCTCTGGTAGGCTTCCGCCTCCTTTACAACCCGCTCTTGGTCAGCACCGGCCTTGATGGCGTCGTCGAACGCTTCACGCACCGCTTCCGGCACCGTGCGCTCCTGCAAATTGACGTCAGCCAGATCGATGCCGGTTTCATAGGCTTCGAGAATCTTGCGCATTTCTTCCCGGGTATCGCTCTGGATTTGGCTGGTACCGACGGTCAGGATGCTGTCCAGCTTCGAGCGGCCGATGATCGAACGCAGCGCCGTTTCGGCAACTTGCGTTACCGTGAAATCCGGATCGACCAGGTTGAACCGGAACGCCAGCGGATCGGCAATGCGGTATTGCACGGTCAGCGCCACTTCCACCAGAAATTCATCTTCGGTCAGCATGCGACCGCGAATCAGCTCCTGATTCACGGAACTGGTATTGACGATTTCTTTTTGCTCGATCAACGGTGCCCGCCAGTGCAGACCGGCACCTTCGGTGCGGTTGTACTGACCAAAACGCAGCACCAGCGCTTTTTCTTTTTCATCGACGGTGTAGAAACCGACCGCGAAATAGACCAGTGCCACCACGGCCAGCGCCGCAATGCCGAGCATGCCACCACCGGCGCTTTTGCCGCTGCTGGTGTTGCCATTGCCACCGCCGCCGCCAAAAATGCCGCCCAGTTTCTTGCTGAGCTGCTTCAGGGCTTCGTCGAGATCCGGCGGGCCTCCCTGCGGTTTGCGGCGTTGACCCCAAGGGTCCTGATTACCACCACCGGGTTCATTCCAAGGCATGGTTAGTGCTCCACGTAGGCAAACGCTTCGGTGTTCGAAGCGGAAAGTGAATCGTCATCCGATGACTCGGATTCGGTTATGACGGAATTGTGCGGTGCCGGGATATGCGCCCGCAAGTCCGGGTCTTGCACCATCCGGGCCCAATCGACCGCTTTAATCTGTAACGAAAGGTGGCTGACACCGTCGTCATCGATGCGCTCGTCCTGAATCGCGTGCGCGGCGTAGAGGCGCGCGCGCAGCTTACCGGCCGAGGGTGGCAGTGCGATGTCGAGCTTCAATTCAGTATCGGCCACCCGCTCGGCAATGGCATCGAGCAGCTCAGGCAGACCAGCACGGCTCTGTGCCGACACCCACGCGCGAATCGGCACGCCGTTTTCATCACGATCGACGCGCGCCGCCAGTTCCGGCTGCAAATCAATTTTGTTGTAAACGGTCAGTCGCGGCACTTCGTGCGCGTCAATTTCTTCCAGCACCGTTTCGACTGAGCGGATTTTGTCATCACGCATCGGATCAGCGACATCGACCACATGCACCACCAAATCGGCTTCGCGGGTTTCAGTCAGCGTGGCTTTGAAAGCGTGCACCAGGTCGTGCGGCAAGTGCCGGATAAAACCAACGGTGTCGGCCAAGAGCGCATCAACACGCTCGACCGGCAGTTTGCGCAAGGTCGGGTCCAGCGTCGCGAACAGCTGATCGGCCGCGTACACCTCGCTGGTAGTCAGCGCATTGAACAGCGTCGATTTGCCGGCGTTGGTGTAACCGACCAGCGCGACCGTGCGCACCTCGTTGCGTCGACGCGCACGCCGGCTTTGCTCGCGCTGTTCGGCGACACGCTCCAGGCGCTTCTCGATTTGATCAATCTTGTTCATGACCAATCGGCGATCGGTTTCCAACTGGGTTTCACCGGGACCGCGCATGCCGACGCCACCACCGCGCTGGCGATCCAAGTGCGTCCAGCCACGGACCAAGCGGGTCGAAATGTGTTTGAGCTGGGCCAGCTCGACTTGCAGCTTGCCTTCGAAGGTCTGCGCCCGCTGGGCGAAAATATCGAGAATCAAACCAACCCGATCGACCACCCGACACTGCAGCAGTTTTTCCAGGTTACGTTCCTGCGCCGGCGACAGCTGGTGATTGATGATCGCAACTTGGGCACCGTGCGCCTGCACCGCGGCCTTCAACTCTTCAGCCTTGCCTTCGCCGAGGTAATACTTCGGGTCCGGTACCTTGCGGGAACCGGTAATGAGCTCGAGCACCGTCAGCCCGGCCGAACGGACCAGCTCCTTGAGCTCGGCCACGTCTTCGGCGTAATCGCCGTTGGCAAAATCAAGATGAACGAGGACGGCCGCCTCGCCACCGGCATGACGGTCAAACATGCATCGGAATCACAAAAGAGGGTATCGCTGTGGGCGACAGCGGCAACCGACGGCAGAACCGTCGGTTGCGCGAGGAGAGTTCATTCGTTGCCCGGTTGGGTGCCGTCATCTTCCGTCACTTCGGTGCCACCGGCACCGGGCGCGCCACCATGATGCGGCAGGCGAACATTGCGCGCCGGTACCACGGTAGAAATCGCGTGTTTGTAAACCATCTGGCTGACTGTGTTTTTGAGCAGTACGACGAATTGGTCGAACGACTCAATCTGACCCTGCAATTTGATGCCATTGACCAGGTAAATCGAAACCGGAACCCGCTCGCGACGGAGGGCGTTCAGGAAAGGGTCTTGTAACGACTGCCCTTTGGACATGGTGTAATTCTCCTTTTTTGCTGTTTGTTGCCGCGCTTACCGCCTTGCGCGGGCCTTTTTCTGCAGACTGGAAAAACAATAAAAAGCCAAAGGCGCAAAACGGACGCCGACGGCAATTGTAGCCGATGGTCTGGATGGCTGCCGTGAAGATGGGTACGGTAGTGACGGATTTCAAGATCATTCATATCGCCGCTTCTCGGCGGCCAAAGCCCTGCCAGCACTAGGGCTTTAGCAGGGTAAGCACTTGCTTCAGCGCTGCTGGGCCAGCCTCGGACAGGTAGTCGCTCAGGCTCAGGTCGAGCGGCCAGCCGCGCAGCCAGGTGTACTGGCGCTTGGCCAGTTGCCGGGTCGCAGCCACGCCGCGCTCGCGCAGCTCGGTCAGCGGCAAAGGTTGGCCACGGTCGCGGGCATCGAGCCATTCCCAGCTCTGCCGATAACCGACGCAGCGCATCGACGGCAGATCTGGTTGCAGATCGCCCCGAGCACGTAGCTGCTCCACCTCGGCCACCAGGCCGGCGGCCAGCATGGCGTCAAACCGGGCGGCGATGCGCTGATGCAGCCAGGCCCGATCCGGCAGCAGACCGACCTGCAGGAAACGGAACGGTATCGGCTGGCCAGAACCGGTACCCGCGGCCTTCTGCCAGAGCGCCGACATCGGCTCGCCGGTCACGGCAATCACTTCCAACGCCCGCAACAGCCGCTGCGGATCATTCGGGTGAATCCGGGCGCCAGCGACCGGGTCGAGCTGTTTGAGCCGCTCATGCAGGGCCTCGAGCCCCAGCTGCTCGCGCTCTTGTTCCAGCTGCGCCCGGATCGCGGGATTGGCATCGGGCAGATCGGCGATGCCATCGATCAGCGCCTTGAAGTACAACATGGTGCCGCCGACCAGCAGTGGCAAGCGGCCGCGCTGATGTGCGCGGGCAATCAGCGCCAGCGCGTCGTCGCGAAAACGAGCGGCGGAATAACTCTCCAGTGGATCGCAGATGTCGATCAACGCGTGCGGATAACGCGCCAGCTCGGCGGCATCGGGTTTGCCGGTGCCGATATCCATGCCGCGATAAATCAGCGCCGAATCGACGCTGATCAAATCGACCGGAAGCATATCGGCAATCGTTTCCGCCAGCGCCGTTTTCCCGGCCGCAGTCGGCCCCATCAGACACAGCACCGTCGGCCGATCTGGCGTCAGCGCGACCATAGCGCATCCCATTCTGCAGCACTCGGGCTGCGGCTCAGTGCGAGTGCCTCAGTGGCAGCCCACGTCACGACCGGTTGCCAAAACTGCGGACTGTCGCAGCAAGGGCGCGCTGACAAATGCGCTGCCCCGAGTGCTGGCCACTGCGCGTTTTCGGCAGTGCTGAGCGCCTGCAGCAAGGATGACCAATCGGCGCCGCGCAAGGCACTGGGAGCAGCGAACAGTTGCTCATCGCGAACAACAAAACCGTGCCGGCGCAGATGCTGTAAAAATGCCTCATCCGGCGCAAACGGCAAGCGCACGGGCAACAGCAACGGCAAGCTTGCCGGTGTTGCCGAGCCAAACACGGTGGCTGCAAGCCAAGCCGTCAGCGTCGCCGTCATCGGCCACAAACGCAACGGCTGCGACCACTCCAATAACAGATCCGTGCTGACCCGGCGCAGCGCAATCGCTTCCGCTTCCGCCGCCGCATTGTGCGCTAACGCGGGTTGCGGCGCGGGAGCAAACGGCATGACCGCAGGTGCCGTGCTGCGCTCCCGATGCGGCGCCGACTGCGCGACATTTTGATAGCCGGATGTGGCTTCACGAACGCTATAGCCGGCAAACATCGACGCTCCGGCTTTCGCAGCGGTATTTGCAACTACATTCGCGATTGATGCTGGCGCTGCCGTGCTGACTTCACCGGTTTCGGTATTGATCTGTTGCTGCGTGCCAGCAATTGCTTCGCTGACCGTGCGTGTCAGCCAATCGTGCAACCACCGCGCATTGCGAAAGCGCACTTCGTGCTTGGTCGGATGGACGTTGACGTCGACATCGCTGGCCGGCAGCGACAGAAACAAGGCGTAACACGGCGAGCGTCCTGCCGGAACGCGATCGGCGTAGCCGGCGCGAATGGCATGGCTAACCACACGATCGCGAATCGCCCGGCCATTGACGAAAACAAACTGCGCATCCGGCTGGGCCCGATGCTGATCCGGGTGTCCGACAAAACCGTGCATACGCACCGTATCGAGTTGCACATCGACCGGTTGCGCCGTGATTAAAAAACTGCGCCCCAGCACCGCTGACACCCGCGCCGTCAGCGCGTCCTGGTCGCGACCGGCACGCAACTGGCGCACGCCGCGGCCGTTGTGCTTGAGCGTGATGGCGACATCCGGTCGCGCCAACGCAACGCGCCGGACCACATCATCAATATGGGCGAACTCGGTTGCTTCACTGCGCAAAAAACGGCGCCGCGCCGGAGTGTTGAAAAACAGATCGCGCACGTCGATGCGGGTGCCTTCACTGAGCGCTGCGGGTTGCACCTGCACCTGCATGCCAGCGCCTTCGGCAAATGCTTGCCAAGCACTGCTCTCGCCGCGCCGGCGCGAGGTCAGCAACAGCTTGGCCACCGAGGCGATACTGGCAAGCGCTTCGCCGCGAAATCCGAGTGACAACACGGCGGCCAGATCATCGATCGTGCTGATTTTACTGGTCGCATGCCGGGCCAGTGCCAGCGGCAAATCGTCGGGGTGAATGCCGTCGCCGTTGTCGCTGAGCCGTATCAGCTGAATGCCACCGCGCTCAATCTCGATATCGATACGGCTCGCGCCGGCATCGAGGCTGTTTTCCAACAATTCCTTGACCACAGATGCCGGCCGCTCCACCACTTCACCAGCAGCGATCTGGTTGGCCAAGCGTGGCGACAATTGTTGGATACGGGCAGATGGAGCAGACACGGCAAACCGGTGCGGCAGCGACGAGGCCGTCATTGTGACAGCAAGCCGGGCAACGCCCAAGCCTTCTCGGCTGCTCGCGTTCGTGGCAAGCCGCGTAGTGCCGGCTATGCTGTTAGCGAAGGAAAGGGAGGTCACCGCCATGAAAGGTCTGGACGTTCAGTATCAATCGACCGCCAGTGACGCCTATCTGGAGCATCTGGCCGCCAGTCAGGAGCGGTTCGGCGCGGTGGCCGCCAACGACGTCTTCAATGCCCAGGGCGTTTTGTTGGTGCGCAAAGGCAGCGCGCTGACCGCGCATGCTGTCGCCCGTTTGCAGCAGCAGCCACTCGCACAAACAGTCGATGACATCGTTGCACTGCAACACACGTTGTCGGCGGCAGCCCTGCTGGCCGCGATTGAAGCCATGTTGCAGGCGCATCCAGATTTGGCGGCCGTGCATGCCGCCCAGCAGTTCGCCGATCGCCTGCGTCACTTCTGTTATGTCCGCAGCTTGCCGCACACACTGATGAACCGGCTGACCGTGATGCAGGCGCGCCTACCCGAAATCTTTGAGCGCTCGTTATTCGGCGCCTGGTTCGCCAGCTTGCTGGCAGTGGAGCTCAAACTGCCACCGGCGTTGCAATACAGCGCCTTTATTGCCGGCTTGTTTCACGATCTGGGCCTGGTGCATCTGCCGGCGGACTTGGTCAGCAAGCGCCAACATTTGACCGAACAGGAGTGGCTGCAATTGCATCGCCATGTCGAGCTCGGTGCCCAGCTGGTGCAGAAAACCGCGCTGTACGATGCCGATGCCATTCAGGCCATTGTCGAACATCACGAGCGCTGCGATGGCAGCGGTTATCCGCGCGGGCTGGATGAACGCCAGCTCGGCATACTCGGGCAATTGGTCGGCCTGGCCGATACCTTGCACGACATGCTGTTCATTCAATTTGCCGGCAGCAATCGCCACCTGCGCGACGCGCTCGCCTATCTGCAATTGAATTCACGCCGGCATTTCTATGCGACCTTCCAAGCCAGTGTCGCGCTGATCAAGCGCGCCCAGCTGAGCAATGACAGCTGCCCGGCAGATCTACCAGCAGCGGTGCGCGATCTGCGCCAGCAAAGTCAGTATGCCGGTCAGCATTTGCAGCAGCTGTCGGAATTGATCGCTGAATTGCCGACCGGCAAAGTCGGCAGCCATGCCAACAAAGCTGCCGCTGCGCTGCTGCGCACTGTCGACTCCGTGCGCAGCTCCGGGTTATTCAGTGCCGATCTTGATCGCTGGTTGCAAAGCATTGAACAAGCCGCGCCATCGGCAGACATCTGTCAGGAGCTGCGGGAATTGGATGACATGTACTACGAGGCGCACTGGCAACTGCGGCATCTGTGTCGACAACTGCGTCGGGTGCTGGAACAAGAGTTGTCGCGGACCGAGCACAACACCGCGGCAATGGCGCAGAAACTCAGCGCGATTGAGCAGGCTCTGGGGCAAAGCCGACACGCGACATCACCGGACACCCCGAGCAATGCCGCCTGATGACGGCATCCGGCAAATCCCTGCAGTGTGAACAGGCCACGCTCAGGGGATCATCAAGACCTGACCGACCAACAGCTGGTCACTTTTCAGCGCGTTCTTGCTTTTCAGATCTTGAATGCTGACCTGATAGCGGCTGGCCAAATCGGCCAGCGTATCGCCACTGGCGATCACATGCTTGCTACGACGGACATTGGCAAAGCGGCTGCCTTCCGGTGGCCGTTGCTCAAAGTAGTTTTTGACGCCGGAGGCAATCGCCTGGGTCAGTTTTTCCTGATGCTTCGGATCTTTCAGCAGTGCTTCTTCCTGCGGGTTCGAGATAAACGCCGTCTCGACCAGGATCGACGGAATATCCGGATTCTTCAGCACCAGAAAACCGGCTTGCTGCACCCGTTTGCTGTGCAGCTTCGGCACTACGCCTTTGATTTCATCAAGTACATGGGAGCCGATATCGAGGCTGGAGCCGACCGCGTTGTACATCGACAAATCGAGCAGCACTTTGGCGACATCATCGTCGTAATTGGCCAAGCTCAACGCGTCTTCACCACCGAGCAGTTCCGAGGCACTTTCTTTTTCTTCCAGCCAGCGGCCCATTTCGCTTTGGGCGCCGCGATGCGACAGCACCCAGACCGACGAGCCGCGAGCGCGTTTGTCCTTGAAGCCGTCGGCGTGGATCGACACAAACAGATCGGCACGCTGCTCGCGGGCAATCGAGGTCCGCTTGCGGTGCGGGACAAAGTAATCGCCGCTGCGGGTCAGCACAGCCTTCATGCCCGGCGTGGCATTGATTTTTTCCGCCAGCTTTTTCGCAATCGCGAGCGTGACATCTTTTTCGCGGGTGCCTTTGGCACCGAGTGCACCCGGATCGTCACCGCCGTGACCGGCATCAATCGCGATGATCACGTCGCGGCTGCCGTCGGTTTTCGGTACTTCGATCACCGGTTGCGGCTTGTTGCTCTGGGTTTTGTCTTTCAGATCGATGACCAGCCGGTCACCGTATTGTTGAAACGGTTTCAGCGCGAAGGCTTTCGGTTCGACCGGCTGGGCCAAATCGAGCACCAAGCGCAGCGTGTCGGCATCGGGTGGGGTCGAGGTGCGTGCTTTGCTGACCAGTTTGCTGTCGATACTCAGCGTATCGAGATTGACACCGAGCTTGCCGGCTTTCAGATCAATCAACAGTCGGTCGGGGCCGCTCAGTGTGCTGACCGAAAAATCCGGCGCGGCGCTCAGATCGAGCACGACGCGAGTGTTGTCCGGTGCTTGCCAGACCCGTAGACCTTTGACTTCGGCCGCATCGGCCGGGCTTGTCGCGGCCATGGCGAAGCCGGCCAGCAGCATCGGCAACAGGGTCGAACACACGCAATTCAGGGTCCTGAACATGGCCATACCTGCCAAACAACTTTCAGACCTTGTAATAGTCTGTTGATTTCATTGAGAAATCAAGTTTTTTGACCAAATCCTGAGCAACAGGTCCTTCGGCTGCTGCTTGCAGCCGCCGGCCGCTGCCTTCGCGCGCCAGCCGAATGCGCAGTCCAGCCGGCAGTACACCAGCACCGCGCTCCGGCCATTCGAACAGGCAAACGGCGCCCGGATGCAAGAATTCATCAAGCCCGAGAAACTCCAGCTCGCCGGCCTCGGCCAGCCGGTAAAGATCAAAATGATGCAGCTCAAACGCCGGCAGCTTGTAGCTCTCGACCAAAGTGTAGGTCGGACTTTTGACCGCGCCGGCATAGCCAAGCGCGCGCAGCAACCCGCGCACCAACGTGGTCTTGCCGGCGCCGAGCTCGCCGGACAGCGCCACCACCTCGCCGCCTTTCAGCAGCGGTGCCAAAGCGGCACCGACCTGCTCGGTCGCGGCTTCGTCGGGCAGGAAACAATCGAGTGTATTCATTCGCAGCTTCAATTATTGAGTCAGGCCGATTGCCTCACACCGGCTGCAAGCCGGCGCTGAAGAATTCCCATAAATCACTGGCCAGCAAACCGCGTTCACCGCCGCGTTTGGCCACCGCCTGATCGGCGGCCCAGGCATGCAGCGCGGCGCCGAGCCGGGCGGCATCGTAAGCGGAAAAGCCCTGGCCGCGTAGCGCGCCGATCACGCCGGCGAGGACATCGCCCATGCCGCCGGTGGCCATGCCGGGATTGCCACCGGCGATCACGCTCAGGTGTTCACCGTCGGTGACAATGGTGCCGGCGCCTTTGAGCACGATCACGCCGCCGTAGCGATGGTGCAAGGCACGCGCGGCCTGCAGCCGATCCGCTTCGACTTCCGGTGTGGTGATGCCGAGCAGGCGCGCGGCCTCACCGGGATGCGGGGTCAGGATCGCATGGCGCAGCGGTTCGGCCGGCGGCCGCATTGCCAGCAGATTCAGCGCATCGGCATCGAACAACAACGACCGTGGTGTCGTCTGCGGCGGCTGACCATGCAACAGATGCTCGACAACCGGCATCGCCCAGGCGGCGGTCGACAAGCCGGGCCCGGCGACGATCACGTCGGCGCGCGCAACCAACGGATCCATCTGATGAAAATCCGGCACCGACTCGTAACCGGTGACCATCAGCTCCGGCCGCGCCGCCGCCAAGCCGCCGACATAATCGCGATGGCAGTAAACGCTGACGAGACCGGCACCGGCACGCAGCGCCGCTTCACCGGCCAGCCTTGCGGCACCACCCATGCCGGCGCTGCCACCGACGACCAGCACATGGCCTTGCTCACCTTTGTGACTGGCGCGTCGGCGCTTTGGCAAGCGCGCGCGCAGATCGGCCAGTGCCAACCACTCGGCCGGTTTGGTCACGGCAATGCGGGTCGCACTGATGCCGAGCGAACAGAGCCGCAACATGCCAACGGCTTCGATACCGCGACCGGTGATCAAACCCGGCTTCACGGCAATGAACGTGACGGTCACTGTCGCGTGCACGGCGTGGTTGGCACCGGCGCCGGTTTCGGCATCGAGCCCGGACGGAATATCGAGCGCCAACACCGGCTTGTGGCTGGCATTGATCGCCGCGATCACCACCGCTGCCGCGGCATTGGGTTTGCCGCGCAGGCCAATGCCGAACAGCGCATCGACGATCACATCGACATCGGCCAGCTTGCCCGGCTCGAAACTGTGCAGCGGCATCGGCAACGCGGCCAACGCCGCCGCGGCATCACCGCTGGCGTGATGCTCGCCCGGCAACTGCAATACCGTCACCGCCAGCCCGGCTTCATGCGCGTGCCGCGCCAGCACATAACCATCGCCGGCGTTGTTGCCGCGACCGCACACCACCGCGATGCGTCTGGCTTGCGGCCAACGTTCACGCAGTACCTCAAACGCCGCGCGACCGGCGCGCGCCATCAGCTCACCGGTGGCAATACCATCTTCGCGGGCAACCGTTTGTTCCAGCGCGCGCACGGCCGCGGGCGCCAACACCGGCGCGCCGGCAGCAAGCGGTAAAGCGGCAAGCGTCATGAGCAGGCGGCGAGTGCTGACGTCATTACGGCGTCAGCTTCAGGAAATGGCTGCGGTAGTGCTTGAGCTCGTCGATGGACTCGCGGATGTCTTCCAGCGCCGTGTGGCTGTTTTTCTTGTTCAGGCCGTTCAGCACATCGGGCCGCCAGCGTCGTGCCAACTCCTTCAAGGTGCTGACATCGAGATTGCGGTAATGGAAATAGCTTTCGAGCTCCGGCATGTGCCGTGCCAGGAAGCGGCGATCCTGGCAGATGGAGTTGCCGCAGATCGGTGATTTGCCTTTCGGCACCCATTGCTCCAGAAACGCAATGGTCAGCTTTTCCGCGTCGACTTCGGTGACGTTGCTGTCGCGCACCCGTTTGATCAAACCGGAGGCGCCGTGGGTGTTCTGGTTCCATTCGTCCATCGCCGCCAGCACTTGCTCGCTTTGGTACACCGCCAGCACCGGGCCTTCGGCCAGCACATTGAGGTCTTTGTCGGTGACGATGGTGGCGATTTCAATGATGCGGTCGGACAGCGGCTCCAGCCCGGTCATTTCCAGATCGATCCAGATCAGGTTGTCTTGGTGAAACTGTTCAGCGTGGGCGGTCATGGGCCTCTCCGATCAACCGGGCTGGTTTCAACCAGACCAGACTCAACCCGACCAAACTCAACCCGGCCAGATTTCGCCGGGCCAGGCTCAGCCGGGCTACAATGCAGGCCCTGATTCTAGCACCGGGCCTTGCTTGATATGGTCCGGAGTGGAAATGACTAGCCGGAAAACATCCGCCGGACAGCACGAGATCGCGCCATCATGAGCAATGTGTTGCTGCAAGAAACCTGTGTCAGCGGCGTGCCGCCGCAATTGAGTGCCAACGAACAGCAGGCGCTGCTGGCGTTGTTGCCACAGTGGCAGGTCGCCGGCAGTCCGGCCGAACTGCGCCGCGAATTCCGCTTCAAGAACTATTACCACGTGATGAGCTTCGTCAATGCGATTGCCTGGATCGCCAACAAGGAAGGTCATCATCCGGATCTGGAAGTCAGCTACGGCCGGGTGCTGGTTCGTTACAGCACACACGATGCCGGCGGCCTGACCCGCAACGATTTCATCTGCTGCGCCAAAATCGACGCCTTGCTGACGGTTGGCACCGTCGGCCCGACGCTCGCCTGACCCCACGACATGGCCAAGGAAATCCGCACCACCGACCGCGATCGCAAAGCCAACCGCAGCGATCAGCGCAAACGCGATCTGTTTTCCAAGGCCGCCGATAACCAAGCGCTGTTGCCGGGGCTGATCATCAGCCGTTTCGGCCAGCAAGCCGATGTCCGCGCCGATGACGGCCGCGAATTCCGCTGCCATTTGCGTCAGCACCTGAAAAGCGCGGCGGTCGGTGATCGGGTCGAATGGTATGAAGACAGCGAAAGCAGCGCCGTGGTAGTCAATCTGCTGCCACGGCATTCGCAGCTGGAACGACCCAATCCGTATGAAGGCATCAAGGTCATTGCCGCCAATGTCGATCACCTGATCGTCGTCGTGGCCCCGGCACCGACGCTGTCGGAAGTGCTGCTGGACCGTTACCTGGTCGCAGGCGAGATCACCGGCATTCCGGTGACCATTGTGTTGAACAAAACCGATTTGCTGGATGCCGATGCCCGCGCCGAACTCGAACGGCGGCTGCAACTGTATCAGCAGCTCGGCTATCCGGTGTTCTGGATCAGTACCCGCCGTGGCGATGGCATTGCCGCATTGCGCGAGCACATGCGCGACGGCTGCAGCGTCATTGTCGGCCAAAGCGGCGTCGGCAAGTCCAGTTTGATCAATGCGCTATTGCCAGAGGCCGAGCAGGATGTCGGCGCCATTTCCAATGCCTCCGAACTGGGTCAGCACACCACCAGCGCATCGAGAATGCATTTCCTGCCGGAAGGTGGCCAGTTGATCGATTCGCCCGGCACCCGCGAATTCGGACTCTGGCATCTTGATAAAAATCAAATCGTCCGCGGTTTCCGCGACATTGCCGAGGCGGCGACCCGCTGCAAGTTCCGCAACTGCGCCCACGAAAAAGATCCGGGCTGCGCCGTGCGCGCGGCGGCCGAATCGGGCGCCATCGCCGCCAGCCGCTGGCAGAGTTATCAGGCCATTCTTGCGGCAAATCAAACTTGATGTCAGGTCGAGCATCGCACTGCAACAATTCAGTCTCCGTTTGCGTTAGCGCAAACTGCCTGTACTGACAGGCTCCGAGAATAGCCGCGGTCTCATTGTGGCTATTTGATTAAGGAGCCTTTCATGCGTCATCTCAAATCTGCTGTGGCTTTGGCGCTCGTTGCCGCCAGCACGATCAGCGTTGCTGACGACAGCCCGTGGCTGTTCCGTTTCCGCGCCCTGAATCTCGATATGGATTCGCAATCGAGCGGTGAAGTGCTGCCAGCTGACGCCATTTCGGTCAACGACAAAGTCATTCCTGACATCAACATCAGCTACTTCTTCTCGCCGAACTGGGCAGCCGAGCTGGTGCTGACCATTCCGCAAGAACACGATGTCAAAGTTGATGGCGTCGGCAAGATCGGCACCTTCAAGCACCTGCCGCCAACCTTGACGCTGGCCTATCACTTCAACGCTGGCGGTGAGTTCCGGCCGTACGTCGGCGCCGGCGTCAACTACACGCTGTTCATGGATGAAGACATGGACGTAGGTGCCGCCGAAGTGACCTTGGAAAACGACAGTGTCGGTGCTGCCTATCGGGTCGGTTTTGATTGGTCGATCAACAAAGACTGGCTGCTGAACGTCGACGTCAAGAAGATCGAGATTGGCTCGGACGTCTACCTTGATGGCACCAAGATCAGCTCGCTGGATGTTGATCCGCTGGCGATCGGTGTCGGCTTTGGCTGGACATTCTGAATCCGGCTTAACCGAGGTGCACATCGCCACCTCGTAAACGGGTCGGAAAACAATACGGGCGCCTGGTGGCGCCCGTATTGTTTTTCATGCACGATTGTTCGCGCCAGCGTTCTTCAAGGAATCGGCGCCGGGACGCTGTCCGTCGCTGGCGGCGTAGCGGGAGCCGCCTGCTCAGGGCTGGCTTGCTCACCGGATGTACTCGCTGGTGCGGCGTTCGGGTCCTGTGCCCACTCACCGAGCGCATGGCTTTTCAACGCTTCATCGACTTTCTTCTTCAACACGATAATCGCAATGCGGCGATTGATCGGATCGGTTGCATCCGCCTCGTTGAACAGCAGCGAATCGGAGAAACCTTCGACCCGGGCGATTTGCGTCGCCGGCACCCCGCCTTTGACCAGTGCCCGGCGCGCGGCGTTGGCCCGGTCAGCGGACAACTCCCAGTTCGAGTAATCGGGCTGATCGTAGAACAAGGTCGAGTCAGTGTGGCCGGTGATCGAAATCCGGTTCGGCACTTGCGCGATCAGCTTGGCCAGGTTCTGGACGATCGCGCTCGAGTAGTACTGCATCTGGGCGCTGCCGGAATCGAACATCGGCCGCTTGTCTTTGTCGACAATCTGGATGCGCAGCCCCTCTGGCGTGATGTCGATCAGCACCTGATCCTTGTAATCGGTGAAAGCCATATTGCTTTCGACCATCTCCATCATTTCCTGCTTCAGTGCCTCGAGCTGGGCTTGTTCTTCTTCTTCAAGTTTTTTCTGCGTGGCCAGTTCATCGGCCGGGCCTTCTTGCTCGGTGTCGGCCTGCGCCCCCGGCGCCAGCACTTCCAGCGTATCTTGCGAAGTGGGCAGCTTCGGCTCACCAAGATCGATCAGGGAAGCGTTGGCGCCGCCTTCACCAATCAGCGCACCACCCGGGTCCTGAAAATATTTCGAGATGGCGGCTTTCTGTTCCTTGGTCGTGCTGCCGAGCAACCAGAGCAACAGAAAGAACGCCATCATCGCGGTGGTGAAATCGGCGAACGCGACTTTCCAGGCACCGCCGTGATGGCCGCCATGCCCTTTGTTGATTTTCTTGATGATGATAGGTTGTTTGCCGTCGTCGGCCATTTCTCAGCTACTCAGATCCGTTGCCAGACGCGCACTCAACCGCCGCGCACGCGTTTTTCCAGTTCGGTGAACGATGGCCGCTCGGTGCTGTACAACACCTTGCGACCGAACTCGATGGCGATTTGCGGTGGCGCGCCACTGACGCAGGCCAGCAACGACACTTTGATGCACTGATAGAACTTGCCTTCTTCGCGCGCCTTGTGCTCCATCTGACCGGCCATCGGCGCGACGAAACCGTAAGCGAACAGAATACCGAGGAAAGTACCGACCAGCGCCGCGCCAACATGGTGGCCGAGAACTTCCGGCGGACCGCCGAGACTGCCCATCGTGATCACGATGCCCATCACCGCAGCGACGATACCGAAACCCGGCAAACCGTCCGACACTTTCTGCAGCGCACTGATCGGTGCCGCGATTTCCTCGTGATGGGTTTCCAGTTCGGCGTCCATCAGCGCTTCCAGTTCGTGCGCGCTCATGTCACCGACCACCATCAGCCGCAGGTAGTCGCAGATGAAATCCATGACATGATGATCTTTGGTGATCAGCTTGTACTTGCTGAAGATGGCGCTGGCTTTCGGATCTTCGATATCGGCCTCAATGGCGATCAGGCCTTCCTTGCGGATTTTCTGAAACACGTCATAAAGGCAGGACAGCAACTCCATGTACAGGGTTTTGTTGTACGGCG
>CAMLNB010000051.1 GCA_946481205.1 uncultured Kangiella sp. | reverse complement strand
GCCGGCATCGAAAGCGTGCAGGTCGACGGCAATGACATTCTGGCCGTGTATGACGTCGCTCACAAAGCCTTCGAGAAAGCCCGTGCAGGCAAAGGCGCCACGCTGATCGAAGCGGTGTCGTATCGCCTCTGCGATCACACCACCGCCGATGATGCTTCGCGTTACCGCTCGAAAGACGAACTTGAGAAAGGCTGGGACAGCGAGCCGATCAAGCGCCTGCGTGGCTACCTCGAGTCGCTGAAAGCCTGGAACGAGAAAGACGAAGAAGCGCTGCAGAAAGAAGTGGCTGATGAAATCGAAGCCGCCGTGCACGCTTACAAAACTTTCCCGGCACCGAAACCGGAAGACATGTTCGACACGCTGTACGCCGAACTGCCGAAACACATCCAGCAGCAGCGTGCTGATGCCATTGCCCGTGGCGCCAAGCACACTGGCGGTCATCACTAAGGAGTCGCCAGCATGGCTGCTATTACCCTGATTGAAGCCGTAAACCTCGCACTCGCTCATGAATTGAAGCGTGACAACGACGTCGTCGTGCTCGGTGAAGACGTTGGCGTCAACGGCGGCGTGTTCCGCGCCACCAACGGTCTTGCCCAGAAATTTGGCAAAGATCGCGTGATCGACACGCCGCTGGCGGAATCGATGATCGCCGGTTTGGCGATTGGTATGGCTGCGCAAGGCATGAAGCCGGTTGCCGAAATGCAATTCGAAGCTTTCATGATGCCGGCTTACGACATGATCTATAACCATATGGCCCGTATGCGCCTGCGTACCCGCGGTCGTATCACGTTGCCGATGGTGATTCGCGCCCCATGGGGCGGTGGCATTCACGCGCCAGAACACCACAGCGATTCGCCGGAAGCGCAATGCGCGCATATTCCAGGCTTGAAAGTTGTGATCCCGTCGAACCCGTCGCGCGCTTATGGTCTGCTGCTCGCGGCGATTCGCGATCCGGATCCGGTGCTGTTCTTCGAACCCAAACGCGTCTACCGTATCGTCAAGCACGAGATCGAAGACAACGGCGAAGAGTATCCGCTCGGCACCTGCTTTGTGGATCGCGAAGGCACCGACATCACCCTGGTCAGCTGGGGCGCGATGATGCACGAAACGCTGATCGCCGCCGACAAGCTGAAGCTGGAAGGTATCAGCGCCGAGGTGATCGACGTCGCAACGATTTCGCCGCTCGATATCGACACCATTCTGGAATCGGTCGCCAAGACCGGTCGCCTCTGCATCGTCTGCGAAGCGCCGCGTTCCGGCTCGTGGGCCTCGGAAATCGCTGCGCAAGTGGCAGAACAAGGTCTGTTCAATCTGTTGGCGCCGATTGGCCGCGTCACCGGTTATGACACCACCATGCCGTACTACAAACTGGAAAAGCAGTTCATGCCGAGCGTGGATCGCATTCTGGAAGAAGCCCGCCGCTTGATGGAGTACAAGTGATGAGCTTTGTTTTCGAGTTGCCCGATCTGGGTGAAGGCCTGCCGGATGCGACCATTGTCAAATGGCTCATCAAGGAAGGCGACACCGTCAAAGTCGATCAACCGATCGCGGAAATGGAAACCGCCAAAGCTGTGGTGGAAGTCCCCTCGCCGGTTAACGGTGTGATCCTGAAACTGCACGGCAAAGCCGGTGATGTGATCATCACCCACGCGCCGTTGGTGACTTTCGGCAATGCCGGTGAAAAACCAGCTCCGGCTGCTGCCCCGGCATCGCCTGCACCGGTACCATCTGCTTCGGCCTCGATGCATGCGCAAGTGGCGGCGAACATTCCCACTGCAGCGGCAAGCAGCAGTGGTGAAGTGTTCCTGCTGCCGGATCTGGGCGAAGGCCTGCCGGATGCCACCATCGTCAAATGGTTGGTCAAAGAAGGCGACAGCGTCAAAGTCGATCAACCGATCGCCGAGATGGAAACCGCCAAAGCGGTCGTCGAAGTGCCCTCGCCGTTCACGGGTGTGATCGCCAAGCTGCACGGCAAGGCTGGCGATGTGATCATCACTCACGCGCCGCTGGTGACGTTTGCCGGTGCCGGTTCTGTTGCTGCTCCAGCAACAACGCCCGCCAAAAAAGACGAAGCGCCAGCTGACGCCGGCACCGTCGTCGGTGCTGTGCAAGTCGGTAATACCATCGTCGCTGAAACCAGCGACGCCGTGGTCAAAGCACTGGCGAAAAAACTCGGTGTCGATCTAACTCAGGTCAGAGGCAGCGGCGCTGGCGGCAAGATCACGCAGGCCGATGTTAAAGCAGCGGCGGCTGGCGGCAGTGCGAAATCGGTTGCGCTCGCTGTGGCGCCGGTTGCGACGTCGACAAACAATCCGCTCGCCTTCCGCGCCTCGCCAGCTGTGCGCAAACTCGCCAACGAACTTGGTGTCGATCTGAGTCGCTGCAACTGCAGTGGCCCGAAAGGCACGATCACTCGTGATGATGTCAAAGCCGCGTCGTCGGGTGCGCCCGCTGTGGCCCGCGCTACGACTCCGGCAGCAACTGCCGTTGCCGCACCAGCCGCTGGCGCGCGATTGCCAACCGTTACCGTTCAGATCAAACCGGAACCGGTGCGCGGTGTACGCCGTGCCATGGCACAAGCGATGACCGTGTCGCATCAAACCGTTGTGCCGGTCACGCTGATGGAAGACGCGAGCATCAGCAAATGGAAAAAAGGCGAAGACTCCCTCGCCCGCTACATCCGCGCGCTGTGCTTCGCTGCCAAAGCTGAACCGGCGCTCAATGCCTGGTTCGATGGCGTCAACATGGAGCGCTTGCTGCATCCGAACGTCAACGTCGGCATCGCGGTCGATACGCCGGATGGTTTGTATGTGCCGGTGGTCAGCGAAGCGCAAGCCAAGTCGATGAGCGAATTGCGTGGCGATGTCGAAGTGTTGCGCAAGAAAATTGCCGACAAGGCGATCAAGCCGAGCGATTTGACTGGCGCGACCATCACGCTGTCGAACTACGGCTCGATTGCCGGTCGCTACGGCACGCCCATCGTGACGCCGCCGCAAGTGGCAATTCTCGGCTGCGGTCGTTTCCGCAACGAGCTGAAGATGACCGAGCGCGGCATCGAGAACGCCAAGATGTTGCCACTGTCGCTGTCGTTTGATCACCGCGCCTGCACCGGCGGTGAAGGCGCCCGCTTCCTGGCTGCTGTGATTGCAGATCTGGAAAAGCCAGAGTAAGCCAACGTCTGCTGTAGCCATACCGAAGCCACACCAAAATCAGGGGCATTATATGCCCCTGATTTTTTTGGCTATCGCCACCTGAGCGCTACATTTGAGTACGCGCTGAATCGTTCTGGCGCTGAGTTACCGAACGGTTAATCCTGTTTACAGTTTTCTATGGCACCGCAGCCGGAACAACTTGCCGAGCCAGTTCGCTATCCGTATAAATTGCTGACGCGTTCCCGAGCTCACCGTCAGGAGTTTTTATGTTTCTCCGTGTCGTCTCCGTTGCAAGCTTGTTGGTGGCATCCGTCAGTAGCGAAGCACGAGAAATTCGTTTCACCGGTTCTCAATTGCCTGACAACGGCCATGTCGTAGTGGCCGTTGCTAAAGATGCTGCGTTGACACCATTGGCTGCCGATATTGATCGCAAGACCAACGGTGCGTTGGCGCTGGCACTGCGTGCCGCCGGCTTCAAAGGTGAATCCGGCAGCAGCCAAAGTTTCTACGCGCTGGCTCCGTTCGATAGCATCACAGTGATCGGGCTTGGCGAAAAAACACCTGACCGCATCGCGCTGGAGAATTTTGGCGGTGAAGCCGCCAAGCGCACGACCACGCTGACCGATCATGCGATCGTCGTTTTACCGCCGACGCTGGCAGATGCTGAAACCGTTGCCACCGGTGCGGCACTGCAGGATTTTCGCTTTGAGGACTACAAGAGCAAAAAAGCGGACACCAGCCAAGCGCTGCTGATCGCCAGCATCGATGCTACTGTGAGCCAGAAACGATGGAGCAAACAGGGTCAGGCATTGGCAGAAGGCGTGCACCTGGCGCGCAACCTGATTTCGGAACCATCAAATATCAAGTCGCCAGAATGGTTTGTTGAACAGACGCGCAACCAGTTCAAGAACCTGCGCAACGTCAAGATTGAAGTGCTCGATGTTAGCGCCATGCGAAAACTCGGCATGGGCGCCATGCTCGGTGTCGGTCAAGGCAGCCCAAGACCGCCGCGTATGCTGATCGTCCACTACACCGGCAAAGCCAATGAGCAGCCCATCGTCATCACTGGCAAAGGCATTACCTTCGACACCGGCGGCATTTCGATCAAGCCCGGCGCAGGCATGTGGAAAATGCGCTATGACATGGCAGGTGCAGCTGCTGCGGTCGGCACCGCACTGGCCGTTGCCAAACAGGAACTGCCGGTTAATCTGGTTGCCATCGCGGCCTTGGCGGAAAACATGCCTGATGGCAATGCCATTCGCCCTGGCGATGTGCTCCGCGCAATGAATGGAAAAACCATTGAGATCATGAGTACCGATGCGGAAGGTCGTCTGGTTCTGGCAGACGCCAGCTGGTATGCCCAAACCCGCTGGCAACCTCGCGCACAACTGTCTATTGCGACCTTGACCGGCGCGGCCCGTGCGGCACTTGGCAGTGATTTTGCGGCGCTGCTGACGCGAAATGACGCGCTGGCCGCTACGCTGACCCAAGCTGGCGAAGTCAGCGGCGAACCGCTGTGGCGCCTGCCCTTGATTGACAGCCACGCCAAAGCCATCAAGTCCGATGTCGCTGACATAAAGAATGGTGTCGAAGGCGGCAATGCCGGTGCCAGTCTCGGCGCCCAGTTCATTGCCGAATTCATCAAACCGGAAACGCCGTGGGCGCATCTGGACATCGCCGGCATGGCTTGGGCAGAAACTGACAGTCCAACCGTGCCCAAGGGCGCCGTCGGTTTTGGTGTACGGCTCTTGGAGCAATACGTGCAAAGCACAGTGATTCGATAGAAACGCTCATCAGCCGCGCGTGCGTCATGCGGCGCACGCGCCAAGGAGTTTCCGGGTGACACAGTCAACCATTCAACGGTTCGGCACAACGAAGCGTTGGTCCGATATTGTTGTGCATGGCGGCACGGTTTATCTCGTTGAAGTGCCCAGCAGCCTCACTGCTGATATCACCGAGCAGAGTAAAGAGCTGCTGCACAGTGTTGCGCAACAACTGCTCAGCGTCGGCAGCAGCAACGAGCGCATCCTCATGGCCACCATCTATCTCGCCGACATTCGCGACATTGACGCTTTCAATGCCGTTTGGGATGACTGGATTCCCGCCGGAACCGCGCCGGTCCGTGCTTGCGTGGAGGCCAAACTGGCCCATCCCGGCTACAGGGTGGAGGTTCAGCTGGTGGCCGCCATTCGCTAAGCTCCGACCACCTCGTCACCTGTATAGACGCCCAGAAAGAGCTGGCAAGCCGGCTCGATTGGTAGCAAAGCAGAAAAGATGTTGTGACATTTTTTCGGTGTCGGCGCGGGCGGCGCTCCGGTAGCATGCGCCGACCGCTGTCACCAGCTTGCCTGTTCGCCATCTCAAATGAATGCCTTGCCGTCCGTCGTTGTCCTGCTGTGTAGTGGTTTGGCCGCCAGCTTGAGTCACGCTTCCGCGATTACCGTTGACGGCAAGGCCGACGAGGCCGTTTGGCGCGATGCCAAGACCTTCGATCAATTCGTCACAGTCGAACCCTACACCCAGGAGCGTCCGGGTTATCAGCAACAGGTCAAACTGTTGTCGCACCCAGAAGGGTTGGCGGTCGCGTTCGAGATTGAGCATCCGGCCGATTTGCTGCGCACCAAACCCAAAGCCCAGCGCGATCAAATCGGCGCAGCGGATCGGGTTAATCTGATTGTCGATTACGACGGCAAAGGCCAAACGGCTTATAACTTCACCGTCAGCCTGGCCGGCGACATCGAAGACGGCATTGCTACCCGCAACAGTTTTCGCAACGACTGGGATGGCGACTGGCAGTACGCCGTGCACGAAACCGAGCACAGCTGGTCGGTGGAAATGCTGATTCCCTGGACCATTACCGCAATGGATCCGGTCGATGGCCAGACCCGCACCATCGGCATCTATCTTGATCGCGTACTGAAAGCCCGCAGCGAGCGCTACGCCTTCCCTGCCCTGCGGTTCTCGCAGAGTGATTTCGTCAGTACCTTTGCCAAGGTGGAGATCCCTGCCTACTCGGCATCGCAGTCGCACGTTTATCCGTATGCCAGCGTGCTGTATGACAACGTCAACAACGACACCAAGACTCGCGCGGGTCTCGATGTGTTCTACAAACCGTCGCCGTCGTTCCAGCTGGTCGGTGCCTTGAATCCGGATTTCGGTCAGGTCGAAAGCGACGATCTGGTAGTGGATTTTTCCGCCATCGAAGTGTTCTTCTCCGACAAGCGGCCGTTCTTCACCGAGAACAATGACGACTTTGTTTTCGCCTTGCCGGACAGCGGTCAGCTGATTTACACCCGCCGCATCGGCGGCTCACGCGACGATGGCAAAGGCATCGCGGATATTGATGCTGCAGTCAAGATGCGTACGGCCAACGGGAGCGGCTCACTCAGTTACCTTGGCGCTCAAGAAGCCGATTATAACGATGACATCGGTCGCCGCTTTCAGGCGCTGCGGCCCAAGTATCGATTTGGTGATCTGCAGCTCGGCTATCTGTTGTTGAACACCGAAAGCCCGTTCCTTGAGCGCGAAGCCACCGTGCACGGTGCCGACATCGAAACCGAATTCAGTGACAGCGTACGCTTTCGTATGCAGGCTTTGCGCAGTGAGATTGATACCGGCTCTGGCCTGCTCGCTGATCACAAGCGCGGTGACGGCGGCTGGCTGACATTGGATATCAACCCGTCGGTGGCATCGCAGCATACGTTTGAAGCGGTCAGCTACGGCGACGATCTGATCATCAACGACATGGGTTATTGGCAGCGCGGCAACCTTCGCCAGTTGGCGTGGCAATCGCGCTGGGTACAAACGGGTTTCAGCAATGACGCGTTGGTGCGGGAAGTCGAATGGGAAGGCAAGGTCAAACCCCGCCGCAACCAGCAAGGTGATGACATCGGTGACATGGCGCGCCTGACCACTCGCTTGCGTGGCCAAGAAGGCGATTACGCCGAGATTGAAGCGATCTATCAGCAAGCCGGTGAAGACGATTTGATCTCACGTGGCAACGGCAACTGGGATATGCCGGGCAAGACCACAATTGAAGCGTTTCTGTCGACGACGCGGCGCGGCGACAGCGCATGGGAAATCGGTTACTTCAGTCAAGAAGAGGGTCTGAGCGAACCGTTCGATCAGTTCTGGTTGCTGCACACGCATTATTTTGGTGACAACCTGACCATTGAAGGCTTGATCGAACAACGCAACAGCCCGGACTGGTTGATCTGGGAACAAGACAACACCTTCACTCGCTACAAGCGCGATATGTATAACGCCAGTCTGGCGCTGAGCTGGTTCCCGACTGATCAGCATGAGCTGCGCTTGAAAACCCAGTGGCTGGCCATCGCCGCCGATCACGGCATGCGCTATGACCTGGTCAATGAGCAGATGCTGGCCGCCGGTACGCCGGTGGCCGACCTGAACATCAATACGTTTGGCCTGCAGCTGCGTTACCGCTACAAGCTCGGCTCGCTGTCCGATCTGTTTGTCGTCTATGCCCGCGGCGGATTCTCGGAGCGCAATGACGGCGCCGATTCGCCCGGCGAAATGTTCGATGACGCGCTTGCCTTGCGCGATGCCGATCAGCTGCTGGTCAAGCTGCGGCTCCAGTACTGAACCACGGCGGCGCTGCGTGTTGCAGCGCCGCATCCCGGCAAGCTTGCCACAGCCGCTATGGCATTGGATTCGAGACCCCTGCCACGGCTGGTTTCCTCTGGCAGATCTATACTTCTGCGTGTCGATCGGACCGGGAGTGCACGATGCCAACGAAAGCAGCGGTCTTCGCTTGGCTCGGCGCCTTGTTGACGCCGCCGCACCTCAACGCCAGTGATGTCAATCAGCTGTTTGAATTGTCGCTGGAAGAACTGACTCAGATTCAGGTCACCGTGGCCTCACGCAGCAGCCAGAAGCTGCGCGATGCCGCCAGTGCTGTCACCGTTTTCACCGAAGCCGATCTGCGCCGGATGGGCATACGTACCCTCGCGGAACTGCTGGCTTACGTCCCGGGCATGCGCAGCTACCGCAACAGCGGCACCAGTCCGTGGTTGGACAGCTACGAAAGCCGCGGCATCCGTGATGACTACAACACCATGCTGCTGCTGATGGTAGATGGTCGTCGCCTCAACAATCCCTACAACGGTGGCACCGCGCAGATGTTCCAGCATTCGCTGGCAAACGCCGAGCGTGTTGAGATCATCCGCGGTCCCGGTTCGGCACTGTATGGTTCCAGCGCCCTGCTCGGCGTGATCAATATCATCAGCCGCACCGATGCCAACCAGGCGTATCTTGGCGTCGGCAATAATGGCGCCAGAGAAGCCAGCGTCAGCGCCTCGTTCAACACAGACGATTGGCGCGGCAATGCCCACCTCAATCATCTGCAATCAGATGGTCAGCGCTACACGGATATTTTTGATGTCAATGATCGTGTCAGCAGCATTCGCGATCCGGTCGAGGCCAATGACTGGTCAGCAATGCTGGGCTATCGCCAGTTTGAATTGTATGGCCGCAGCTCGTCGCAGCAACTCGATGCGTTCTACCAGGTCAACTTTGTTCACCCGGACAACAGAACCGAACAGGATGTCCGCGAAACCGGTTTACGCGGACAATGGCAAAGTACCGACGGTAACTGGCAATTCAGCAGCCAACTGAGCCGCACGCTGATTGACCAGTACAGCTACGCCAATCGCGCTGAACAGGGCACGGGCACTTTCCTTGCTGCCGATTGGCTCGGTGGTTTTTTGGTCGAAATGGCGGTGGATACCGTTACCTTTGATGCCGAGTATCGGCACTCCGCAACACAGACATTCAATGCCGGTTTGCGCCGGTCATCGGAAGAAATCGAGCAGGCTTCGCTGTACTCCAACTACCGACTGACTGATGGCGCTTACGTCGGCTCTGTGCAGGCCGTCAACCCACTGATGCCGCCAACTGATCGCGATATCACTGGCGTGTATCTGCAAGGCCAGCAGCAATGGTCAACACAATGGCAGACCACGCTCGGTGTTCGTTATGACAAGTACGGCGATTTCGGTTCTGCAACCAGTCCACGTCTCGCTGTGCAATTCCATGCCAGCGAACAGGACACGATCAAGCTGATGTTCGGCCGCGCCTATCGCGCGCCGGCACTCAATGAGCTATTCACTACCGGAAATCCGGTATCACTCGGCAACGCCGATCTCGATGCCGTACACAGCCGCACCAGCGAACTGCAATGGCTGCATGAGTCAGCGCAATGGCGGCTCGAAGCGTCCGTGTTTGAACAGACCATACGCGATCAAATCACCTCAGAATTTATCGCGCCGGGGCTGCGGCAATTCACCAACACAGGCGAGCTGAAAGTACGCGGCGCCGAACTGGACTGGCTACTGCCGCTCGGCTCGCAGTGGCGCAGCCGTGTGCAATTGAGCTGGATTGCCGATGTCGATGAGTCGCTTGGCAACAGCACCGGCCAATCATCTGCTGAAGACAACACCCCGCGGCATTCGGGCGGTACCGACCTCAGCTATGCCGCCGACCATTGGAGCTGGCATATCGCTGCTGAGTACATCGGCCACATTGATGAATTGCCAGACCAGGACGGCTACTGGCTCTGGCGTACCCATGCGATCTGGTCACTGGCCGAACCGCTCGAACTGAGCCTGACCATCAATAACCTGTTCGACCAGGACTACCGCACCCTCAGCGCCCTGGCCGGCTTCGGCCTCAACGATGCAGGCCAGATCGAGCGCAGCCTGCCGGGCCGTGGCCGCGAGAGCTGGCTGCGGCTGAGCTGGCGCTGGTAGCCGCGCGTCAGCAACAGCGGACCAGACCCAAACAACAGCCGGAAAACTGGCGAAATTGCTCAGTGACTGAGCAATCCGGTCATGAGACAATCGCCGCCCTTTTTCGGGCGGCCGCCCAACTGGTAACTGCATACCAACATCGGCCGCCGGGCATTTGATAAACCCCAGCCGCGCCGGAACCTGTTGTGATCGCTACCGCCAATATCACCATGCAATTCGGGGCCAAGCCCCTGTTCGAAAACGTCAACGTCAACTTTGGTAACCGCAACCGCTACGGTCTGATCGGCGCCAACGGCTGCGGCAAATCCACCTTCATGAAAATCCTCGGTGGCGATCTGGAACCGTCCGCGGGCCAAGTCATGCTGGAACCGAACGTCCGGCTCGGCAAACTGCGCCAGGATCAGTTCGCCTTTGAAGAGTTCACCGTAATCGATACGGTGATCATGGGCCATGCCGAACTCGCCCGCATTCGCGCCGAACGCGATCGCATTTACGCGCTGCCGGAAATGAGTGAAGCCGACGGCATGAAAGTGGCCGAACTGGAAGTGCAGTTCGCCGAATACGACGGTTACACCGCCGAAGCGCGCGCCGGTGAATTGCTGCTCGGCCTTGGCATTCCGGTGGAACAACATTTCGGCCCGATGACCGCCGTTGCCCCGGGTTGGAAACTGCGTGTGCTGCTTGCACAAGCCTTGTTTGCCGATCCGGATGTGTTGCTGCTCGATGAGCCGACCAACCACCTCGACATCAACACCATTCGCTGGCTCGAAGGCATTCTCAACGAGCGCAACAGCACGATGATCATCATCTCGCACGATCGTCACTTCCTGAACAGCGTCTGCACCCACATGGCCGATATGGATTACGGCGAGCTGCGTGTGTACCCGGGCAACTACGACGATTACATGGTGGCCTCGACTGCCGCACGCGATCGTCTGTTGGCTGACAACGCCAAGAAGAAAGCCCAGATTGCCGAACTGCAACAATTCGTCAGCCGGTTCTCGGCCAACGCCTCCAAGTCGGCACAAGCCACCTCGCGTGCGCGCCAGATCAAGAAAATCGAACTGGAAGAAGTCAAACCGTCGAGCCGGGTCAGCCCATTCATCCGGTTTGATCAGAACAAAAAGCTGCACCGTCAGGCGATCACGCTCGACAAGCTCACTTATGCCTATCCAGGCAGCGCACCGCTGATCAAGAACTTCAGCCTGCAGATTGATGCCGGTGATCGCGTCGCCATCATCGGTCCGAACGGTATCGGCAAAACCACCTTGCTGCGCTGCCTGATGGGCGAACTGACGCCAAGCAGCGGTACGGTCAAATGGACCGACAGCGCCGAAGTTGGCTACTACTCGCAAGATCATGCCGCCGACTTTGCCCAGGACTGGACCTTGTTCGACTGGATGCAGCAATGGACCAAGGGCGGTGAAATGCTGGTACGTGGCACGCTCGGTCGGATGCTGTTCTCCAGCGATGAAATCGGCAAATCGGTAAAGGTTTTGTCCGGTGGCGAACAGGGCCGCATGCTGTTCGGTAAACTGATCCTGACCCGGCCCAATGTCATGGTGATGGACGAACCGACCAACCACCTTGATATGGAATCCATTGAGGCGCTGAACCTGGCGCTGGAAAATTATCCCGGCACGCTCATTTTCGTCAGCCACGACCGTGAGTTCGTATCCTCGCTGGCCACCCGTATTATCGAAATGACGCCAGAAGGCATCATTGATTTCGGCGGCAACTACGAAGATTATCTGCGTAGCCAAGGCATTCACGAGAATATTCGTAGCGGCACCTGAGCAGGCTTGCCAGCAAACCCTTTGCGACAAGCCACTTCAGAACAGGCATAGTCAGTCAGCCATGGAACTCTGCTGAAATGCAAATGACGACACTGCGCGCACTGGGCATCAATCTGCTGGCGGGTGCTCGCGCCGCTTTGTTTCTGCCGGTTTCGCTGCATCAGCTGCGGATCAGCTGGTCCGGCTGGCTGCTGCTGGCCTTGCTCTATTTGCTGAGCCTGTGGCTGCGTGATTTCAGCACAGTCGGCATCGATGGCCGCTGGAACGCCAACGGCTTGATTGGCGCGCTGTTCCCGTTGGCGCTGCTGCTTGTCGTCTCTACGCTCATCAGCACTGGCAGCCGCTATGCGTGGCGCACCTTGCCCCTGCTGCTGCTGTGCACCAGCCTGTTGCTGCTGCTTGATGTGACAGGCCATCTGTATTTCCAATTGCTCGCGATGCTGCCGGAAACCATCACAGCCACAAGCTGGATGTGGTGGTTCTATTATTTGCCAACGCTGTGGCTGTGCCTTGCAGCTAGCGTTGCCGGCATGCGCTTGCTGGAGCTGCGCTGGCGCTACACCGCCATCAGCATCCTCGTCCATTTGCTGCTGCTGGGCTTGCCACTCAGCAGCTTATGGTATGACCGCAGTTTGTGGCTGGCGCAACCACCGAGCGCCGCTGAGCTTGAACAGGAAATGCCCGGCCCGCAGCTGATCGCTGAAGCGGCCTTTTATCGTCAGCCCGGATTGTTGCAGGAACAACTGAATCGTCTGCAGGCCCAGCGCCCCGGTGTCACCGATCTGTACTGGCTTGGCATCGCTGGCTATGCCAGCCAAGATGTGTTCATGAAAGAAGTGCTGAGCGTCGAACAGTTGTTCCAGCAACGTTTCGATACCGAGGGCCGTAGCCTGCGCTTGATCAGCAACAGCGCAAGTCTGGAGCGTGAAGCCGTTGCCAGCCTGACCAGCTTGAAGTTGGCGCTGAATCACATCGGCTCGGTGATGGACCGGGAAGAGGATGTGCTGTTTCTATTCCTCACTTCACACGGTTCAGCAGAGCAAGGCTTTGCTTTCGAGTTCTGGCCGTTCGAGCTGAACAATCTGCAACCGCAGGATCTGCGGCAGGCGCTGGATGAGTCCGGGA
This sequence comes from uncultured Kangiella sp., assembly GCA_946481205.1. The sequence goes on along the minus strand of CAMLNB010000051.1, from coordinate 5,535 downwards.
TCAAGCATCGGGTATTGGTGGTTTCAGCCTGCTTCTCCGGCATCTTCGTCGAACCCTTGCAGGATCCGAACACGCTGGTCATCACCGCCGCCTCGGCCGATCGCAACTCCTTTGGTTGTAGCAACGAAGCCGAATTCACCTACTTTGGCAAAGCCTATTTTGACGAAGCCCTGGGTCAGCAACATTCGTTTGTCGCAGCGTTTGAGCAAGCCAAACTCGCCATCGCTGAACGGGAAAAGCAAGACGGCTATGAAAGCTCACAGCCGCAAATCGCGATCGGCAGCGAGATTGGCAGCAAACTGAAACAGCTAGAGCAACGCTGGCAGGTACAGTATGTCAGCGGGCACACGCCAGTTCGGGAAACCACTGCCAGCGAATCGACGGCGATCACGCCGTAACTGAAATACCGGATTTGCGGCGTCACTGCAGCAACATGATGTCACTTTCGAAATCTGCCAACATCGTATAGACCAGCCGGCGCTGATCTGGCGCCACCGTGAAATCGACAAACAGCGGCCCGGCTTCCTGTGCCGGCATCAGCGGCAACACCACACGCGCACCGTGCTGGCGACTCCAGGCATAAACCGTCAACACGCCATCCTGCTCGTGCAGGTAGTGAAAGCCGCTGGCAGTAACCGAAAAATTCTGCCAGTTTCGACGCATCAATTCCGGCAATACGCGCTCGGTCTGGCCGCTTTGCCGGTCATACAGCCAAAGCCCACCGTGTTCACGACCGCCGTGGCTCAGAACGTACAGCGATTTGCCATCCGCGCTCGCCTCGGCCATCGCACCGCGCAACTGGGCAACCGGCTGCCAGTGCTCGTTTTGTAAATCCAGTTGCCAGATCCACCAATCGTTGTCCTGTTGACGACTGACATAGATATGGCGGCCATCATGCGACCAGGTTGGATTCAGCGTTTGACTGTCCGGCGGATTCAGGCGTCGCAGCTGGCCTGAGACAAAATCATAGAGATAAGTCGCCAGATCGGTTGCGCCAATCAGCAAGTAGCGATCGTCAGGTGACCAGCGCAGATGCGTTGGCATCGGCGCGAAACCAGTATTCGAAGTATCGTCGTTGCTGGCATCGCTATTGGCGCGTTGATCTTTTGCACCATCAACCGGCAGTGCAAACGCCTGCCGCTGATCGCTGCCATCCGCGTTGGCCAGCCACACCGCCGGGCCGCCGCTACGGGTCGAGAAAAACGCCAAGCGTTGACCAGAATGAGAATAGCGCGGCGAATAATCAAATCGATTGGATTGAATCAGCGGCTTGCCCGGTCGTTGTGGCGCGGAAGCAAGTGTCATCGCGGCGCTGCGGTTATCGACAGCCCCATCGACTGCCCCATCGGCTGACAACTCGACCTGCCAGAGATCGTAGGTCATCCGTGTTTGCACCACGGCCAGCAACTTGCCATCACGGGAGAACGCCGGATCGATCAACGCATCGGAGCTGGGCAAAAGCAATTCACGTCGGCCATCTTCGTGCAGGTATTCCAATTGGCCGCCGACCAAGCTGCGCGTCGTCAGGATGCCGGACGACTGTGGGTCCCACGCCATGCCAAAGAACACCTCCGGACGGGTCAATCGCGCCGTCTTTTCACCGGTCGCCAGATCCAGTACATGCAGCGTCGTACTCATCGGCGCCACGTCCGCGTAAGCCAGTTGCGGTCGGTTAGGGTGCATCGCGAAAACATAGGGGTAAATATCGCCAAGCACTTGCTCGGTACCGCGGCGCCAATCCTGTTGCACCAGCGGCGCGCTACCATCGCGCAGTTTGCGGAACAGCAGCGCATTGCCATCACGCGACCACTGCAGCGAGCCGAGCCCAATGCTGCTGTTGTAACAAGTGGACACCACATGATCGTCAATCGGTTCAAGACTGGCTTCCGCCAACCGGACAACATGCACCTCACAGCCATTGCCCGAACGCAGCAAGTAAGCCAAGTACTGACCGTCCGGTGACCAGCTCGGTGTTTCCGGCGCACCCGCGGCTATCGGTAGCGTAATCTGCCGCTCACCATTCATCGCCCGCAACCGGATCTCACCCGTGCTGCTTGCAAGAGGGTAAGCCACATAAGCCACCCAGCGATTATCGGGCGAAAAGGCCGGTTGCAATTCCAGGCCGGGCTCACTGGTGAACGGCCGCAGTTGACTGAAACGCTCGCGCGCCAAAGGCGCGGCCTGATCACGAAACCAGAGTGCAAGCGAACCGACGATCAGAACGAACAGTAGCAACGCCGCACTCAGCGACAACAGCAACCACCGTGATCGGTTGCCGACGGTCGCCGTAGCCACCACGGCTCCCCCGGACAATGATGCAATCGCCGCACTTACCGGCTGCTCACTGCGATGTACCGGCGCAATCAAACGGTAACCGCGACGCGGCACCGTCTGGATGTAACGCGCCTGCTTGCTCTCATCGCCCAGCGCCTTGCGCAACTCGGCAATGGCTTTCGATAGCGTATTGTCATTGACGATAACGCCACGCCACACCTCCTGCAGCAGTTGCTCGCGGCTGACCAACTCATTCGGCCGCGCCGCCAGAAACTGCAGCAGCGCCATGTTCTGGGCGCCGATCACGCGCTCCTGCTCGGCGTGCCTCAGGCTGAGCCGGTCTGGGTGCAGCGTCCACTCGCCTACTTGCGTCCATTCGTTGGTCATGAGGTACAACAGATCTCGCTTTGCGGCATGCCGTGGTGGCGCGCCAACGCGGGTCGCCACCCTGCTCGTTCGCGCACCCGCTAAAGAGTGCCAGTGTAACAAAGCAGAACCGCAGGCAAGCTGGCGGTACGGCGCTGCATAAGACCGATTTCGCGGCTTTTCACAACTTTTCACCATGCGCTCATCGCGGCATCACGACTTGCCTGATTGGTTTTTCGATGCTGGCAGCGCGGAATCTGCCCGCTCGCCCACAAGGAATGCGCCATGGCGCCTAATCCGTCTTCATCTCGCCTCTCGTCGATGTGGCCCTCACGGGATACCCTGACGGCCCAGCTTTGGCTGCTCGCAGCAGTGCTCGCCGGTTGCTTGGCCGAACGCTGGACCGTGCCACTGCTGCACCTTAGCTTTCCCTTGCTGATGCTGCTTTATCTGCGCTCACAACCGGCGGTGCGCGGATTTGTGCTGGCTTGGCTGGCGCAGTCACTGGCGTGGGCGTGGGCCATGGCGGATTTCGCGCCGTTCATGAACCAAACCGAATGGACGCTGACGGTTTTCGCCAGCTGCTTGCTCGGTTTGCTGCCGTATCTGGCGGATCGAATGATGCACACGCGCTTGCCGACCGCATTGGCCACGCTGGTGCTGCCCAGCGCGCTGGTCAGCACGGATTACCTGCGCCACATCAGCGACCCCACCGGCAGCTACGGCATGCTCGGCTACGGCATTGGTGCCGATAATCCACTGGCGCAATTGGCAGCCGTCACCGGTGTCGATGGTGTCAGTTTTGTGCTGGCCTGGGGCGCGGCCATTGCGGCAACGGCGATACGGCAGCGGCAACAATGGCCGGCGCTGCGTCGCTGGGTTCAGTGTTACAGCGTTGCCTTGGCGCTGTTGCTCGGCTGGGGCCTGCTGGCCAGCCGGGTCAACATCGTCAGCGAGTTGCCAAATCACGAGTCGCGCGTACGCGTCGCCAGCATCGCCCGTAAACATGATCCGGCCATTACCGATCAACAGAATCTGAACGATTGGCTGGCGTTGTCGCAACAGCAAGCACGACAGGGCGCAAAGATTATTGTCTGGGCCGAAGGTGCTTTGGCGATAGCCTCCAACAAGGAAGACGAGGCCATTCGCGCCGGTCAGCATTTGGCCAAAGCCGAGCAGGTGCACTTGGTCATGGCGCTGTTTCATCTCGATCGTCCGTTTGCGGACAAGCGCCACAACAAACTGATCTGGATTGACCCACAAGGTCTGATCCGCACGGTCTATCACAAGAACCACGGTCAATTCGCAGAGCACACCATCGCTGGCGACGGCAAGCTCGCGGTTGTCGATACGCCATGGGGTCGGTTTGGCTTGAGCATTTGCTGGGACGCCGATTTTCCCAGCTTCATGCGGCAAGCGGCGAACCAGCAAGTCGATGTGCTGATCAATCCGTCGTATGACTATCCGGCAGTCGCCAACGGTCGGGCCGAGATCGCCCGCTACCGTGCCATCGAAAATGGCGTGGCCTTGATCCGCCCGAACAATAATGGTCTGAGCTTAATCACCGACGCCAGCGGCCGCATTCTGAGTAGCCAGCGCAGCCAGCAGCATGAACCCGTGTTGCTGCTGACGGATCTGGTCTTGCAGCATCGGCCCACGCCGTATCGTCATCTCGGTAACTTGATCTCACTGTTGAGCGTGCTCGGTTTTGCGGTGCTGCTGATGCTGGCGTGGCGTCAGCATCGCCGGCAACAGCGTCTACGTGCAGCAATCGCAGCGACATAGAAGCAATGCCCCGTCACGGTTCGATAACGGCAGTCGTCTTTTCGCCGGAGATCGTTATCGAACCGCATCCTCCAGTGACAGCCCCCACTCGGTAATAATCCCCTGCCGCTATTACCTCCGACGTAATTGTTGTTGGTATCGCCATGCAGTGAGCTATACGCGTGGCAGCCCAATGCTGTCACCCATCGGCAGACGATGGTTGTCATAGCAAATCAGGAGGTGCCAATGAACCGTTGGAGCATGTATCTACTGCTGCTCACCCTTCCCGTCAGCGCCATCGCAAGCGACAGCGATGACAACACCCCGTTGTCCCAGCGCTGGCATGGCTGTAAAAATTTCCATGCCCACGTCGTGGATACCAAAACCACCGAAGGCTGCACCAGTCCGCTCGGTGCCTGTTCGGCTGGTACCATCGAAGGCAATCGCGGGATGAACGGCACCATCTATTCGACCATCGACAGCGCTGCGATGGGCCCTGCCACCACACCAGAACCGAGTAAGACCGTGTCATTCAGTCAGATCTCGGTATTTACCCTGGCAAACGGCACGCTGACCGCTCGCGAAACCGGCATCTCGTCGGTCAGTGCCGTCGAGCCAGCACGACGTTTCTTCAGTGGTTTTGCTGAATTCACCGGCGGCACCGGCAGATATGCCGGGGCAACCGGCCACCTGTATTTTTCCGGCAAGAAGATCGGCGACTACACCATCACCGACGTCATGATCGGCGAGATCTGCCTGCCCTAATCCGCAATACAGATGTGCGTATCGCTGGCTTCAGGCAATGTCAGCGATACGCGGACGGGATCTGTGACTTAGTACCAGCGACCGCAGAGCCCACAGCGGCATGAAACTGCTAGCCTCGCTGTAGCACTCACTGCAGAGAGTTGCCATGATGACCGCATTTCCTGTTCGTCCTGCCACCGACAAGCTCAGCAATCAAGCCAGCTTTGGCGAACGGCTACGCGCGTATCGTCGTGGCAGCGGTCAATCGCAACTGCAAGCGGCGCTGACGGCTGGTCTGTCGCAACGCCACCTGAGCTTTTTGGAAAGCGGTAAAGCCCAACCCAGTCGAGGAATGGTGTTGGCACTTGGCGGCACGCTCGGCTTGTC
>CAMLNB010000050.1 GCA_946481205.1 uncultured Kangiella sp. | reverse complement strand
GTGAACAGATCGAAATCGATACCGCTGCCGAGAATGTTCTTGCCGATCAAACCGGCGGCATAGGCTTCCTTCAGCGCGTTCTCGAACCGCATGATCGGCTCATAAAACTCACCGCGAATGTAGTTGTAACCAACGGTCGCGCCGATGACATACGCACCGATCGCCATGCCTTCGATCAGCTGATGCGGATTGAAGCGCAGGATGTCGCGATCCTTGTAGGTGCCCGGCTCGCCTTCGTCGGCGTTGCAGACCATGTACTTCTGGCCCGGGGCATTGCGCGGCATGAACGACCACTTCAGACCGGTCGGGAAGCCGGCGCCACCGCGACCACGCAGGTTGCCGAGCTTCAGCGACTCGATGATTTGTTCCGGCGGAATCTTTTCGTTGATGATTTTGCGCCACTGGGCGTAACCACCAACCGATTCGTAGGTCTTCAGCGACCACGGTTCCGGCAGACCGATGGTCCGGTAGCAGACCGGACCTTTATGCAACTGGTAAGCGACGTCGATCATCTTGCGAGCTCTCTTAATCCAGCTTGGCCAGAATCTGATCCACTTTTTCCGGGGTCAGATTTTCGTGGTAAGTCTTGTCGATCAGGCAGCACGGCGCACCACCACAAGCGGCCAAACACTCGACTTCACGCAGGGTGAACTTGCCGTCTTTGGTGGTCTGCTTGAAGCCGATACCGAGTTTTTTCTGCAGGTGATCGACGATCTGATCCGAGCCGCGCAGCATGCAGCTGACGTTGGTGCAGACGTTGATCACATGCTTGCCAACCGGCTGCAGCTGATACATCGAGTAGAACGTCGCCACTTCATAAGCGGCGATGCGCGGAATGCCGAGGTAATCGGCCACCGCATCCATCGTGTCGGTGCTCAGGTGATTCAGGTGATCTTGGGCAATCGTCAGCGCGCCCATGACGGCCGAGCGACGGCGATCCGGCGGGTACTTGGCCAGCCAGACTTCGATTTCGGCAATCGCCGAGGCTGGCAGCAGTTCTTTCAGCCGGTTTTGATTAACTGGTCCCGGATTCGGCTGATTGGAAGTATGCGTGCTCATTAGCGGTCAATCTCCCCGAACACGATGTCCATCGTTCCGATGATCGCAACGATGTCGGCCAGCATGTGGCCACGACCGATTTCATCAATGGCAGACAGGTGGGCGAAACCCGGCGCGCGAATTTTGACGCGATAAGGTTTGTTGGCACCGTCGGAAATCAGGTAAATACCGAACTCCCCTTTCGGGTGTTCGATAGCGCTGTACACCTCACCTTCCGGCGCGCAGAAGCCTTCGGTGAAGAACTTGAAGTGGTGAATCAGCGCTTCCATGTCGTGCTTCATGGTTTCGCGACGCGGCGGCGCAACCTTGTAGTTGTCGACCATGACCGGGCCCGGATTCTTGCGCAGCCAGTCAATGCACTGACGAATGATCCGGTTCGACTGACGCATCTCTTCGACCCGAACCAGGTAACGGTCGTAGCAGTCGCCGTTCTTGCCAACCGGGATGTCGAAATCGAGCTTGTCGTAGACTTCGTAGGGTTGGTGCTTGCGCAGATCCCAGACCACGCCCGAGCCGCGCAGCATTGCGCCGGTCAGGCCGAGCGCCAAGGCGCGTTCCGGTGACACCACGCCGATACCGACGGTGCGCTGTTTCCAGATCCGGTTGTCGGTCAGCAGGGCTTCGTATTCGTCGACACGCTTCGGGAAATCCTCGGTGAATGCCCACAGGTAATCGAGCATCGAGCCCTGACGCATTTCATTGAGTTTCTTGGTGTCTTTCTCGCTGCGGAATTTCGACGCCTGGTACTGCGGCATGCGATCCGGCAGATCGCGGTAGACGCCGCCCGGACGGTAATAGGTGGCGTGCAGACGCGCACCCGACACCGCTTCGTAGCAGTCCATCAGCGCTTCGCGCTCACGGAAACAGTACAGGAACATGGTCATCGCACCGATGTCGAGACCGTGCGCGCCGAGCCAGAGCAGGTGGTTCAGAATGCGGGTGATTTCGTCGAACATCACCCGGATGTATTGCGCGCGGATCGGCGCTTCAATACCGAGCAATTTCTCGATGGCCATCACGTAGGCGTGCTCGTTGCACATCATCGAGACGTAGTCGAGCCGGTCCATGTAACCGATGCTCTGGTTGAATGGCTTGCTCTCGGCCAGCTTTTCGGTGCCACGGTGCAGCAGCCCGATATGCGGATCGGCGCGGACGATGGTTTCGCCGTCCAGCTCCAGAATCAGACGCAGCACGCCGTGTGCGGCCGGGTGTTGCGGGCCGAAGTTGATGGTGTAGTTACGAATTTCTGCCATTTCTTTAGGCCTTCTTCGCGCTGTAACGCTGATCGTGGCGAATGACGCGCGGCACCAGCACGCGCGGTTCGATCGACACCGGCTCGTAGACGCAGCGGGCTTGCGCGGCGTCATAGCGGATTTCGACATTGCCGATCAGCGGGAAATCTTTCCGGAACGGATGGCCGACAAAACCGTAATCGGTCAGCAGCCGACGCAGATCGTTGTGACCGTCGAACAGAATGCCGTACATGTCGAACGCTTCGCGCTCGAACCAGTTGGCGACCGGCCACAGCTCGGACACGCTGGCCACGATCGGGAATTGCTCGTCGACAAACACGCGCACGCGCACGCGCTGGTTGTTGCTGACCGACAGCAAGTGCACAACCACGGCAAACCGCGGTTTGCTCCAATTCGCTTCGCGCGGCTGTTCGCGATCGACACCGCGTGAGAAGCCGGCGCTGGAGGCGTCTTCGGTTTCCCATTCGGTGGCGCCGTACTGCGAGTAATCGACACCGCAGAGATCGATCAGTTGCTTGAACTGGAACGCTTCCTTGTCGCGCAATTCCTGGCAGACGCCAAGATAATCTTCGCGCGAGACTTCAATGGAGATTTCGTCACGATCGACAACGCAGGCCTGCAGGCGCGCGCCGAAATGTGCCGTCAGTTGTTCGGCCAATTGCATGAGCGAATTCCTTAGGCTTGCCGCGCGATGGTGTTGGTGCGGCGTATCTTGTTTTGCAGCTGGATCAGACCGTACAGCAGCGCTTCCGCCGTCGGCGGGCAGCCCGGTACGTAAATATCGACAGGCACGACGCGGTCGCAACCGCGGACCACGGCGTAGGAATAGTGATAGTAACCACCGCCATTGGCGCAGGAACCCATCGAAATGACCCAGCGCGGTTCTGGCATCTGGTCATAAACGCGGCGCAGCGCCGGCGCCATTTTATTGGTCAGCGTGCCGGCGACGATCATCACGTCGGACTGACGCGGGCTCGGCCGGAACACGATGCCGAAACGGTCGAGGTCATAACGCGACGCCCCGGCGTGCATCATCTCGACCGCGCAGCAGGCGAGACCGAAGGTCATCGGCCACATTGAACCGGTGCTGGCCCAGTTCACCAAGGTGTCGACCGAGGTGGTGACAAAGCCTTTTTCCACGACGCCTTCAACAGCCATTCCGGAATCCTCTTGATGCATTAACGAGAAAAAAACGCGCACGAACCGGGCAACCCGATGAGGTCAACCGCCCGGTTTATTCCCACTCAAGGGCGCCTTTTTTCCATTCGTAAATGAAACCGACAACCAGCAGGCCCAGGAACGCCGCCATGGCCCAGAAGCCGAACCAGCCAATCTCGTTGATCACCACAGCCCAGGGAAACAGGAAGGCGATTTCGAGATCGAAAATGATGAACAGGATGGCGACCAGATAGAAACGCACATCGAACTTCATGCGGGCGTCTTCAAACGCGTCGTAACCGCATTCGAACGGCGCATTCTTGGCCGGATCCGGCTTGTGCCGACCGAACAGGTAGCCGAGCAGCCAACCGAGGGCAACCAAAACGGTGCCAAGGCCGAGCCCGACCCCCATGAACACGAGGATGGGAGTGTAGTTCTGCAGCATGTTGTTCACCCTGCGGCCGCGTAGCTGAAAACCCCGTCAGCGACCGCACAATCGTGGTAGGACAAAACCACGGAATTTTAGCAGCTTCCGGCCGGCTTTTTCTGACGCATCGCAACGTCGGTGCCAGGTCCGGAGCTGATGTTCTTGGTTGCAATCGCTTGCAACAACGCCGGTCAGATCCCACTGATAACAGCCCCGCGCTACCGGCTGGGTCGGCGCAGGAACCACCTTCCGCTCCGTGGAAGGCAACAAAAAATGGCATCGTCTTGCGGACAGATGCCATTCTCCTTTCAGGCCGACCGGAGAACCCGGCCGGTAAATTGGTGCGGAAGGAGGGACTTGAACCCTCATGCCTTGCGGCGCCACCCCCTCAAGATGGTGTGTCTACCAATTTCACCACTTCCGCGAATTGTTCAGGTCGAGCGACCTGCGCTGCCCTCAGGGCGTCGGCACATCGTTGGCCGGTTGCGCTTGCTCAGCCGGAGCGGCCGGGACATCGCTGTTGGCAGGTGCCGCTTCCGCAGCGACCGGCACATCCGTGGCTGGCACGGCAGCCGCATCGGTTGCCGGAGCAGCCGCCGGGATTTCGCTTGCCGGCTGATCGGCGAAGACATCGTCAGTGGCTTGCACGGCTTGATCGCGGTGGCTGGCCAGATAGCCGAGCACCAGCAGGATCACCAAGGACACCAGCGCCAGCGCCCAGGTGGCCTTGGTCAGAAAATTGCCCGAACCGGCGGCACCGAACACGGTGTTGGAGGCGCCAGCACCGAACGATGCGCCCAGATCGGCGCCTTTGCCCTGTTGCAGCAGGATGATGCCGACCAACGCCAAGGCGATGACCAGAAACAGACCCAGCAAAATCTCGTACATGTCAGTCTTTTCCGACTTTTCTCTCAGCGCTTATCCAGCGCTGCGGCAAATGGCGATGAACTCATCTGCCTGCAAGGAGGCGCCCCCGACAAGGGCTCCGTCCACATCCGGCTGCGCCATCAGCGCCGCCGCGTTATCTGCTTTTACACTGCCGCCGTACAGAATCGGCAGCTGCTCGGCCAAGGCCGGCGCCTGCTGTTTCAGCCACGCCCGGACCTGCCCGTGTACCGACTGCGCCTGCTGCGGCGTCGCGGTGCGGCCGGTGCCAATGGCCCAGACCGGTTCGTAAGCCAACACCAATTCGCTGGCCCGTTCGTGCTGGAGCAAGCCGGCAATCGCCGTCAGCTGCTGTTCCAACACCGCCCAGGTCCGCTCGCTTTCGCGCTCGGCCAGAGTTTCGCCGACACAGATGATCGGCCGTAATCCTGCTGCCAGTGCCGCCGCCGCTTTGGCCGCGACCAGCTCGCTGCTTTCGCCGTGGTAACGGCGCCGCTCCGAATGCCCGACAATGCTGAACCGGCAACCGAGCTCTTTGAGCATCGCCCCGGCCAGCTCGCCAGTGTAGGCACCGCTACTCTGGGCACTGACATCCTGAGCGCCCAAGGCGCAGCGCGGATGGTTCAGCAAACCGGAGACTTCACCGAGATACACCGCCGGCGGACAGAACACGACCTGGCAGTGACCGGTCGCTGGCAGCGCCTGCTGCACAGCGGGGACCAAGGCCCGAACCAGTTCGCGCGAACCGTGCATTTTCCAGTTACCAGCAACGATGCGCGGGCGCGACGAGGTCATAAAAAAGGGCCTGGCGAAGCGGGCGCATATGGTAGCGGCGACGCCGGCAAGTTACAAGCAACGCACCGGTCGCCGCGCGAGGCAGGAAGACGATTGGTCAATAATTGAGCTGCAGCTGCAGATAGGTGCCGGTTTGATCGTCTGGGGTCACGGCGATCCGGCCCAGATCGACCCGGGCCAGCGTCAGCGCAAACCGCCGGTTCGGCACCCAAGCCAGGAAGGCATCGCGGGCGTCATCTTCGGCAAAGGCGAGATTGTCCGGCTTTTGCCGGTATTCGGCGCCCAGCACCAGACTGTCGGTCAAGAACAGCCCGAGCGCCAATTCGCCAAGCCACTCGCGGTCATCGCCCTCCGGGCCGCCGAAACCCAGCAGACCGAATTGATTGGCCCGGCTGTAACGCAGCCCGGCATTGACCAGCAGGTTGTGGCCGAACACCGCGCCGAAATAGAGCTTACTGGCGGCCAGATAAAGCTCGGTATCGCGTTCATGCTCACCGCCCAGCGCCGCCGGGATGAAATCAAAATCGCGATTGCGTTTGTGCTGCAGGCCAAGGGCCAGCTGCGGCATCGCCGAGTCCGGGGCAAAGACGGCATCGCCAGCCAGACGCCATTTCAGGCCAACGATGTCCTGCGTGATCTGCTCACCGGGCACCACATCTTCCAGATCAAAGCGCTGGCGACCGAGGCTCAGCTCGAACCGGTCGAACAGGCCCACTGTCAGCGCCGTGCTTTCGAAGGTGTAATCGGGCAACGGCAGCCGGGTGTAGCTGATGGCGCCGCCCCACTCATCGGCGGTGCCATAGCCCGTGATCAGCGCCCAACTGGTCAAGCCGCCACCGCCGCTGCCATCAACCGACACCACGCCGCCGGTGGCAGGCAAGCGACCGCCCGGATCGGCGTTGACGCTGGCCGTCTGCACTAGCGCAAACAGCAAAACGGCTCGTATGACCGATCCGGAGATCGCTGTGAGGGCCTCGCCCATGTCCCGCTCCTGTTTCAGGTGACCTGTTTCAAGTGATCAGTTTCGGATGACCAACATCCGGTCACTGGCTATGCTCAATGCTAATCGCCCCGGAGGGCCTGTCAAAAATGTTGCGCTGCTGCCTGCTGCTGTTGCTCTGCCTGTCAACCCGGCTATCGGCTGATGACAGCCTCTATAGCCGCATCGGTGGTCTGCCGGTGCTGAAAACCATCACCGGCAAACTGATCGATGTCTCCAGCACCGATCCGGTGACCAAACGCAGTTTCAACAAGGTCAACCTCGACCGGGTCAAGGACAAGCTGGCCGAGCAGTTTTGCGTGCTCGCGGGTGGGCCCTGTACCTATACGGGGGATGACATGCGTTTGGTCCACCGCGGCCTCAACATTACCGAGCGGGAGTTTTATGGCTTGGTTGAACAGCTGCGGGTCATCCTTGACGAACAAGGCATTGGCACGCGGGAAAAGAACGAGCTGCTGGCACTGCTGGCGCCGATGAAACCGCAAGTCGTGCATCCCGTTGCAGCAGGTCCCTGATGCGAAACACGTATGGCATGGCAGCACTGCTGTTGGCTGGCGTCGGTGTGGCAATCGGCACAACAACCGCCGCCGAATTGCAAGTGCAGATCAAAACCAGCGCAGGCGAACCGCTGGCCGATGTCGTCGTCTACGTGCCTTCCAGCGCCGCCAAGCCAGCCGGTTTGCTGACCGATATCGATCAGATCAACAAAGAGTTTGTGCCGTATGTCAGCGTGGTTCCGGTCGGCAGCAAAATCCGCTTTCCGAACAAGGACAATATCCGCCATCACGTTTACTCGTTTTCTGATCCGAAAAAATTCGAGCTGAAACTGTACAGCGGCGTGCCGGCCGAGCCGGTGCTGTTCGACAAACCGGGCGTGGTCACGCTCGGCTGCAATATCCATGACTGGATGCTGGCGCATATTCTGGTGGTCGACACGCCCTGGTATGGCCGCAGCAATGCGCAGGGTATCGCCGTGCTGCAATTGCCACCAGGGCCGCACACGCTGGAATACTGGCATCCGGATCTGCTTGGCATCGCCAAGCCGCAGGCAATTACGGTGACCGACCACACTACGCCGTTGACGCTGACCTTGGCGCTGCGGCAACGACCGCGGCAGGATCCGGACTACTGATGCAACACACCGCCAGCATACCGCGCCGGTATCTGAGTCGGCGCCTCGCAATGACCTATGGCGGCTTGTTGCTGCTGGTCATTGCAGCGGTGCTGTTGCTGGTCAGTCAGGTTCAGCGCGGCATCATCAGTGATCAATTGCAGCAGGAATTGCTGCTCGGCCGCGGCGTGTTTCAGCGTGCGCTGGAACAGAATCAGCAACAGCTGATCCAAGCGGCACGCGTGCTCGCAGCAGACTATGGTTTTCGCGAAGCGGTTGCCAGCCAGGATGCCGGCACCATCGAGTCGGCACTGCAAAGCCATCGCAGCCGCATTCGCGCCGATCTCAGTTTGGCGGCAACACTCGAAGGCCAATTGCTGGCCGACAGTCGCAGCGGTGCCAGCCGCGGCGACTTTCCGTTCCCGACTTTGCTGCAACGCGCGCGCGACAACGGCGCCGCCAGCGATATCGTCAGCCTCGATGGCCAGGCTTATCAATTGGTCGTGGTCATCGTCCGGGCGCCATTGCCGGTTGCCGTGGTCGCGATGGCTTTTCTGATTGACGGCGAGGTTGTCAGTGATCTGCACAAACTGACCGGCCTGCAGATTTCGTTTCTGGGCCAGCTAGCACAGCAGGACAGCGCGACGGGCGATTGGCATCTGCAAGCCAGCAGCTTGGCTCCGGAACTGGCCGAGCAATTACGGCAGCAGATGGTGGCGCTGGCACGTGACAGCGTGCAAACCGTAACGCTTGACGGCACACCGTACCAGACGCTGATCGTTCCTATTGGTGAAAGCAACAGCCGGGAAGTCGCGGTGCTGCAACGCTCGCTCGAACTGGCCTTGGCGCCGCACCGGCAATTGCAGCGCTATTTGTTGCTGCTCGGCGGCGTGGCGCTGCTGCTGGCGCTGATCGCTACCGTGCTGCTGGCCCGCGGCATCGTCAAGCCGCTGCAGCAATTGCAGGCCGCCGCACGACGCATGGAAAGCGGTGATTACCGGGTCAATGCCGACATCCGCAGCGGCGATGAAATCGGCGAGCTGGCCCAGGCGTTCAACACCATGCAGGCGACTATCGCCAATCGCGAACAACAAATTCTTGATCTGGCTTATCGCGATCCGCTGACTGGACTGCCGAATCGCACCTACTTCACCGAACAGCTGACCACGTTGTTGAAGAATGCTGAACCGACCGCGGTGCTGCTGCTGGATCTGGATCGGTTCAAACTGATCAACAACACACTCGGCCATGCCCTTGGCGATCAGTTGCTGAAAGCGGCTGGCGAGCGGTTGCGTCAGCGGTTGCCTGAGACAGCAACGCTGGCGCGACTCGGTGCCGATGAATACGGTGTGCTGTTGCCGGCGGCCGGTGATGCAGAAGCCAAGCAGATCGCCGAGCAATTGGCGGCGAGCATGCAGCAGGCTTTCGTTATCGACGGCCATACCGTCGATCTGCGTGCCAGCTTTGGCTACGCGGTTGCACCCGATGATGGCACGCGCACTGGCGCCCTGCTGCGTGCAGTCGATGTCGCGCTCTATTACAGCCGGCAGCAGCGGCGCAGCATTGTCCGCTTTGACCCGGGCTTGCAACCGTTCCGTGCCGAACATGTGAGTTTGCTCGGTGATCTGCGCCGCGCCGTTGCCGAAAACGAACTGCGGTTGTTTTATCAACCAAAGATCGATCTGCAAGGCGATGGCCACGGCCATTGCGAAGCGCTGGTGCGCTGGCAGCATCCGCAACGCGGCTTCATCCCGCCGATCGATTTCATTCCGTTCGCCGAACAAACCGGCGATATCAAACGCTTGACCCGGTGGATCATCGCCCGCGCGCTCAGTCAGAGCCGCGAGTGGCAGGCCTCCGGTTTGTCGGTGCATATCGCCGTGAATATTTCGACCCATGATTTGCTCGATGACAGCCTCAGCGATTTCATTGCCGAATCGCTGGCCAGCAGCCAGATCGCGCCGGATCTGCTCGGTCTCGAAATCACCGAAAGCGGTTTTATGGATGAGCCGGAACGCGCCATGGCCTTGCTCGGCCGCTTGCGCCAGCTCGGAGTGACGCTGGCGATTGATGACTTCGGCACCGGCTACTCCTCACTGGCGTATTTGAAAAAGCTGCCGGTGCAGGAGTTGAAAATTGATCAGGCATTCATCCGCCATCTGCAGGCCGACGGCGGCGATGCCGCGATTGTCCGCTCGACCATTGAGCTGGGTCACAACTTGGGCCTGACCGTCGTGGCCGAAGGCATTGAGCAGCGCGAACAGGCGCTGCTACTGCGCGACTGGGGTTGTAATCGCGGTCAGGGCTATCATTTCAGCCGGCCGGTACCGGCGGAGGATTTCCGGCAGTGGTTGCAACAGGTCGGCAGCAATCTGAAAGTGTGAGACAGCGGCGAAGCCGCTCGCCAGAAACAAAAAAGCGCGTCGATTGACGCGCTTTTTTGTTCAACTACACACCAATCAGACTGCTTTCACTGCCGCAGCAATCTGC
The DNA here is from genome assembly GCA_946481205.1 of uncultured Kangiella sp. The sequence goes on along the minus strand of CAMLNB010000050.1, from coordinate 8,206 downwards.
TCGGCGCAGCGCTTGACCTGCGCGGCCTCACGGCCTTCGACCATGACCCGAATCAAGGGCTCGGTGCCGGACGGTCGCAGCAACACCCGCCCCGCATTGCCCAGCTCTTGTTCGACGGCGGTCACTGCTTGTTTGACGGCATCCGACTCCATCGGTTTGCTGCCGGCTTTCAACGGTACGTTGATCAGTGTCTGCGGGAACTTCTGCATGCCGTGTTTCAGATCGTGCAGGCTGACACCGTTCTGCATCATCGCCGACAGCACTTGCAGCGCCGAGACAATGCCGTCACCCGAGGTGGTTTTGTCGAGGCAGACGATGTGGCCCGAGGACTCACCGCCAAGCAACCAACCTTTTTCCTGCATCATTTCCAGCACATAACGGTCGCCGACTTTGGCACGGCTAAAACCGATGCCCAGTTCGCGCAGCGCCACTTCCAGCCCAAGATTGCTCATCACCGTGCCAACAACGCCGCCCGGCAGCTTGCCGCGACGTAGCGCATCGCGGGCAATCAGGAACAGGATTTCATCGCCGTCAACCGTTTCGCCTTTGTGATCGACCATGATCAACCGATCACCATCACCATCGAGCGCGATCCCGACATCGGCACCGCGTTCCAGCACCGTTTGCGCAAGCATGGCCGGCGCGGTCGCGCCCACTTTGTCGTTGATGTTGAGACCATTGGGTTCGACGCCGATCGCAAACACGTCCGCGCCGAGCTCTTCGAGTACTGCCGGCGCCACTTTGTAGGTCGCGCCGTGCGCACAATCGACGACCAGTTTCAGGCCACGCAGACTGAGATTGCCGGCCACCGAGGCTTTGCAGAATTCGATATAGCGACCGGTCGCTTCGCTGACCCGACGGGCGCGCCCCAGCTGCGCCGAATCCACCGTGGTCATCGGCTCTTCGATCATCGCTTCGATACGCGCTTCGATGTCATCCGGCAGCTTGAAACCGTCGGCGGAGAAAAACTTGATGCCGTTGTCGTAATAGGGGTTGTGTGAGGCGGAGATTACGATGCCTGCCTGCGCTCGCAACGTCCGGGTCAGATAGGCAATCGCCGGTGTCGGCATCGGGCCGAGCATATGCGCCTCGACCCCGGCGGCGGACAGACCGGCTTCCAGCGCTGCTTCAAACATATAGCCGGAGATGCGGGTGTCTTTGCCGATCAGCACCTTGCTGCCACCACCAGCGGCCAGCACTTTGCCAGCGGCCCAGCCGAGCTTCATGACAAACTCGGGATTGATCGGATGCTCACCCACTTTGCCGCGAACGCCATCGGTGCCGAAATATTTGCGTTTACTCATGCTGATTCCCCGTGTGATACGACATCGGCCGACGCTTCCATTGCCAGCCACAATTGCAAAACCTGTTTGGTCTCTTTGACATCATGAACCCGCAAAATGCGGGCGCCGTTCTGCGCGGCGAGCAACGCCAACGCGACACTGCCAATCACGCGCTGCTCAACCGGTGCGCCGGTCACATCGCCGATCAATCGTTTGCGCGACAAGCCGGCCAATACCGGATAGCCAAGGCGGCAAATGGCCGGTAACCCTTTCAGCAACTGCAGATTGTGCGTCGTGGTTTTGCCAAAACCAAAGCCGGGGTCGAGACAGATTTGTTCCGCAGCGATACCGGCGGCGAGACACTGGGCGGTACGTTGCTGCAAAAATTCCGCAACCTCGGTCAGCACATCGCGGTAATGCGGCTGCACTTGCATCGAGCGCGGCTCGCCTTGCATATGCATCAGACAGACCGGAACCCGCTGTGCTGCCACCAGCGCCATGGCGCCGTCATCAGCCAGAGCGCGCACATCATTGATGATACGCGCGCCGGCAGCAAGTGCCGCCTGCATGACCGCGGTACGGCTGGTGTCTACCGAGATCAGCGCGCCCAGCTGATGCACCGCTTCGATCACCGGCAGTACCCGATCCAGTTCCTGCTGCACGCTGACTGGCGCCGCGCCAGGCCGGGTGGACTCGCCACCGATATCGAGGATATCGGCTCCGGCCGCCAGCAGCTGCTCGGCATGGCGAACGGCGGCATCACGCTGCAGATAACGGCCGCCATCGGAAAAAGAATCCGGCGTGGCGTTGATGATCCCCATCAGCAGCGGCGGACCGGAGCGCGGCCAGGTAAAGCCAGAAGCAGCCATGTGGTGATTTCGTGAGCGATGAAGCGCTCATTATCGCACCGGCAGGTGCCCACTGCGACGGTCAGATCGGGCTGGTATACTCGGGCTCGACCGGGCCGCTGCCATCAGTCACAGCGGACATGCAAGGAGGTTGATCCGGCGTGCGTTGTCTTATGTTGTGGCAAGGCCAGTTTTTGCGCGGGCTCCTCCTCACGGGACTCGCCGTCGCGGGTTCCGTTGTCGCCAGCGAACCTATCGTTACCGAGCCGCCGGTTGTCGTCACCGAACCGATTGGCGACGATGTCGTGGCCAACGAGCCAGAGGTAACCACCGGTGAAACCGTGCCGCGGCACGGCTGCTTGGCCATTCCCGAAAGCGGTGCCGACCCCGCCGCGCTGGCGGCGTTTGAGCAACGGCAATTGCCAGTGGGCCAGATCGATATCGTGGTCGATCCGATTTTCGATACCAACAATCCCGACGAAGACAACTGGTTGTTCCGGCTGGTCAATGATCTGCACGTTGACACCGATCACAAGGTCATCGCCGACGATCTGCTGTTCCAGTCCGGTGAACCCTTCAGCGCCTACCGTCTGGCCGAGTCCGAGCGTTTGTTACGCACCCGCCGTTACCTGCGCGAAGCCAGCATCAAGCCGGTTGGTGAATGCGCCGAGCAAGTGGATCTGGAAGTCCGGGTGAAGGACGTCTGGACCTTGGTACCGGACGTGGGTTTTTCCCGTAGCGGCGGCGACAACAGCAGCCGATTCGGCTTCAAGGACAGCAACTTCCTCGGTACCGGCCGCGCGGTCAGTATCGTTCGAGAACGGGACGAGGAGCGCACTGGCACCGTGTTCGGTTACCGTGATCCCAGCCTGGGCAATACTCGCAGCATTCTCGATCTGGAATACACCGACAACGACGATGGCAAGAGCCATCTGTTCGAGTTGTCGCGACCGTTCTTTTCACTGGAAACGCCATGGGCCGGTGGTGTTGAAACCTTTCACTCGGTATTGGATGACGACCTGTATTTTCGTGATGAGGAAGTGCAGTCATTCGAGCATCAGGAAGACCGCGGAACTGTTTACGCGGGCTGGTCAAAAGGCCTGATCGCCGGCGAGACCCAGCGCTGGCTGTTCGGTTTCAGCGAAAAGCGTGATCAGTTTGCCGTAAATGAAGACAGCGTTGACGGTCAGCCACTGCCGAGTGATCGGCTTTATCGTTACGTGTGGCTGGAGTGGCAGCGCGTCGAAGATCAGTATGTCAAAGCCGTCAACGTCAATCAGATGCGCCGCATCGAAGACATCAATCTCGGTTGGCTCAGCACCTTGCGGCTTGGTCGCTCCAGCGAGCGCTTCGGCGCCGACGACAAGGGTTGGCGGATCGAAGCGGCGCTGGAACGCTATTTTCTGCCCGCCGACAATCAAGTGCTGTACCTGAGCGCGAATCTGTCGGGTTGGTATGACGGTGGCACGCCGACGCATCAGCTGAGCCAGATGCAGCTGCGTTATCACATCGGCGATTTTGCCAGCCATCAGTTTTTTACCGGCTTGCGCCTGCAGCATGGTCGCAACTTGTTTCTGGATGAGCCCATCATGCTCGGTGGTGACACCGGTTTGCGCGGCTACCCTTCCAACTATCAAGTCGGTAATCGCATGGCTTTGTTGACCTTCGAGGAGCGGTTCTATCTGTTCACCGAAGTGTTGTCGCTATTTGACGTCGGCGCGGCCGTGTTCGCCGATATCGGCCGAGCCTGGTATGACGATCGTGACAACGGTTACAACGGCGGCTGGTTAAGTGATGTCGGCTTTGGTTTGCGGCTGATGCCGACCCGTACCGGCAATGACAGCCCAGGCAAGCAGACCGTTGTCCATCTCGATATCGCTTCACCGCTGGACCGCGATGACGATCCAGAGCTGGATCAAGTGCAGTGGTTGGTCACTGTGCGCAGCAGCTTCTAAGCCGGGACTGTACTGAAGCGCATTCGTGCGTGAGGGCTGCAATTGAAAGCCACACTTACAAAGCGGATGCGGAGATCGCCGTGGCACTTTCCGCACGAAAATGGCCGTTGCACGTCGAGCTGAAAACCGCCGTATGAAAAAGGGCGCCGATTGGCGCCCTTTTTTTGCTCAACGATAATTGCGTTAAATGTCAATGCACCGCCGCGGTGTCACCGCCAACATCCGATGCCGGCTCGCTGGCATTGGTCGTTGCAGTACCTTTAGGTCCATCGTTGCGATCGGACCAACCTTCCGGCGGCTGCGGATCACGGCCTTTCATGATGTCGTCGATCTGCTTGCTATCCAGCGTTTCGAACTTCATCAAGGCATCGGCCATCGCATTCAGCTTGTCGAGATTGTCGTTCAGCATTTTCTCGGCCAGCTTGTAATTGCGATCGATGATGGCGCGGATTTCTTCGTCAATCGCTTTTGCAGTCGAATCGGCGACGCTCTTGTGCTGGGTGATCGAGCGGCCAAGGAACACTTCACCTTCATCTTCGCTATACGACAACGGGCCCATGCGCTCCGACAGACCCCAATGGGTGACCATGTTCCGGGCCAGCTCTGTCGCACGTTGAATATCGTTCGAGGCGCCAGTCGTCACACCATCGAAGCCATGAATGATCGCTTCGGCAATGCGGCCACCAAACAAAATGGCGATGCGGTTTTCCAGGTACTGCTTGGAATACGACAAGCGATCCTGTTCCGGCAACTGCATGGTCACACCCAGCGCGCGGCCGCGCGGAATAATCGTGACCTTGTAGACCGGATCCGAATGCGGCAACAGATAACCGAGGATCGCGTGACCGGCTTCGTGGAAGGCGGTGTTGCGTTTTTCTTCTTCGGTCATGACCATCGTGCGGCGCTCAGCGCCCATCATGATCTTGTCCTTGGCCGAATCGAAGAAGCGCATTTTGACCACGCGCTCATTGGCGCGCGCCGCCAGCAAAGCGGCTTCGTTGACCAAGTTGGCCAGATCGGCGCCAGAGAAGCCTGGCGTACCACGGGCAATCACAGCCGGATCGACATCATCCGCGACCGGCACTTTGCGCATATGCACTTTCAAGATTTGTTCGCGACCGCGGATATCCGGCAGACCGACCACAACCTGACGATCGAAACGGCCCGGGCGCAGCAGCGCCGGATCGAGCACGTCCGGACGGTTGGTCGCGGCAATGATGATGATGCCTTCGCTGCCTTCAAACCCGTCCATCTCGACCAGCAGCTGGTTCAAGGTTTGTTCACGCTCGTCATGACCACCGCCGAGACCGGCGCCGCGATGACGACCGACCGCATCGATTTCGTCGATGAAGATAATGCAAGGCGCGTGCTTCTTGGCTTGATCAAACATGTCGCGCACACGCGAGGCGCCGACACCGACAAACATTTCGACGAAATCGGAACCGGAGATGGTGAAGAACGGCACTTTCGCTTCGCCAGCAATGGCGCGCGCCAGCAGCGTCTTACCGGTACCCGGCTGACCGACCATCAAAACGCCACGCGGGATCTTGCCGCCGAGTTTCTGGAACTTGCCCGGATCGCGCAGGAACTCGACCAGTTCGGCGACTTCTTCTTTGGCTTCTTCCACACCGGCGACATCGGCCAGCGTGGTCTTGACTTGATCTTCACCGAGCAGGCGGGCCTTGCTCTTGCCAAAGCTGAGCGCACCGCCTTTGCCACCGCCCTGCATCTGGCGCATGAAGAAAATCCAGACGCCGATCAGCAGCAGTACCGGCAACAGGTTGATGAAAATCAGGAACAGCAGGCTTTGTTTTTCCGGCGGCAGAATGGTGACTTTCGCGGTCTGGCTTTCGGTCAGTGCCGCATCAAGCCGATCGGTATAGGGCGGCAAGCTGGCAACAAATTGATCGCCATTCTTGTATTTGCCGACCGCTTCGCGGGAGTCGAACTGAACCTGCACTTCGTCAATCTTGCCGTTTTGCAGATCGCTGATGAATTCGGAATAACCGATCGACTGCACACTGCCGCGGCTGCCGGTGAAATTGTTGAACACCGACACCAGCACAATGGCGATAACCAGCCACAGCAGGACATTTTTGAACATATCGTTCAAGGGACTACTCCTTTCCTCCGCTGCCGGACGGCAACGGTACGCAATTCAGCTAAACCCTGGGTGAAACTCAGCTCTTGGGGCCAGTATAGTGCTGGGCGAGCACGAACACCTCACGAGAACGGTCACGAGATGCGTCTGGCTTGCGGATCTTCACGGTTTTGAACAAGCGTCGCAATTCGACCAAATACGCGTCCGAACCTTCGCCCTGAAACATCTTGACCAGCATATTGCCACCGGGTTTCAACCAGCCCTTGGCGAACTCCAGTGCCAACTCCAGCAAATACATCGACCGTGCCTGATCGACGACGGGCGTTCCACTCATATTGGGGGCCATGTCGGACAAAACAAGGTCGACCTGCTGACCTTCAAGCCGCTTTTCCAGCTCGGCCAGCACGGCGTCCTCGCGGAAGTCGCCCTCGATGAACTCGACATCGGGCAGCGAGTCCATTGGCAGAATGTCGAGCGCGACAATCTTGCCCTTGCCACCGGTCCGAGTAAGTACATACTCACTCCAGCTGCCCGGGGCTGCACCAAGGTCTACGATGACCATGCCCGGACGGATCAGCTTGTCCTTCTGGTCAATCTCCTGCAGCTTGAATACGGCGCGCGAGCGCCAGCCCTCCTTCTGGGCCTGTTTGACGAACGGATCGTCAAAGTGTCGCTGCAACCAGCGGGTCGAACTTTTGCTACGTGCCATACTTTATCCGAACCCAATATTCGTTTGACTCGAGGAGCCGCAGCCATTGGCCGAAAACCCTCGTGTCCCCCTGCCTCGGGCGCTAGAATGGCGCCCCTTTTGCCGTATGCCCTACCGGAACCCGCCATGCCGACCCTTGCCAGCAATCAGGTCCGCCACCTTCGCGCCTTGGCGCACAACCTGAAACCGGTCGTGATGCTCGGCTCCAATGGCCTGACCGCGGCGGTATTGGCGGAGATTGAACTGGCCATCGCCCACCATGAGCTGATCAAGGTCAAGCTGGCCGGCGAAGACCGCGATGAGCGCCGCGCCATCGCCGAACAGATTTGCGAACAAATACAGGCCGCTAACGTCCAGATCCTCGGCCACAACCTGATTGCTTACCGGGCCAAGCCAAAGGACAGCAAGATTGTGCTGCCGAAAGCCAACAAACCCAAGCTGGTCTAAGCAATCCCTGCGATAGCCAACCGGCCATCACAGCAGGCAGCGCCGGAGCAGACAAAAACGCCGCGATAGCATCGCGGCGTTTTCTTTTCCCACTTAAAGGTACTTCACCGCGACGATTTCGTACTCGATATCGCCGCCGGGCGTTTTGACCACCACGGTATCGCCTTCGAACTTGCCAACCAGTCCGCGCGCGATCGGCGAGCCGACGTTGATCAGGTTGTTCTTGATATCGGCTTCGTCCTCACCAACGATGCGATACACCACTTCCTCGTCGGTTTCGGTGTTGGCGAGCTCGACGGTCGCACCGAAGATCACTTTGCCATCGTTCTGCAGCTTGCTGACGTCGATGATCTGGGCGTTCGACAGCTTGGCTTCGATATCGGCAATGCGACCTTCGATAAAACCCTGCTGCTCACGCGCGGCGTGATACTCGGCATTCTCTTTCAGATCGCCGTGGGCACGCGCTTCGGCGATCGCGTTGATCACTTTCGGCCGGGCTACCGTTTTCAGTTCGTGCAATTCCTGGTTCAAGGCTTCCGCACCGCGTGCCGTCATCGGTACACGATTCATTTCTACTCCTTTCTGCGCGGTCTGTTGCTGTTCCAGCAAACGGGCCGCGCTAAACATGGACTCAGGTCGGCAGGACATCTTCATGAGACGGTCCCGACTGCCGACCTATCAGGCTTTGATCCGGCGATGCAATGACTGCACCGACTCCACCCGATCACGGTCCTGCTCACGCAGGGCCGCGCAGCTGGCAAACGCACCGGCGATGGTTGTGGTGTACGGAATCTTCTTCTGCAGCGCTGAGCGCCGAATCATGTAAGAGTCCGCAATCGCCTGTTTGCCTTCGGTGGTGTTGA
>CAMLNB010000049.1 GCA_946481205.1 uncultured Kangiella sp. | reverse complement strand
CGAATGCCGTCGATGCGCATCTGTTTGTCGAGCGCTTTGCACATGTCATAAATGGTCAGCGCCGCAACACTGGCTGCGGTCAACGCCTCCATTTCGACACCGGTATTGGCACGAACATGTGCGCTGGCGCGGATTCGCACACAGCTCGCTTCGGTGTCCAACGTGAAATGAATCTCGACACCGGACAGCGGCAGGCTATGACAGAGCGGGATCAGTTCGGCACAACGCTTGGCCGCCATCACGCCGGCCACATGCGCCGTGGTCAGTACATTGCCTTTCGGCAATTCGCCAGCCGCCAACGCCGACAGCGTGGCGGCCTGCATATGCACCGCGGCAACCGCCACAGCGACGCGATCCGTGATCGGTTTGTCAGCCACATCGACCATTTTGATGCGGCCCTGCTGATCGAGATGGGAGAAACCTGTCATCACTTACCTCTTCAACCCAGCGGGATGATCTGAACGCTGGCCGGCAAGCGCCATCAGCGAGCGTCACTCACGCAGCATAGCCGAATCAGGCCTGAATCCGATCCGCCCAGCCCACCGGCACATTCAGCGCTTCACCGGCAGCGATCAACGGCGCATAGCGGCGCTCAATCTCGTGCCGACGCAGTTTCATGGTCGGCGTCATCAGGCCGTTATCGGTCGTCCATTGTTCAAATACTACTATGATACGCGCCAGCTGTTCGTGACTTTCCAAGCTGGCATTGATCTGCTGCAAAGCCAACTGCAATCGTTGCTCGACTGCAGCCCTCGCCTCATCGGCAACCTGTTGCAGCACCGCCAGCGCAATCGGCTGTGCCAGATCGGCGCCCAACACACAGAGCTGCTCGACGCCGGCCAGCGACTCCAGCCGCGCCTCAATCATGGCAGGTGCCACATACTTGCCTTTCGAGGTTTTGAAGATTTCCTTTTTCCGACCGGTCAAACGCAGCTGCCCCTCTGCATTCAGCTCGCCCAGATCGCCGGTATAAAGCCAGCCGTCGCGGATCACCTCAGCAGTCAGCTCCGGCGCCTTGTAGTAACCCGTCATCAGGCAGCGATTGCGCAGCAGAATTTCACCGTCGTCGGCAATACGAATCTCTGCACCCGGATAGCATTCCCCGACGTAACCAACACGCCGCCGAGCCGGATGGGAGCCATGCGAGAAACCAAATGTCTCGCTCATGCCATAACCTTCGCAGATGCGAATGCCAAGTCGCTCGTACCACTGCATCAGTTCGGTAGACAGCGCGGCAGCGCCGCTGATCGCAATATGGGTCCGATGCAACCCCATTGCCCGCCGTATCAACGCAGCAAAGAGCCGGCCAAACAGCGGCAGATTCAACAATCGCTGCAAAGTGGCGGGCGCAATCCGCGCCTCAATGCCCTGCTGGAATTTCAGCCAGATGCGCGGCACGGCCAGGAAAATCGTCGGTGCGGCGTCGCGCAGGTCGTCAGCAAAGGTATCGAGTGAGCCGGCAAAGTGAATGCGACTGCCGTTGTACAGACCGACGCTTTCGATCACCAGACGTTCCGCTGCATGTGCCAACGGCAGATAGGAGAAAAACACCTGCGGTGTCGTGATCTGAGCCCAATCCAGCAAAGTGTTGGCAGCATGGCGTATGGCATCAAAACTGATCATGACACCTTTGGCTTCACCGGTTGTACCTGAGGTATAAACGATGGTCGCCAGCGTATCGGCAGAAGGCAGTTCCGGATTCAGCAGCGGCAACTCACGCTTGACGATCTCATCCCACTCCAGCAAGCCACGGTGCGACTGGAACATTGCCAGCTGTTCAATCTGGGCGGGAATGGCGTCAGCCTTCTGTTCGTAGTCATACAGCTTGCCAACGAAAACGGCGACCGTATCACTGTGCACCAGCACTTGTTGAATGGCGTCTTTGCCAGCGGTCGGGTAAATCGGCACACTGACATGGCCAGCCAGCCAGATTGCCAAATCCGCTAAAATCCAATGCGCGCAATTCAGTGAATAGATGGCGATATGACTGCCACGCGGGAACTTGCGCAAATAACTCGCCACCCTGGCGACTTCGTGATGGGCCTGGCGCCAGGTGATCTCGCGGCGGCCAGTCGGCAACGGCTGACACAGGAACACGCCATCGGGATCGGCATAGACCTGATCCAGAAACCGCTGCAGCAGCAATGGCCGCTCGACGCCATCACCTTGCTGCGATACCACACCTGTCAGCTCTGTCATTGCTCTGCCCACATCACGATAGCAAGGCCAGCAAAACCGTAGCCGGATCCGGCACCCGTTCGCCACTCAGTTTGCCGGTTTGTTCTCGACAGGAAAATCCCGTGGCACAAACCAAACCGCGCTGGCGTGCCTGTGCCAGCGAGTCCTGCCAACTCTGTTCAAACAGCACGCGCGACTCCGCCGCGTGTTCGGACTCATGGCCATAACTACCGGCCATGCCGCAGCAACCTGTGCTGATCGCTTTCAGTTCGATACCGAAGCGCTTGAAAATGTGTTGCCACTGCCCAACCGATTCGGTCAGCTGAGTCTTTTCAGTACAGTGCGAAAACAGATGCACGGTCGGCGCTTGCTTGACCGTAAGCCGGATATCCGTAGTCGCAAGATACTCCGCCAAGGTCTGTACCTTGGCGATGCCAGCACAATCGGTTACCGCAGGATATTCCTGCCGGAACAACAGCGCCTGCGTGGATTCAATGCTGATCACCGGCAATTGCAAGCTCGCCAGTTCGCGTAGCCGAGCCACTGCGGCTTCTGCGCGCCGCTGGAACCTTGGCAACATCCCCTTGACATGCTCCGCCTTGCCCAGTGGCAAGAACGGCACAATCACGACACGGCGACCCAAACGTTCGAGCAGACGCACGGCATTGGCCAAGGCCGTTGTATCAAAGAAGCTGGTGAACGCATCCTGCAGCAGCAACACCGTGTGGGCACGCTGATCCGGTGACAGCCGCGTCAATTCGCGCATATCAAAGCGCCGAGCGCGGCGCGAACGCAGCAGATCATAAACATTGCGACTGGCAAATCGTGGCAGCGCCTGCAGGCCCAGTGTCCAACGTGCCAGCAAACGACTGAGTGGATTCAGCAACAGCAGGTTGCTGATGTGTGGAACCACAGCCGCCAACGGCGACCACGATTCCATGCTGGTCAGCAAATAGTCCCGCAATGGCCGCGGGTAGCGTCGGTGGTAATGATGCAGGAACAATGACTTCTGACTCGGCACATCGACCTTGATGGGGCACTGCGTGCCACAGGCCTTGCAACCAAGGCAACCCGCCATGGCCTGATTGACCTCGTGCGAGAAATCTTCCGCCGTATTCAGCATTGGCAACCGGCGCAGCTCACGCTGGAAAATCTCGGCAGCTGGCGCTTCCACCGGTGTGAGTTCAATACCGGCCGCAGCGGCCTGACGCAACCATTCCCGCATCAAACCGGAACGCCCTTTCGGCGAATGACGGCGGTCGCCGGTGGCCTTGTAGGACGGGCACATGACGCTGTCCATCCGGTAATCAAAGCACTGACCATTGCCATTGCAGTACAACGCACCGGGCGCCGCCGTTTCAACCAGCTCGATGATTTGTCGATCCTGCTCGCCACGCGTGCGACTGTAGGGCTCAAACAGGTTGTTGTCATGATCAAGCGGTGCGCAGATCTTGCCGGGGTTCAGTTGATTGCGCGGGTCGAATGCCGTTTTGACCTGGCGCATCCGGCGATAGATTTCATCACCGTGAAACTCGGGTCCATACCACGAGCGCATGCCTTTGCCATGTTCCGACCACATGACACCGCCATATTTCTTGCATAGCTCATAGACAGCGTCCGAAATTTTCCGGAACGCGGCCTCATCATCGCTCGTGCGCAGGTTCAGCGCCGGCCGCACATGCAGGCAACCGACATCGACATGACCGAACATGCCGTAGGTCAGGCCGTGGCTGTCCAGCAAGGCACGAAACTCACGGATATAAGCCGCGAGATTTTCCGGCGGCACCGCCGTGTCCTCGACAAACGGAATGGGCCGCCGCTTGCCTTTGGCATTACCAAGCAGACCGACACCTTTCTTGCGTAGATCCCAAAGCGCGGCCTGCGCCGCTTTGTCGGTGGTGTAGTGGAAGCTGATCACACCGGCGGCGGAAGGTAGCTCGGCTTTCAGCTGTTCGGCGCGAGCCGAAAATTCACTGGCGTCATCACCAACGAACTCGACCAGATTGACCGCATTGCCATTGAAGTCCTGAGCCTCACCCAGATAAGGTTTGACCTTGGGAAAAATGATGTCATCTTTGGCAAGCGTAAGGATCTTGTCGTCAACCGTTTCAATTGCCGAAGGTTGATGCTTGAGCAAATCCTGCGCGGCGGCCAATGCCGCATCAAAGGTTTGATAGCGAATGGCAAACAGCGCTTTGTGCTTTGGCAGCTGCGTCAGTTTGAGCTTGAGCTCGGTGACGACGGCCAGGGTGCCTTCGGAACCACAGAGCACCGGATTGAGTGAGAAGCTGCCGGTCTTTTCATCGATCACATGCCACAGGTTATAGGCGGTGATGAAACGCCCCAAGCGCTCGGCACCCGGATGCACCGGCGCATGACGGCAAGCCTCGTCAACCAGTCGATACACCTCGCCTTCCCGCCCCGGCTTGTGTTTGCGGGCAAAGAACTCATTGGCATCAAGACGTGAAGTATCAATTACCTCGCCATTGTTCAGCACAACCCGCATCGCAATGACGTGATCACCGGTGCGGCCGTAAAGCCGCGAGCCTTTGCCACAAGCATCGGTATTGGCCATACCGCCGAGCGTTGCCCGGTTGGAAGGCGACAGCTCCGGTGCAAAGAAAAATCCCTGCGGATTCACCTGATCCTGCAATTGGTCAAGAATCACCCCCGGCTGCACGCGCGCCCAATGCTCGGCCGTGTTGATTTCAAGAATCCGATTCTGAAACCGCGAGACATCAATGATGATACCCAGCGTCAACGACTGACCATTGGTACCGGTGCCACCGCCGCGTGGTGCGAACTGAATGCCATAGAAATCTGGCTGGTTCGCCAAGCGAAAAATGCGACTGACATCTGCTTCATCTTTCGGGAACAGCACCGCTTGCGGCAACAGCTGGTACACGCTGTTATCCGTTGCGTGCACCAGCCGGGTGCCATAATCGGTCGCGATCTGGCCAACAAATCCAGCCTGGCTCAGCGCAGCCAGATAAGTTTGATAAAGCGGTTCCAGTTGCGGCTGTTCTTTTAGTGCGGGGACTGCAGTCATGATGATCCGTTACAACACTGGTCGGAAATGATGAGACAACTCAAGGCTCGGTGGCCGGCGCGTCCGAGGTCTGTTCTTCAATTTGCTTATCGAGGTTCTCGGCGTTTTGTTGCATTTGCTGCTCGACCGCTTTGGCCTGATCGATTTCCTCTTTCAAGTCGCGGCTGACCGCCTGCCCCAACTCCTTGCCCGCCTCCTCGATCGCTGACGGCTCCGGTGCTTCGTCTTTGCCGCAAGCGGTCAGGCATACAGTCAACATCAGCGCCACAGCGGCGTGACTCAAGGACTTCAAGTTCATGGCGTTTCTCCTCCGTGGACGGCGTGCAACACGGCACGACCTGTGTGTCATGGTTTTACCATACTCCGCGCCTGATTCGGAGCGCTAGCGCGTCAGAAACCGCTATCCTCCGTCGCGCGAAGTCTCCGCCGCTTTGGCGTAGCGCATCGCACCATAACTGGCCACCATCACCAAACCAATGGCGACGATCTGATTGCCGCTCAGCGCTTCGTGCAAAATCAGCAAGCCCATCAGCGCGGCAACGGCCGGCTCCAGACTCATCAGGATGCCGAATACCCGCGTCGGCATCCGGCGCAGTGCCTCAATTTCCAAGGTATATGGCACCACCGATGACAGCAGTGCCACCGCGAATGCCGCGACAAACCAAACCGGATCGAGCACAACCGGAGCCGCCTGCACCGCACCAAACGGCACCAGCATTAGCGCCGCGGCAGCCATTGCCAACGCGAGGCCCTGCTGCCCGGGCAAGGTGCCGCCCAAACGCTGGCACAACACGATGTACGCGCCCCAGCAAAAACCGGCAATCAGCGCCAGCACCAAACCAACCGGATCAAGTGCACCCGAGAACGGATTCAGCAAGGCAATGCCGGCCGCCGCCAACACCACCCAGACCACATCAAGCAGGCGATGGCTTTGCCACAACGCGACCGTCAGCGGACCAAGAAACTCGATGGTGACCGCCAAACCCAGTGGCAATCGTTCGAGCGACAAGTAATAGGTCGCATTCATGCCACCGAGCACCGCCGCAAACAGCAAAGTCGTTCGCCAACCCTTGGCCGACAATTCGCGCCAGCGCGGCCGCACCCAAAGCCAGAGCACCAATGCCGCCAGCGACACCCGCAGAAACACGGTACCCAGCGGACCAAATGCAACGAACAGATGCTTGGCGAACGCCGCTCCGGCTTGCACGCTGAAAATGGCGATCAACACCAAAGCAATTGGTGGAACGCGCTCCAAAACCTTCATGGCGTTTCTGACTCCACAGTGGTGCGGAATGCCGCAACAGCTCCAGAAACAGCAAAGGCGGACACATTGTTCCGCCTTTGCACATCGCCGAGTGGCTTTAGGCCATCGGCGTTATTGGTCGTACTTATTTCTTGCCGGCAAGGAACAACCAGGTTTCCAGCACCGAATCCGGATTCAGCGACACCGAATCGATGCCCTGCTCCATCAGCCATTGCGCCAAGTCCGGATGATCGGAAGGGCCCTGACCGCAGATGCCGATGTACTTGCCGTTGCGCTTGCAAGCCGAGATCGCCATCGCCAGCAGTTTCTTGACCGCCGGATCACGCTCATCGAACAGATGGGCGATGATGCCGGAATCGCGATCCAGACCGAGCGTCAGCTGAGTCAGATCGTTCGAGCCGATCGAGAAACCGTCGAAGTATTGCAGGAACTCGTCGGCCATCAGCGCGTTCGACGGCAGCTCGCACATCATGATGACTTTCAGACCGTTCTCGCCGCGCTTCAGACCATGCTCAGCGAGCAGCTCGGTGACTTTCTTGGCTTCGTCCAAGGTGCGGACGAACGGAATCATCACTTCGACGTTGGTCAGGCCCATTTCGTCACGGACTTTCTTGAATGCCTTGCACTCGAGCGCAAAGCATTCGCGGAAGTCAGCCGAGATGTAGCGCGAGGCGCCACGGAAGCCGATCATCGGGTTTTCTTCATGCGGCTCGTACAGCTTGCCGCCGATCAGGTTGGCGTATTCGTTCGACTTGAAGTCGGACATCCGGACAATTACACGCTCCGGATAGAATGCCGCGCCAATGGTGGCAATGCCTTCGGCCAGTTTCTCGACGAAGAAATCGGTCGGCGACTTGTAACCGGCAATGCGGGCCGCGATGTTTTCTTTCAACGCCGTGTCATGCAGGCTGTCGAAATGAATCAGCGCTTTCGGGTGCACGCCGATCACGCGGTTGATGATGAACTCCAAGCGGGCCAGACCAACACCGTGATGCGGCAGCTGCGAGAAGGTGAAAGCCTTGTCCGGGTCGCCGACGTTCATCATGATCTTGAACTTCAGCTTCGGCATGTCGCTGACTTCGGCACGGTGAATGTCGAACTCGTGCAGACCCTGATAGATGAAACCGGTATCGCCTTCCGAGCACGACACGGTGACGTTGTCGCCTTCCTTGATGTGATCGGTGGCATCACCGCAACCAACCACAGCCGGAATGCCAAGTTCACGGGCGATGATCGCGGCGTGGCAAGTACGGCCGCCACGGTTGGTGACGATCGCCGCGGCTTTCTTCATGACCGGTTCCCAATCCGGATCGGTCATGTCGGTGACAAGCACATCACCCGGCTGGACGCGGGCAATTTGCGAAATGTCGGTAATGACGCGGGCCGGACCTTTGCCGATGCGCTGGCCAATGGCGCGGCCTTCGGCAACGACACGACCTTTGGTTTTCAGCATGTAGCGTTCGATGACGCGGCTGTCGTCGCGCGACTTGACCGTTTCCGGACGCGCCTGAACGATGTACAGCTTGCCATCGGAACCGTCTTTGGCCCACTCGATATCCATCGGACGCTGATAGTGCTTCTCGATGATCAGCGCCTGACGGGCCAACTCTTCGACTTCGGCATCGGTGATCGAAAACGCGCGACGCTCGGCCATCGACACATCAACCGTCTTGACGGTTTTGCCGTGCTCGGTCTGGTTGGTGTAAATCATCTTGATGGCTTTGGCGCCGAGCGTGCGACGCAGCACCGCCGGTTTGTTCGCTTTCAGCGTCGGCTTGTGCACGTAGAACTCGTCCGGGTTGACCGCGCCTTGCACAACGGTTTCGCCCAAACCATAGCTTGATGTGATGAACACCACATCGTTGAAACCCGATTCGGTATCGAGCGTGAACATGACGCCCGAGGCGCCGATATCCGAACGCGCCATGCGCTGAATACCGGCCGACAGCGCAACGCCAGCATGCTCGTAACCTTTGTGCACACGGTAGGCAATGGCGCGGTCATTGAACAGCGAGGCAAACACTTCTTTGATGGCCAGCATCACGTTGGCCATGCCGCGCACGTTCAGGAAAGTTTCTTGCTGGCCGGCGAACGAAGCATCCGGCATGTCTTCGGCAGTCGCTGACGAGCGCACGGCGACGGCGAATTCATCGCTGCTGTTGCCTTTCAGTTTCAGGTACGCCGCGGTGACGGCTTTTTCCAGTTCCGGTTGGAACGGCGTTTCAACGACCCAACGACGGATTTTCTTGCCGGTTTCCATCAGCGCCTGAACGTTATCGACGTCCAGCGTTTTCAGTTCGGCTTGGATGCGGGCATTGAGACCCGACTGCTCAAGGAATTCGCGGAAGGCTTCGGCGGTGGTCGCGAAACCGCCCGGGACCCGGACCCCGGCGCCAGCGAGGTGGCTGATCATCTCGCCCAGCGATGCGTTTTTGCCGCCAACCCGGTCTACATCATGCATTCCGAGGTTTTCATACCACAGCACGTACTCAGCCAAAGTCGCTACTCCTGTCCGGATGGCCCTGAAATCGGGTGTTAGAATGCCGCGCCTAAGGAAATGGGACGCGGTCAAAAAAGGGCCGCTATTGTAACGGAACAGCCCCAAAAAGAGCCCCCTGCGATGAAACGTAGCGTATTTTTTATTTCCGACCGGACCGGTATCACCGCCGAGATGCTGGGCCAGGCTCTGCTGTCCCAGTTTGACGGCATCGACTTCGCCGAGACCACCCTGCCCTTTATCGATAACGAGGATACAGCCCGCGATGCGGTCGCCCGTATCAACGCCGCCGCCGATCACGAGGGCGAGCCGCCGATTATCTTCGACACCATGGTGCGACCGGAGCTGCGCGCCATCATCCGGGAAAGCCGCGGCGTGGTGCTGGACCTGTTCCAGACCTTTGTGCCCAGCCTTGAGCAGACGCTCGGCATCAAGTGCCAGTACCGGGTCGGCAAGGCCCACTCGGCCGAGAACGTCAGCCAGTACGAAACCCGGATCGAAGCGGTCAACTACGCCTTGAGCAATGACGACGGCGCCGTCACCAAGTACTACGAGCAGGCCGACCTGATTCTGGTCGGGGTCTCCCGCTCCGGCAAAACCCCGACCTCGCTCTATCTGGCCATGCAGTTCGGCATTCGGGCCGCCAACTACCCGATCACCGAAGAAGACATGGACAACCACGGCCTGCCGAAGCCGCTACGGCCGCACAAGCACAAGCTGTTCGGCCTGACCATCCGGCCCGAGCGGCTGCAGCAGATCCGGACCGAGCGTCGCGCCAACAGTCGCTACGCCTCGCTCGATCAGTGCCGGATGGAAGTGGAAACGGTCGAAAAGCTCTACCAGAGCGAGAACATCCCCTGGCTCGATACCACCAGCCGCTCGGTCGAGGAAATCGCCACCAAGATCCTCGCGGCAACCGGGCTGAAGCGGCACCAGTTCTGAGCGGGATTCATCGCGCAAAGAAAAAGGCCGGGATTTCCCGGCCTTTTTCTTTCGCAGCTACTTCTTGCACATCGACTTCTTTCACAACCGCCGCATCACTTACTTGCGCGGCTTGCGCAACTCTTCATCGCTCGGCAGTGGTTGGCCGGTGTAGGCATGCAGAAATGCCTCACAAAGCAATTCCGAGTTCGTAGCGTGGCGCAGGTTGTTGACCTGACGGCGGGTCCGCTCATCGGTCAGCAGTTTGAGCACATGCAGCGGAATCGAGACGGTGATTTTCTTCACCTTCTCCTTCTTTTTGCCGTGCTCGATATACGGGTCGACAAACTCTTCTTCTTCAGGCTGTACAGACATCTTTCACTCCAGACGCCCTGAGGTCGGCGGCAAAGGTACTCAGCCAGCCGGTCCGCTGTCAAACCTATCACCTTTGTTCATATGCGGTCTTTTCAGACAAAAAGGCTTGTATAGACATTTGGACGTCTATATTATCGCGACACTTATACGTTTAGACGTCCAAAAATGTCCGCTCCGGCCTATCAGCTCTCCACCATCGCCAGCCGCGTGCCGCTGTCGCCCGAGGTCCGCCTGTGGCGCGACCCGGCCGGCCTCGCGCTGGAGAATGGCCAGACGCTGGCACCGCTGGAGCTCGCCTGGCGCAGTTGGGGCACGCTCAATGCTGCGGGCGACAACGCCGTCCTGGTCATCCATGCCCTGTCCGGCTCGGCCGATCTGGAGCTGTGGTGGCCAGAGCTACTCGGTGCTGGCAAACCGCTCGACCCGGCTCGCGATTTCATTGTCTGCATCAACTTGCTCGGCTCCTGTTACGGCAGCAGCGGGCCGCTCAGCTACAACCCAATCGATGGCGGCAGCTTCCAAGCCAACTTTCCGCGCATCAGCATTCGTGATCAGGTCGCCGCGCAAACCCGTTTGCTGCGCGCCCTCGGCGTCAACACGCTGCGCAGCGTCATCGGCCCGTCGCTCGGCGGCATGATCGCGCAAGAATTCGCGCTGCAAGAACCCGAGCTCGTGCAATCGCTGGTGCTGATCGGCACTACCGCCGCGCACTCCTCACAAGCCATTGCCGCCAGCGAATGCCAGCGCGCCGCGATCCGGCTCGATCCGGATTTTCAGGATGGCTTTTACCGCGGCAAAGGCCCGGTTCGCGGACTGGCCCTGGCGCGCGAGCTGGCGTTTCTTACGTACCGCTGCGACAGCGAACTGCGTCAGCGTTTTGGTCGTGGGCCGGGTGAGGCCAAAGCTTTTGCCGTGCTCGACTATCTCGATTATCAGGGCGACAAATTCGTCCAACGTTTCGATGCCAACAGTTACATCCGCCTGACCGAATGCATGAACAGTCACGACATCGGTCGTCAGCGTGGCGGCGTTGCTGCGGCGCTCAACCAGATCACGCAACCCACCTTGGTGCTCAGCCTTGATACCGACCAACTCTATCCGGTGGCCGAACAGCGCGAGATCGCGCGCCACCTACCGAATGCGCAACATGTGATCGTGCCCAGCCGCCACGGTCACGATGGTTTCCTCACCGAAACCGAAGCCGTTGCGGCCGTCCTGACGCCGTTCCTCGCCGCGCAATACGACGCCGGCACGAACGCCCGCCATTCGATACCTTGATTGAGATTTGCCATGACACACCCGAACACTACCGCAAAAAAATCGCAGACCGCCGTGCTCAAATTCGGCGGCAGCGTGCTGACGGATGCCAACGCGCTGCGCCGTGTTGCCAGCCATCTGCATTTCCGCCTGCAACAACAACCGATTATCGCCGTCGTCTCCGCGACACGTGGCACCACCGACACCCTGCTGACACTGGGATCGCTGGCGGGCGAGCAGACACAAACCGCTGTGCTCGGCCTGCAGCAACTGATTCAACGTCATCTTGATCTGGGCAAACAGTTGCTGACCGATGCCGAGCAATTGACGCTGACAGCCGGTTACCGCCAGTTGCAGCTGCTCGGCGAAGAAAGCCTGCAAGTGCTGGCGCGTAATCCGCAGGATGAACATGCAACTGCCGCACTGGCTGCACTCGGCGAAAAACTGTCGGCACAATTGCTGGCCGCCTTGCTGCGTACCGCGCATGTCAGTGCCGAATGGTTGGCTGCCGAAAAACTGATTCGCACCGATGGCAACGCACTGAGCGCTACCGTCGATAACCAGCAAACTGCCAACGCATTTATTCAGTTGCCAGCAGGCTTCTGGCAACAATCGCTGCGTGTCGTCACCGGCTTCTGCGGTGCCGATGCCAATGGCCGCACCACCCTGCTCGGTCGTAATGCTTCGGATTACAGCGCCGCACTGGTCGCTGCACATGCTGGTGACACGCTGGAAATCATCGGCGACACCGCCGGCATTCTGAGCGCCGATCCGGATTATGTGCCCAACGCTGACACCGTACCGGTGCTCGCGTTGGATGACGCCAGCCTGCTCGCTCAATGCGGTGCCGGTGTGCTGCACCCGCGCAGTCTGCAACCATTGCTTGAACGGCGTTTGTCGTTGCGACTGCGCCGGCTCGATAACGAACACGGCACCCTGATCGATCCGGCCCACCACAGCCGTGCCCAAGCCTTTGTCGCCTGCTGGATTCCGCCGACCTCGACAACACTGTCCAAACAAACCCCGTTGCCGCTGTCGCTGCACCGCTGGCACGCCCAAACGCCGGAGCTTGCCGTGATCTCGGTGTTTATTGCCGACAACCAAGCACTGCTGGCGGTACTGGAGCAGTTGCAACTGCGTGCCGCACAAGCTGGCGTGGTCTTGAACGGCCATCGTGTGCTGGAACGTGAAAGAGTGCTGGCGTTTACGCTTGCCAATACCGATCTGGATGCATTTGCCCGACTGGCCCACGGCTGTCTGTACCCGGCCAATGACGAAATCGCTGTCGCGATTATCGGCGCCAGCGGCCGTATTGGTCGGCAGACCCTGCAACTGCTGCGGCAGCAACAGGCCACGCTGAAAACCGATTTGGGTTTGCGCCATCACGCCGGTTTGCGTGTTGTCGCCATCTGCAATTCGCATCAGGTTCATTGGTGCGGTCAGCATGAACTGGACGCCGAAAGCAGTTTGCAGGCACTCGCTGCTGGCGCCGACGTCACCGACCCGGCCTCGCGACTGGTGCAAGAACTGCTGGCGCAACAGTTTCCGCGTTTGATCGTGGTGGATGCCTCAGCCAGCGAGCACGTCGCCGCGCTCTATGAGCCGCTGTTGAAAGCCGGCATCGCGGTCGTTACACCCAACAAGATCGCCAACGCCGACAGCCTGCAGCGTTTCCATTTGCTGCAACAACTGTCGCGACACAATGCCGCGCCGTATCTGTACGAAACCACCGTCGCTGCCGCGCTGCCGGTGTTGCGACCCTTGCTGGATCTGCAGCGCGCCGGTGATCGCCCTGACCGACTGCAAGCCGTGCTGTCGGGCACCATTGGCTATGTCCTGGATCGCGTGCAACAACAGATCCCGTTCGACACTGCCGTTGCCGAAGCGGTCAGTCTGGGTTATGCCGAGCCAAATCCGCTGCTTGATTTGGGCGGTGAAGATGTCGCCCGCAAGCTGCTGATCCTGCTGCGCACCTGCGGTGTTGCCGTGGAGCGCGACAGCATTGCCTTGCAGCCGTTGATCCCGATCGACAACAACACGGCGCCACCGTTGTCATCGTTCAATACCTTCTGGCGCGAGCAAGCCGATGCCGCCGCAGCCGCTGGCAAACGTTTGGCTTATGTCGCGGAGTACGCGGATGGCCAGGCACGAATCAGTCTGCAACACGTTGATGCCAGCTCGCCGTTCCATCGCCTGCGCGGCACTGAAAATGCTGTCATCTATCACTCGCCGCTGTACCGCGCGATCCCATTGACCGTGTCCGGTCCTGGCGCCGGAGTTGCCGTCACTGCCGCCGGCGTATTCGCCGATGTGCTGTCCGCAGCGCAGACACTGGCCGCGCGCGATAGTCATTCCCTCGCCGTCGGTGCCGCATTGGCCGTTGCGGCCTGAACTGACCAGGCAAAAGAACAGAGAAGAAGGAATCCATCATGAGCAAACGTTGTCGCCCTGCTACCCGCCTCGTTCGCGCCGGTATCGAATCCGACCGTCATCACAACGCCGTGATCCCGCCGATTTATTTGTCGACCAATTTTGCTTTTACCGAATTCGGCAAGAAGCCGCCGTATGACTACACCCGCTCCGGCAACCCGACCCGCGATCTGCTCGGCGAAGCGCTGGCCGATCTGGAAGGCGGCGCTGGCGGCGTCATCACAGCCACCGGCATGGCGGCCGTCACGCTGATCCTGCAATTGCTGAAGCCAGAAGATCTGGTCATCGCGCCGCACGATTGCTACGGCGGCACCTATCGCCTGCTGTTCCGCTTGAAAGAGCGCGGCGTTATCAATGCCGAGTTTCACAATCAGGTGGATGACAGCATTTATCAAATCATTCGCGAACGTAAGCCAAAGCTGCTCTGGATCGAAACCCCGAGCAATCCGTTGCTGCGTATTGCCGACATTGAGAAGCTGGCTGAGACCGCGCACGCCGTTGGCACCTTGGTCGTGGTCGACAACACCTTCTTGTCACCGGCGCTGCAGCAACCGATTGCGCTCGGTGCCGACATTGTCATCCACTCCACCACCAAGTACATCAATGGCCACAGCGATGTCGTCGGTGGTGCCGCGATCGCCAAAACGCCGGAGTTGCATGAAAAGCTGGTGTTCTGGGCCAACGCGCTCGGCCTGACCGCATCGCCGTTCGATTCCTATCTGGCTTTGCGTGGCTTGCGCACGCTGGAAGCCCGCTTGTCCGTGCACCTTGCCAACACCGAAGCCATTGTCGATGTGTTGACCCATCATCCAGCCGTCAAGCATGTGTACTATCCCGGCCTGCCAAGCCATCCTGGCCATGCCATCGCTAAACGTCAGCAAAGTGATTTCGGCGCGATGCTGAGTTTTGAACTGCACGGCGGTGAGGCGCAGGTACGGACTCTGCTGAGCAACCTGAAGCATTTCTCGTTGGCCGAATCACTTGGCGGCGTCGAAAGCCTGATTGCCCACCCTGCCAGCATGACCCACGCGGCCATGGACCCCGACGCCCGCCGTCGTGCCGGCATCAGCGACACGTTGCTGCGGCTGTCGATCGGCATTGAGGACAGCGAAGATCTGTGCTCGGCGTTGGAAGATGCGCTCGATGCGGTATCGGAAGCACCGGCCTTGGAAGTCGTTAACGGTTGAGAAACGAGTTAGCTGAAACAGTTATTTGTGGCAGTGGCTTCCACCGCGATACGGTTCAGCCGTGAACAATCCTTGCGGCTGAAGCCGTACCCACAGCAAAGAGCCTATCCGAATGAGTCAATTCGACAACGTCAGCGTAACTAAAGAAGCCAATGTCTATTTCGACGGTAAATGCATTTCGCACACAGTGACTTTTGCCGATGGCAGTCGCAAATCAGTCGGCGTGATCCTGCCATCGCTACTGACGTTCAATACGGGCGCACCGGAAGTGATGGAATTATTGAAAGGCCGTTGCCGAGTCAAGCAGGCCGGCACCGCTGCCGCCGTCGAGTACACAGGCGGCCAGTCGTTCAACGTTGCTGGCAACAGCAGTTTTGAAATCGAGACACTGGAGCCTCTGCACTACGTCTGTCATTTCGGCTGAGATGACGGCACTGAAGTGTTTGGCGCGCTCAGCTCCTGATACAACTCCCACGCACTGCGCTCCGCCCAGCATTTGGCCAAGCGCCCTTGCCGCACTTCCCAGATCGCAACACCGGTGAAGGAAATTGCCCGGCCATCGGCTGGCAAGCCCAGCATCCCATTGTTGCGACCGCTGCAAATCCAGCGTGATACCACCCGATCACCGGTGGCATTCGCGAATACTTCCTGATTGACCGTCCGGGCATCCAGCAAGACTTGCTGGAACTGACGC
Source organism: uncultured Kangiella sp. (assembly GCA_946481205.1). The sequence continues at coordinate 2,568 of CAMLNB010000049.1, read as the reverse complement.
ACCCAGGATTTGAATGCTTCACGACCGGCAATGGTCTTGCCGCCCGATACAATCACGTAGTCCTCGGTCATCAGTTCATCAATGGCGTCGAGCTCGTGATTCGGGCCCCAGACTCGCGCCAGAAAATTCAGGGCCAGTTGCTCGGCTTGAGCCGCTGTGCTGAGTTCACTCATTGGCAACCTCCATCAAGCAAAACGCCTCCCGTAGGAGGCGTTGCGCGATCACGAACCTTGCGCTTGCCGGCGTTGCCACAAATGCTTCGCTACCGTGACAACCGCCGGTATGCCCGGCAGCAGCACCAGTGCAATCACCACCAGCGAGAAGTTTTCTTTGACGATCGGAATGTTGCCAAAGAAATAACCAGCACCGACGCAGACCAGCACCCACAGCAAGGAGCCCACCAGACTGAAGCCGATGTATTTCGGATAGTACATTTCACCCATGCCAGCCACGAACGGCGCAAAGGTACGCACGAACGGCAGGAAGCGCGCGATGATCACGGTCGGCGCACCGTACTTTTCGTAGTAGGCGTGGGTCTTGTCGAGGTATTCCTTGCGGAAGAATTTCGAGTTGGGATTGCTGAATAGCTTGTGGCCAAAGAATCGGCCAATAAAGTAGTTGCTGTTGTCGCCACAGAATGCCGCCGTGATGATCACTGCAGCCACCAGCAGCGGGTCGATGGCGCCGATGGCGCCCATTGCGCCGAGCGCGAACAGCATCGAGTCGCCGGGCAGGAACGGTGTCACCACGAGGCCGGTTTCGGCAAAGACGATCAGGAACAGAATGGCGTAAATCCACATGCCATAGTTCTGTGCCAGTTCAATCAGGTGGGAGTCGATGTTGAGGATAAAGTCGATAATTGGCACGGCACGGCCCTGTCCGGTCAGAAAACGGGCGCCAGTTTACTGAAGGCCCCCGCCCCGTTCCAGCAAAGTCGGTCCGCCCTGTTGCTTTACAGAGCTTCCGTGCCGTCGCGGCTTGCTGCGCCAGTGTCAGCCTGCAGGCTCGCCGTCCAGTACAGACGCACGCCTGGCTGCGTTGACGGTAATGCCTGCGCCACCGTATCCGGCCCCAGCTGACGGATACCCGAACCGCCGCTTGGCGTGCCCAGCAAACGATCCATCGCCAAGGTCGCTGGCAGCTCGACCGGAGTGAACCGCAAGGCCGCTACCGCGACACCGGCCCCCATCAGCAGCGACAGATAGGCCAAACGCCACTGTGGCAGCAAGCTGAGCTCAGTCGCCTCCTGCGCTGCACGGCGTGCTTGCAAGCGCGCCAAGCCACCTGCTGGCGGTTGCAGCTCCGGTAGCAATTCAGGTTCACGCATTGGCATCGTTCGCCTCCTGTTGCGCGCGCAGTTCACCACGCAATTGTTTTAACGCCAGGTGCCGCCGCGAGGCAACGGTACCTGCAGGAATCGCCAGCATCTCGGCAATCACCTCGTAGGAGTAGTCGCTGAACTCGGTCAGCAACAATACGCTGCGTAGCTTTTCTGACAGTCCGTCAATCGCCTGCAGCAAACGTTGCTGCTGTTGTTCCTGTGACAGCTGCTGCTCCGGCGATGCCGTTTCTGCCACCAGCTCCGGCACATCCTCGAACTGCAGAAACTGCCGCAACGCCCGCCAGCGCCGCCGCTTGCGTGCGAGATTCAGCGTTGCGACCCACAGGTAGCGATCCGCGGTGGCACGGCCAATCTGCTGCCGGCGCTGCCACAGTTGCAGGAATGCTTCCTGCACCAGATCCTGCGCTTCCTGTTTCTGCCAGACGTAGCGATAAGCAGCGTTATACAGCGGCTTTTCCAGTCGCTGGTATAACGCCGACCAGTCGGCCTCGGTGAGGCCGATTTCGGTGGTCATCTTGTCAGCGAATCAGAGTGTGGCGCGGACGATGTAATACAACGTCTGATTCTCGCTGCTCGCCGCAGCATCCGCGGCATAGGCCGACTGACCGAGCACCAGTAACTCGCCCGGTTTCATTTCCATTTCGGCATTCAGACGAGCACCGTTGCGATTCAGCCACAGTGACAGTTTCGAATACACGGCCGCTTGTTCCTTGCCAAGGCGACGCAAGGTTGGCTCGACCCGCATCACCGCATGCGCGCCTGTTACATCGCCTTCATGGCCAGCCCGCGCATGTATGGTCAATTTCTCAATCAACTGGAAACGGCTGATGCCCTGCGCTTCGGTGATTGCCGCCAGCGCGGGCTGCACTTCGGACAGCGTGGCGTCAGATGCGCCCGCAACGGTGCTGCCACGAACAAACCATGCCTCCAGTTTGATCGTGGGTGTCGGGCCCGGCGAAAACGCCAGCACATCATTGATCAGACTTTCAACACCGCGATGAATGGATTCCGGCGCCGTCACAATCAACTGGCCATTGGGTGCCAATGTCACCCGGCCAAGGTAGCTTTTGTCGTCTTCGGTGCCGCGCAAAGCCGATTGCAGGGCATTGCGCACTTCATCGGCATGGTCACCCTGAACAACATAACTGCGCATGACCATGGCGCCGCCGCGGCTGCTCTCCCAGAACGGCCGAATCAGGGTGAAATAGGTAAAGGCGACAATGAAG
>CAMLNB010000048.1 GCA_946481205.1 uncultured Kangiella sp. | reverse complement strand
TGTCCTTCAGCGTGATACCGGCCTTGTCGAGCGCGCGTGGCGTGGCGTAGGACGGGCCCATCAGCATGTCGACATCGGCTTCAATCGCCGCGTAGGCATACGAACGGATGTAGCCGAGTATGTTCAGACCCAGCTCGCGGGCACGCGATTCCCGCATCAGCAACAAGGACGCCGCGCCGTCGGTCAGCGGCGTCGCATTGGCGGCGGTGACCGTGCCGTGATTCTTGTCGAAGGCCGGCTTCAACTTGGCGTAGTTTTCCAGCTGCGAATCAAAGCGGATATTGTTGTCGCGCTTGAACGCTTCCTTGAACGGCGGCAGGTGCACGGTCATCACTTCGGCGTCGAGCTTGCCCTCGTTCCAGGCCTTGGCCGCAAGACTGTGCGAGCGGTGCGCCAGCGCATCCTGCTCCGCGCGGCTGACACCGTGATCGCGCGCCATCTGCTCGGCGTTGTCGCCCATGGTCAGGCCCGTTGAGTATTCGCGAACCGACGGCGGCACCGGCGCCAGATCTTTCAGCGACAGTTTTTTCAGCAAGGCCAGTCGCTGGCCCATGCTCTTGGCTTTCTGCAACTCGACCAGTGTGTTGGCAAAGCGGCGCGAGAACTGGATCGGCACCACCGACGAGGAATCGGCACCGCCGGCAATGCCGACGTCGATATCGCCGGCCAGAATCGCTTCGGTCACCGAACTCGCGGCCTGGAAGCTGGTGGCGCAGGCGCGCGATACCGAGAACGCGTCGGTATGCACATCCATGCCGGTGCCCAGCACAATCTCGCGGGCGATGTTCGGCGCTTCCGGTAGCACCAGCACCTGGCCGAATACCACGCGATCAATCAGCTTCGGATCGATATCGGTGCGGGCCAACATCTCGTTGACCACGAGCTTGCCCATTTCGATGGAATTGACGCCCTTGAAATACGTCAGCTGGCGCCCAAATGGCGTGCGCAGGCCATCGACCACGGCGACGCGTTCGGCAAACTGCACTGGCCGCACTTTGCGCCGGACCGGACTTTCCACCGGGGAATGACTCATTTCAAAGCTCCTGAAGCGGGTTCGTTGTTATGGTTTCAGCCCGCCGTGGCGGGGCGACTGGTCGGAGGATTGTAGCGATCCGGCCGTCGGATTCAAACGGCCGTTTAATCGACCGCCCCAAGTTGTAAAGGATATTTAGTTACCGTGCTCGGTCGAAGCAGCCCGTTTACACTGTGGCTAGCCAAAACCCTCAAGCCAAACAACAAGATAGCTGACCCATGAGCCTACGCGACCGCTTTTCCGCCCTTGAAGCCCATCTGAACCGGCAGGTCATCGGCCAGCCCGACCTGAACCGCAAGCTGTTAATCGCCCTGCTCGCCGACGGCCACCTGCTGGTCGAGGGCGCGCCGGGCCTCGCCAAGACCCGGGCCGTGAAAGCCTTGGCCGAGGCCATCGAAGCCGATTTCCATCGAGTCCAGTTCACCCCGGATCTGTTGCCAGCCGACCTGACCGGCACCGAAATCTACCGGCCGCAGGATGGCAGCTTTGTCTTCCAGCGCGGTCCGCTCTTTCACCATTTGTTGCTCGCCGACGAAATCAACCGCGCCCCGGCCAAAGTGCAATCGGCGCTGCTCGAAGCGATGGGCGAACGCCAGATCACCGTCGGCGGCGAAACCTATGCGCTGCCACGACTCTTTCTGGTGATGGCGACGCAAAACCCGATTGAACAGGAAGGCACCTACCCGCTGCCGGAAGCCCAACTCGACCGCTTCCTGCTGCACGTCAAAGTTTCTTATCCGGATGCCGACAGCGAACTGGCGATTCTGCGCTTGGCGCGCGGTGAAGCGCAGCAGCAGGCGCCAGTCGTGATCGAGCGGATGAGCCAGCACGATATTTTCGCCGCCCGCGATGACGTGCTGGCGCTGTACATGGCGCCGGAAGTCGAGCGCTACATCGTCGAGCTGGTGCTCGCCACCCGTTCGAGTGCGCGCTACAGCGCCGATCTGTCGCGCTGGATCGCCTACGGCGCCAGCCCGCGCGCGACCATCGCGCTCGATCGCTGCGCGCGTGCGCAGGCCTGGCTGTCAGGTCGCGATTTTGTCAGCCCGGATGATGTCCAGCATGTGCTGGCCGATGTGCTGCGGCACCGCTTGCTGCTTTCGTATGAAGCGGAAGCGGAGAGCATTGATGCGGAGCATGTGGTGGCGCGGTTGATGACCTTGGTGGCGGCGCCGTAGTTTTCCGGGAGAAATCAATGTCATCATCTGCGCAACAGGCAAAACTGCTCGCACAAGCACTCTATGACATCAGAGAATTACTGGGCGGTTATCTCGGAAGTCAGAGTAATGCTGAATTACCGATCAGGATCGCAGCCCATCTTAGTTATGCCTTGCACAATGAGGCACTGGCGCTAATAGAAGGGAGAACGTTCGATTTGAATGAAGCTCTTAGCAAAGTTTCATTCGTTGACAAGCAGTTCGATCAAGCATTCGCCCAACGCTACGTTGAGAAACTATGCACTGGCCGGAAGGAACCTTAAATGGCGGCTGCTCCTTCGAAATTGGCCATCGATTCGACTCCGACCATTGCCGGGTCCCGCCCCGGCCGGCGGCCTACTTTCTTGACGCAAGAAAGTAGGCAAAGAACATTGCCCTTTATTCCTCGCCGCGCAAAACCACGCGCGGTTCCCTCCGCTGCTCACTCCGACAGGGGCTTTTTCGACGGAGCTCCTGCCCCGCGAAAAAGGCTCGCCATCCCTGGCTTCGCCCCGGCGCTTTGCGCCGGGCTGTTAACCCTGACTGCGCTCCGCTGCTCGGCTCGTCAGACGGGCGAAAGCGCGCATGGCGCGCAAACATCAAAAGCAAAACGCTGATGAACGCGGTCACCTCTCCCGCCCAAGGCATCGAACTCACGCTCGCCGAGCTGCTGCAGCTTGAGCTGCGCGCCCGTCACGCCAGCACGCCGCGCTATGTCGACTCGCCCGGCGGCAGCCAATACCGCACCCGACTGAAAGGTCGCGGCATGGATTATGACGAGACCCGTAATTACCAACCGGGTGACGAGATCCGCCATATGGATTGGCGGGTGATGGCGCGCACCGGCAAGCCGCACACGAAAGTATTCCGGGCCGAGCGTGAACGGCCGGTGTTGCTGGTCTTGGATCAAACGGTGCCGATGTTTTTCGGTAGCCGGCATGCGCTGAAAAGCGTGTTGGCCGGCCGCTTGTTTGCGCGGGCCTTGTGGCGCGCGCTGGCCGGTGGTGATCGGGTGGGTGCGCGCTTGTTTTCGGAGCAGGCCACGCTGCAGTTTACACCGGCACATCGGCGGTCATTGGCCATTCATGTTTTGAGTGCCTTGGTCAAATCGCATCAGCAGCAGTTGCAACAGCTGACGCACACGGCGCAGGACGCGACCCAGCTCATGACACAGCAATGGCGTGCACTGCGTGCGCAGGCCTTGCACGGTTACCAGATTCAAGCCTTCATCAATCTGACGTCGTTTGATGAGGAGCAGAAGACTGCGATCAGCTGGCTGGCCAAGCACAATGAATTGCGGCTGTACCCGCTGTACGATCCCTTGGAAGCGGAGCTGCCGCCACCGGGTCATTATCTTGGCACCGACGGTCAGGCGCGGCTGTTGCTGAACACCAGCGATGCGCATTTGCGCGAGCAATACCATGGCCGGTTCGCCGCCCGCGAAAGCGCGCTGCTGCAATTTTGTCGCGCCAATGGCGTGCTCTGCTTGCCGTTGTCGGCCAGTGATGGCTTGGCGCAGGGTTTGAAACAGTTTGAGGACGCGGCCTGATGAGTTTGCAATTGCCGCACGACATTATCGAACCGACGCCAATCGGTTGGTGGCCGCCGGCACCGGGTTGGTGGGCACTGCTGTTGCTGCTGATTGTTACCGTTGTTTTGTTGCTGCGCTGGTATTGGCGCCGGCATCGGGCGTTCGCACCCTTGCGGCAGGCGCTGCAAGAACATCAGCAACTCAGCCGGCAATGGCAACAGCAGCGCGATGCCCGCGAAACAACAGCCGCGTTGTCTGCGCTGCTCAAGCGCGTTGCGCGTCATTACTATCCACATGAGCCGGTCTCGGCGCTGACCGGTGCCGCCTGGCAGGAGTTCCTGTTGCGTACTGGCGCCGGAGCCTTCGATGACACGAGCGTGCTCGCCTTTGCGCAGTTTTATCAGGCGCAGGTTGCGTCCGAACTGACGCCACCATTGGAACCCGCACGGCGTTGGCTGCAAGCCCAGCGCAAGCGGCGCGCACCAACCAATGCAAGCGGAGTGCCGAATCATGTTTGAGTTCGCGCTGCCGTGGCTGCTCCTGGCCCTGCCGTTGCCACTGGTAATCCGCGCCCGCCGGCCGGAGCTGCAAGGCAGCGCATTGTGGTTGCCTTTTTTTTCGCGCTGGCAACAGCTGGCCAGCAGCGAACGGCCAACGCGCGATCCGCGCCGACGTGCCCTGCTGTGGCTGATCTGGCTATTGCTATTGCTCGCTGCGGCGCAGCCGCGCTGGCTCGGTGAGCCGCTGAGTCAGCCGCGCTCCGGCCGCGATCTGATGCTCGCCATCGACATTTCCGGCAGCATGGAAGCAACCGATCTGACGCTGAACGGCGCGCCAGCCACTCGGCTTGAAGTGCTCAAGCAAGTGGTCGGTGAGTTCATCACACGGCGGACCGGCGATCGCATCGGCTTGGTGCTGTTTGGCGAGCGCGCGTATCTGCAGGCACCACTCAGTTTCGACCGCCGCACCATCAACCAACTCTTGCAGGAAGCCGAAATCGGTTTGGCGGGCGCCCAGCGCACCGCAATCGGTGACGGCATGGGCATGGCGCTGAAACATCTGCATGACAGTCCGGCAAAGAAGCGCGCGATGATCTTGGTCACCGACGGCGCCAACAACAGCGGCACGTTGGCCCCCGAGCAATCGACAACGCTGGCGAAAGACGAGAACGTCACGGTCTACACGATTGGCGTCGGCGCCGATGAAATGCTGGTCAACGACTGGCCGTTCGGCCGGCGCCGGGTCAACCCTTCAGCCGATCTGGATGAAGACGCGTTGAAAACCATTGCCAGTGAAACCGGCGGCAAATATTTCCGCGCCCGCGATCAGCAAAGCCTGGCCCAGATCTATCAACTACTGGATCAGCTGGAGCCAGTCGCCAGTGATGCCGACACCGTTAGACCGCAAACGGCGCTGTTTTATTGGCCGCTGGCCGCGGCCTTTTTGCTGGCGCTGTGGCGCTGGAGTCGCTTGCTGCTGGTCGCTCGCAGCGTGCGCGCACAACCGACGGGAGATGCCTCTTGATCGAATGGTTCCAGGCGCTGTTGCCGAACGATTTTCTGTTCCTGCGACCACTGTGGTTGCTGGCGCTGCTGCCGTTGCCATTTTTCATCCTGTTGCTGGCGCGCCGCCCGGCCGGCGCCGGTCGCTGGCAGGACATCATTGACGCGCATTTGCTGCGCGTACTCTTGCAGCAAGGCAACGCCGGCCAAACCTCTCGGCTGCCCCTGTTGTTACTCGCACTGACTTGGCTGCTGGCGACGCTGGCGCTCGCCGGCCCCAGCCTGCGCAATCAAGACACGCCGTTGTTTCAACGCGACAGCGCGCGCGTTTACGTGCTCGATTTGTCGCCATCGATGAATGCCGATGACATCAAGCCGTCGCGGCTGGCGCGAGCCCGGCTGAAACTGCTGGATGCACTGCAGCTGCCGCGCGACGGTGAACAAGCGTTGCTGGTCTATGCTGGCAGCGCCCACGTGCTCACTCCGCTCGCCACTGATGCCAAAACCTTGGCAGCACAGGTGCCGGTACTGAGCACCGATTTGCCACCGGTGCGTGGCAATCGGCCCGAGCTGGCGCTGCAACGCGCCGTACAAATGCTGAACGATGCCGGCCACCAAGGCGGCGAAATTGTCTGGCTGACCGATGGGATTGACTCCGATCAGGTTGAGCGCGTGCTGGCCAGTCTTGCCGAACACGATGTGCGGCTGGCCATACTCGCCGTCGGCACTGCCGACGGTGCACCGGTTCGGCAAAGCAATGGCGCTTTGTTAACCGACAACGCTGGCAAGGTAGTGTTGGCCCGGCTCGATTTGGCGCCGCTGCAAACCGTAGCCAATGCCGTCAACGGTCGCCTGGCAACACTGCAAGCCGACGACAGCGATTGGCAGGCGTTGCAATTTCCATCGTCGGCACTGGCCGCCACCACTCGCCGCGTCGACGGCGGCGTGGCGCTGCGCGAAGATGCTGGTGCGTGGCTGGTATTGCCGCTGCTGCTGGTGGTTCTGCTGGCGTTTCGGCGCGGCAGTTTGCTGCCGGTTATTCTGCTCGGCATCACCGGATTCAGCCCGCGCAGCGAAGCCGGCTGGTGGCAGGATCTGTGGCAAACCCCGGACCAACAAGCCGCACAATTGTTGCAAAGCGGCGAGGCCAAAACGGCAGCAGAGCGATTCCGCGATCCGGACTGGCAAGCCACCGCCCGCTATCGCGCCGGCGAGTTTGAGCCAGCGGCGCAAGGCTTTGCCAAGGACACCGCTAACGCACACTACAACCGCGGCAACGCGCTCGCCAAAGCCGGCAAGCTCGATGATGCACTCGCGGCCTATGACCGCGCCTTGCAACAGCAACCGGACTTCACCGCTGCCAAGGAAAACCGCGCTGCCGTCGAACAGTACCGTCAGAAGCAACAGCAGCAAAGCGGGCAACAAAGCGATCAACAACAAGAACAACAAGGTCAGTCGGGCGACAGCCAGGCCGATGCTAAGCAGCAAGCGCAACAGGAAAAGTCCGAGCAAAACTCGCAATCACCGCAAGAATCGCAACAAAGCGGTGGCGAGCAGTCAAATTCAGGGGATGAACAAGAACCCTCAGACAACGCCGGTTCACCACCGCAATCCGCTGATGACAACGACGCACAAACGGATCGCCAGCAACAGGCGCAGCGGGCGGACCCGCAACAGGCAGCGGCGGAGCCCGCCAAACAAAACCCGGCCGCGAGTGATGACGAGCAAACCTTGCCGGCCAACGAAACACCACTGCCGACGGCACTGAAGCAGTTGCCGGACGATCCGGGCGGTTTGCTGCGCCGGAAAATGAAACTTGAATACCTGCGTCGTGGTCAGGAGACGCAGCAACAGGATCAGGAACAACGATGGTAAAGCCGTTTCTATCTATACGCTGGCACATAGCATTGCGAGGCGCCGGTTTGCTGCTGGCGTCCTTGCTGCTGGCAGCGAACGCGCAGGCCGCGGTCAACGTCACCCTGGATCGCAATCCAGTCCGGGTCAACGAGACGTTTGTGCTTGAAGTGAAAACCGATGAGGTCGACGCCGACGAACCGCGTTTGGCCTTACCGGAAGGTCTGCAACAGCTCCGCCGCAACACCATCAGCTCACGTTCGATCGTCAACGGCAAGATCAGCGCTGAACGCACTTGGCGCTACAGCTTGGTGGCGAGAGAGCCGGGCGAGTTCACCATCCCTTCGTTCGAGGTTGGTGCCGAACGCAGCACTGCAGTCACGATTTCGGTGTTGGCCGCCGATAGCAAAGCCACAGCTGCAACCGGCAAGCAGCCGGTATTGTTGCGCGCCAGTGTCGATCAGCAAACGGTTTATGCTCAGCAGCAAGTCCTGTTGACCGTGCAACTGCTGCGCAATGTGCCGCTGCGGTTCGCTCAGCTGACGGAGCCAAATCTGCCGACCGCACTGGTGCAGAAACTCGGCGATGACAGCGAGTACGAAACCCTCGTCAACGGCGTCAGCTACATGGTGATCGAACGCCGTTACGCGATCTTCCCGCAACAACCCGGCGAGCTGCTGATCGAGCCGATTCGGTTTCAAGCCGATGTCAGCACCGAGCGGCAGCTGTCGCTGTTTGGCGCGTTCAATGAGACCCAGCCAATCAGTCTGGAAAGCCAGCCGATTCGCATAACCGTGCAAGCACCGGCGCTGGGCACTGGCTGGTTGCCAGCGCAGCAATTGGATATGGTTGATGCGATCAGCAATGGCCCGTATCGGGTTGGTGAACCGCTGACCTTGACGGTGACCCTGATCGCCGACGGCGTGCTGCCGGCACAGCTGCCCAGCCTGATGCCTGAACTCGGCCAGCGCTGGAAACTCTACCCGGATCAACCGCAAGACAATGTGCAAGTCACCGCCACCGGCGTACGGACCACGCGTAGCCAGAAATTTGCACTGGTGCCGCTCAGTGCTGGTGAGCTTACGCTGCCGCGTATCGCACTGCCATGGTGGCGCTTGTCCGACAACAGCGAACAAACCGCCAGCATTGCGCCGCTGATGATTACCGTCGAACCGGCCGCGACCACATCGCCAAGCCCGGCAAGCGTGGTGATGCCGAGCAAACCGTTGCTCAGTGCGCCGATAACTACCGCACCCGCAGCAACCGACAACGCAGCATCGCCACCGCAAACCGCTGCTGAAACCACGGCACTGTGGCCATGGTTGACAGCGGTGTTCGCCGCCCTCTGGTTAGCCACGCTTGCATTATGGTGGTGGCGCCAGCGCAGCACTCCGCAGACAACGCGGCAAACCACCGCGACGGCCAACGACGGCAGTGCCGAGCAACGCGCTGCATCGACCAAAGCGCTGCTCGATGCCTGCAACCGCAACGATGCCACCGAAGCGCGACGTCAGTTGTTGCTGCTGACTGGCGGGGACAATCTCGACGCCCTCGCGGCGCAACAGGATGCAGCGCTCAGCGCCGTCATCCAGGAACTGCAGGCCGCGTTGTATGGGCCACCGCCGCAGCGCTGGCAAGGCGAACGGCTGGCCGCGGCGGTGCCGCAGCTGCTGCGCAGATCCGCACGACCGCACAAGTCCACGACCGCGCCGCTGTCACCGCTTTACCCGGCGCACTGAGTTACCACCCAAAATCAACCCGATGCGGGACTGGCGCCTCCGCACGGGCAGCAACGCCACGACAACACTGGGGCGCGCCGCCGGCGACTGTTAGAATGTCGGCCGTCTTTGCGCCGCCGGCTCGCTCGCCGCGCCCCCTACCCCCTGCGCACATTCACTCAGGACTTTGATCATGCCCGTCAAACAACTTCACGCCGTCATCAGCGGCGGCGCCAGCGGCCTCGGTTTCGCCGTTGCCCAATCGCTCATCGCCCGCGGCGGCAAAGTCGCCCTGCTCGACATCAATGCCGAACAAGGCGCGCAAGCCGTCGCAACGCTTGGCAGCAATGCCCGGTTCTTTGCCTGTGACATCAGCAATCCCGAGCAAGTGGATGCCGCGGTTGATGCCGCCGCGCAAGCGTTCGGCTCGCTGACCGTCGCCGTCAGCTGCGCTGGCGTACTCGGCAATGGCCGTGTGCTTGGCAAGAAAGGCCCGATGGAAGCCGCGTTCTTCCAGAAAGTGATCAACATCAATTTGATTGGCGCCTTCCTGCTGACCAAAGCGGCTGCGCGCCACATGCAGAACAATGTCGTTGCCGATGACGAAGACCGTGGCGTGATCATCCACACCGCTTCGATTGCTGCGTTCGAAGGCCAGCTCGGCCAAGCCGCCTACAGCGCCTCGAAAGCCGGCGTAGTCGGCATGTTGCTGCCGCTGGCGCGCGAATTTGCTGCGCTGAAAATCCGGGTGATGGCGATTGCCCCGGGCATGTTCGACACCCAGATGCTCGGCAATGTCACCGATGAGATCCGCGCGCAATTGGCCGCGTCGGTGCCCTACCCGCCGCGGTTTGGCAAACCAGACGAATTTTCCTCGCTGGTCAATCACATCATCGACAACGGCATGTTCAACGGCACGGTGCTGCGCTTGGACGGCGCGGCGCGGCTGCAATAGTCGTCGGGAGAAAAGGGTGCCAACGGCACCCTTTTTGTTCTGATGAACCGGGCCCCAGCATTCAAGCGATATGCGATGAATACTTTGCTATTGCTTGCGCTGCTCGCAGTGCTGCTGGTGGCAGCCCAGCTGTTTCAAGATCGGCTGATCTATTTTCCGCGCAGTTATCCGATCACCCGCGATAGCCTGCCACCATCGTTGCAGCTACTCGAATACCAGACCAGCAGCGGTGCTCAAGTCGCGTTCTATTTGCCACCACGTGAAAACGAACCGCGTCGCATCTGGTTTGTCTTTGGCGGCAATGCCACCTTGGCGCTGGAGTGGCAAAGCTGGTTGCAAGCGACGCTGGCCGATGGTGATGCGGCGTTACTGTTCGACTACCCCGGTTTTGGTTTCAATAACGGTCGCGCCAATGCCGCTTCGATCGATGAGGCGAGCCAAGCGGCGTTCACGGCGCTGGCTGCACATCTGAAGCTCCCGGCCGCGACGCTGCAGGATAGGCTGGCTATTCTGGGACATTCGATTGGTGCGGCAGCGGCGCTGCAACTGGCGCAACGGCATCCGCCACGCCGGCTCGTGTTGCTCGCGCCGTTCACCAGTTTGCGCGCCGAAGCGCAGGCCGTATATGGCGCCTGGGTCGGTCCGTTCGTGCGCAATGAGTACGACAACGTCGCTGCACTGCGCCGACTCGATCCCGCGCAAACATCAGTCCATGTCCTGCATGGCCAAAACGACAACATCATTCCGGCCCGGTTTAGTCGTGAACTGAAAGCACAGTTTCCTTGGTTGCATTATCAAGAGATTGCTAGCGCTGATCACAACGATCTGCTGTCGCATGCGAATGCAGCGTTATCGCAACTGTTGCAGTACGAGGAAGAATAGCGTGGACGCGAGCAGCGTTCATGGAGTGGCCCGGGCTGCTGGACTGCTAAGAACAAGCACGCTCAAGTGACAAGCAAAACCCCAAATAGCAAACCATCACACTCAGGGGAAAGAAACGCTCATGCCGATTGCGTCAACGCCTTTCGCATCGCGCCAAACCGTTTTCGATACTGCGCCGGCGTCAAATTCACTTGCCGCTTGAACAAACGGCTGAAGAACCCGGCATCTTCGTAGCCGACTTCATTGGCGATCGCCTCAATGGATGCTTCGGTGGCTTCGAGCATTTGCTTGGCTTCTTCCAAGCGCAACGTGTGCACATACTCAAGCGGTGACATGCCGGTTGCCAACTGAAAGCGGCGCTTGAACGAACGCTCGGCAAGGCCACTCAAGCGCACCATCGCCGCAACCGGCGCCGGTTCCTGATAATTCTCTGCGATCCAGGTTTGACAGCGCGCGATCACCGCATCATCGACTTGCCGCGTGCGCGCCAGCCGCGCGAACGGCTGCTGGCCAATGTCATGCCAGTCGATCAAATTCATGCGCGCGGTTTCCATTGCCATGTCGACATTGGTGTAACGCGCGATCAGGTACAAACCGAGATCGAGCCATGATGTCCCGCCACCGGCCATGACCAGGCGCTGGGCATCGCCAGAAACCACCAAGGCTTGCTGGGTGCGCACTTTCACTTTTGGAAACCTGCGTTTGAGCACATCGCAATAAGCCCAGTGCGTGGTGGCTTCGTAGCCATCGAGCATGCCGGCTTCGGCGAGCAGCATGGCGCCAGAGCATACCGTCGCGACCGCCGTGCCAGCAGCGTAGCGCTCACTGAGCCAGGCGAGCTCGCGCTCGAAACCCTGTATCGGCATACCCGGTGGAATCGCCACTTCTGGCACGCAGATCACATCCACAGCGGGGCATTGTTCCAGCGTCATTTGCGGCACCAGGCTGACGCCGTTGCTGGTTGGAAACGGCTCGGTGGTGGCCGCCACCAGCAGCGGACGCAACGGCCCTTCGGCGAAATTGCCGCGGACGATCACATCCCAATCGCGCCCGGCCGACAGGAACAGGTCATACAGACCATGCACAACGGAAGCGGTGGTGGGTGGGAAACAGAGAATGGCGATCTGGACAGGAGGAATTGCAGCAGTCATGGCCGATTTGTCCGGTTTGTTGCCGAAATGGCTTTAGTGGCGACTGCAACTGCCACGTAAGGTGCGCAGGTCCATTTAATCGCAAGGAGCAAGGACATGCCAACGGTATTGGAGTTATTGCAGGACCCGATCGCCCAGAGCGTGATCGGCATTTACGTGGCGCTGATCGGTTTGGAGGCGCTGTTTCCCGGGCGGCCGCTGCCGCGCGTCAAAGGCTGGTGGTGGTTGGGTACGGGCGCTTTTGTCGTTTATTTCCTGCTGTCGAGTTACCTGCCGCTGCTGTGGACCGAATCGCTGTTGCAATGGCAGCTGGTTGATCTGAGCGGATTGGGCACCGGCTGGGGCGCACTGGTTGGCTTATTGGTGTATGAGGCCGGTGCGTACGCTTACCACCGGCTCATTCACGGTTCCGATCTGCTGTGGCGGACCTTGCACCAGATGCATCACAGCGCCGAACGGCTCGATGCTTACAGCGCATTCTGGTTCAGCCCGCTCGACATGATCGGTTGGACCGCGCTGAGCAGCCTGTGCCTGACCGTTATCGTCGGACTGACGGCAGAAGCGACCACGGCAGTGCTGTTGATCACGACATTGCTGGCGGTTTTTCAGCACAGCAATCTGCGCACGCCACAATGGCTCGGCTATCTCGTGCAACGCCCGGAAAGCCATTCGCATCATCATGGCCGTGGCGTGCACCGCGCCAACTACGCCGATCTGCCGCTGTTCGATTTGCTGTTCGGCACGTTCTACAACCCGCGTGATTTTGCCGCCGCAACCGGCTTCTACGACGGCGCTTCATCGCGCATCGGTGAAATGCTGATCTTCCGCGATGTCAGTCATTCTGCTGCTCGCTAATCTCTGCCAAGGAGTACGACCATGGCCAAATACCGGCAACGCCTGCCGCAACTGAAAGACCGTTTGTTCCTGACCGATAGCGGACTCGAAACGATGCTGATTTTCCATCAGGGCATCGAGCTGCCCTGCTTCGCCTCGTTCGATCTGCTGCGAACCGAGCAAGGTTTGGCGACGCTGCGCGCTTACTACGAGCAACATGCCGAATTGGCGCGTGAGCACGACATGGGTTGTGTTTTGGAAGCGCCAACCTGGCGCGCCAATCTCGATTGGGGCCGCAAGCTCGGTTATGACGAGCAAACGCTGGCCGATGCCAACCGGCGTGCAATCAGTCTGATGCTGGAGATTCGCCAGCGCTGGGAAACGCCGCAGCACCCGATGGTGATCAGTGGCAACCTGGGCCCGCGTGGCGACGGCTACCACACCGAGCGGATGATGAGCGTTGACGAAGCGCGCGCCTATCACAGCGCGCAAATCGCCACCTTCGCCAGCACCGATGCCGATCTGGTGTCGGTGTTTACCATGAACTATGTCGAAGAAGCCATCGGTGTGATTTTGGCAGCGCGCGATTGGCGCATGCCTGTAGTGGTGTCGTTCACATTGGAAACCGATGGCCGGCTGCCATCTGGTGAAAGCCTGGCCGCTGCCATTGTCCGCACCGATGAACTGACCGATCACTACGCGGCGTATTACATGATCAACTGCGCTCACCCGGATCATTTCCGCGATCAGCTGCACGCGGACGGACGCTGGCTGCAGCGCATCGCCGGTGTGCGTGCCAATGCCTCGCGACGCAGCCATGCCGAACTCGATGAGAGCACCGAACTTGACGACGGCAATCCGTTCGAACTCGGCCAGCAGTACCGCGAACTGCAAGCGCTGCTACCGGCCTTGCGCGTGGTCGGTGGCTGCTGCGGCACTGATCACCGTCATGTTGCGGCGATTGGTGCCGCGCTCTGTGGCAGCCAGCGGGCAACGCAAACGGCCCGCACTACAGTGTTGGTTTGAAAAGCGGCGTTATGCTGCCGGGTAGTAAACATGGCGGGAGCAATCCCGCCATGTTTATTTGCGCGCGGCTTGCACGCTGGTGGCAGCCACTGCACTGGCGGTGGTCCAGCCTTGCCACCAGACCGGATCTTTCAGCGCCTCGACCCACCATTGCAACGCTTTGCCATCGAGCCGTTTCGGCGTCAGCAAATACAGCGGTGCAATCGGCTTGGGCCGCTCGACTTGTTTTTCGAGCAAGGCGCCACTGTTGAGATGGCATTGCGCTTGGTGACGAAAGACATTGCCAATACCGAGCCCGGCGATCTGCGCGGCAATTTTTGCTTGCATGCTCGGCACCGTCAGCGTGTCTTGGCCATCGAGGATGCCGAACGTGCGCGGCGGCAGATTGCGTGAGGAGTCAGCCACGGCTACGACGCGGTGTTGTTGCAGTTCGCTGAGCGCAATGGGTTCCTTGGCCTTGGCGAGCGGGTGGCTCGGCGCCACCGCAAACACCATGTCGATTTCACCAATCGGAATCGCTTTGTATTCAACGCCGGATGGCACCTCGCCGGAGGCGCCCACCACCAGATCGGCACGGCCGAATTTCATCGCTTCCCAAGCGCCGCCGAGCACTTCTTCCTGCAGGCGTATCCGGGTCGCGTGGCCTTCGGCATAAAACCGTGCGACCAGGGGATAGAGCGACTCGATCGGCACCACGGTGTCGAAAGCGATGCGCAGCTCGGTCTCCCAACCGGTCGCGACCCGCTTGACCCGGCATTCCAGATCGCCAGCGGCATTGAGCAGTTGCCGGCCCTGTTCCAGCAGCTCCTTGCCGGCCACGGTCAGCTTGGCGCGGTGGCCGCTGCGGTCGAACAGCAGCACATCCAGATCCTCTTCCAGCTTGCGGACCACATAGGTCACGGCCGAGGGCACCCGGTTCATTTCGTCGGCAGCGGCGGCAAAGCTGCCTTTGCGGTCGATGGCATCGAGCACCAGCAGGGCATCGAGGGTCAGTTTCATGGGGCTGGCTCCAGGGTGGGGTGCATGCTGTCGTTCAGTCTAACTGAATAAGGCCGTCAAATCTGCTCAGCCTACTCGCCGGCAAACCCGTCTATGATGCCTCCCATCCCGAGCACGACTGGGTTGGCAGCGAAAAGTCACCAACTCAGAAAGGCCAGTAAATTTGAAGGAGGCACCATGATTACGCTACGCCCTGCTGCCGAACGCGGCCATGCCAACCACGGTTGGCTGAATAGCTGGCACAGCTTTTCCTTTGCTGAGTACCAGGACCCGGCGCATATTCGCTTCGGCACCCTGCGTGTGCTGAACGATGACACCGTGGCCCCACGCGGCGGTTTTGCCCCGCACCCGCACCGCGACATGGAAATCATCAGCTATGTCTTGTCCGGTGGTCTGCAGCACAAGGACTCGATGGGCACTGGCTCGGTGATCCGCCGCGGCGATGTCCAGCGGATGAGCGCCGGCACCGGCGTCGTGCACAGCGAGTTCAACGCCTCGGACAAAGAGTCGGTGCACTTTCTGCAGATCTGGATTTTTCCGGAGCGCAGCGGGCTGGAACCGAGCTACGAACAAGTCAGCGTGCCGGAGGCAGAAAAGCGCGGCACCTTGCGCGTGATCGCCAGCCGGCAGGGCGGGGAAAACATCGTCACGGTGCATCAGGACGTGATCATCTCCGCTGGCCTGTTCGACGGCAGTGAAAGCGAAACGCGCGAGTTGCGCGCCGACCGCCAGTATTACCTGCACGTTGCCGAAGGCGCCGTGACCGTCAACGGTCAACGCCTGCAAGCCGGCGATGCGCTGAAATTGCTTGATGAAAAAACGCTTCAGTTGGAACAAGGCCAAGCGGCTGAAGTGCTGTTGTTCGACTTGGCTCGATAAGCAGGCCAAACAGCCGCTACGGCAAACCTTACTCAACCTTTATCCGGAGAAACTGTTATGAACACCCTTTTTGACAAACTGTCGCCGTACTTCAACATCGCCAGCCGCGTGCTGCTCGCCTACATTTTCATCATGGCCGGCTGGAGCAAAATCGGCGCCCAGGCTTACGCTGGCACCCAAGGTTACATGGAAGCGATGGGCGTACCCGGTGCGTTGCTGCCGCTGGTCATCATTACCGAACTCGGTGGCGGCCTGCTGTTGCTGATCGGCTTCCAGGCACGCCTCGCCGCGTTTGCACTGGCCGGCTTCAGCCTGATCTCGGCCGTGCTGTTCCACTACCAACCGGCTGATCAAATCCAGATGATCATGTTCATGAAGAACCTCGCCATCGCCGGCGGTCTGCTGCTGATCACCCAACACGGTGCCGGTGCATTTGCACTCGACAAGCGGAAGTAATAGCAGTCGCGAATTGGCATCGAATTCCGAGCGTCAATTCTCCTGACCCGGCCTCCCCCCATTACCGGGGAGGCACACTCTCCCTCCCCTGCCAGGGGGAGGGCCGGGGTGGGGGCACATACGAGAAACTGCTCGCTATCTCGGATCCCGTTTGCGAATCGATGTTTCAACCCCCACCACAAGGACGCCACCATGACCGTCACCGTCCGCAAAGCCAGCGATGGCAAACTGAAGCAACACCTTCAGTTCAATCAACACCACTGGTTCAGCGACGTCAGCACCGAACTCGGCGGCGACGATGCCGGCCCCGATCCGCATGCCCTGCTCGGCGCCGCCCTCGGCAGCTGCACCGCGCTGACCCTGCATATGTACGCCAAACGCAAGAACTGGCCGCTGCAAGATGTGCAAGTACAAATGGATGAACAATCCGCCGATGGCACCACCACACTGGTGCGCCGCATCACGCTGATCGGTGACCTCGACCACGCTCAGCGCGAGCAACTGCTCGCCATTGCCAACAAATGCCCCATCCACAGAATTCTGAGCGGTAAAATCCTTATCGATACCGCATTGACCGATTGAGACCCCGCCTTGTCAAGGGTGGAGCTCAGTGCCAATGCACTGAGCGCCTGCGGAGCGCCAAACCCTCCGGGTTTGACCGGGCGGGGTTGGGGGTGGTTGGCGAATGACACCTCAGGACTCACTCGGATTTTTCACAATCAGATTGTTCGACGGATAGGAAGAACTCATGACCATCAAAGTCCTCGTCTTCGCCGGCAGCGCCCGCCGCGACTCACTGAACAAAAAACTCGCCCGTCTCGCCGCCGCCGCTGCCGAAAAGGCCGGTGCTGAAGTGACCTACATCGATCTGAACGATTACCCGATGCCCATCTACCACGGCGATGAAGAAGCCGCGACCGGCATTCCTGAAAACGGCAAGAAACTGAAAGCGCTGTTCAAAAGCCATCAAGCGCTGATCATCGCCTCACCGGAAAACAACAGCTCGGTATCGTCGCTGCTGAAAAACACCATTGACTGGCTATCGCGCGCCGACGGCACTGAAAGCGGCATGGTGCCATTCAAAGACAAAACAGCCCTGCTGATCGCCGCGTCGCCCGGCCCGTTCGGCGGCGTCCGCGGTCTGAACCACCTGCGCGACATCATCAGCCGCCTCGGCGTCCTGACCTGGCCCGACATGATGACCGTCGGCAATGCCGACACGGCGTTTACCGACACCGGTGCGTTCGTCGATGGCAAGCAACAGGCGAGATTGGAAAAGCTGGTAGCGGCGATGGCGCAGCTGAGCACGGCACGACAGACGGAGTGAAGCTAGGGTGGATTCGGCGCGCAGCGACAATCCGCCACTTCGAATCTCGCCCCATGCATCGCAAGTAAAATGGTGGATTGCTTCGCGAACGCACTCTGCGCCGAGCCGTTAAACCGGCTTAGGCGTCACCTGCGCAGTCGCTCTTTACCCCACTTGTCGAGCTTTGCTCCACAAGCACAGGTCCACCCACCCCATAAAGCCTCGTGCTCATCGGTGGGAAACCGTGTCACTGGCAACTCGTTTGAGCATCGCGGACACGTTGGTGGCGCACCAAAACGAATCCCCCAACGCCCCTCTTTCTTTATGCTTTGATGAACCACAAGCGCACCAAGAAGCAAAACAACACCGAGAAAAGCAAAAATTAAAACCAGCAACATTTAACTCAGCCTCGCTAATCATCACGTTTGAATTGTTTTTCCATATCAAAATGGCGCGATTAGTTTCTGGCCAAAGTGACAAGCCACCATATCAAATCACGAACCGTACACCGCTGATGAGATGACGGATTGATTCGCGAATCCACGCTAAAGGTGATCCGCATTACGCGCGTTACACAGGATCGACAGGTAATCCAAGCTGCTTCCGGATGGCCACATCAAATTTACTCTTCTTCCCAATGAAGAAGCTTTCTAGCCGTTCCTCTACATGAAACGCAAACCATGTAGATAGCACCTCTAGACCAAACAACTCATCCTCTGCTTTCGCTGGAACAGATTTACCGTCGCTGTAGACAAAACATTGCGTGAAGCCTATTGGCTTATGCAAATACCTCCCTGGCTTACGGTAACTCTCTGGAAGTTCCACGTTCCCGACTATAGGCCAGCCCCCATCCTCAAGCACATCCTTTGCAACTGGAATGCGGAAAGCAATCGCCTCACCGAGAAGAGTCGCCGGCACGGCAGACGACTCGGATTTAAATCCAAGAAATGTGACCTCATTGCCTGAACACAAAACACCAAAAGCGAAAGCCCCGTCATTAAGTTTAACCGCATAGACTGAGCCAGGCTCAAGCGCCAACTTACCCTTTCTTGACTTCACCATGTCTATTTTCAGTCCAGTCATAGCAAGCGTAGGGTGCAATTTATTGCACCGAATAAATTCGGGGCACCAGCCCACC
>CAMLNB010000047.1 GCA_946481205.1 uncultured Kangiella sp. | reverse complement strand
GCTTGTCCAGCCTTTTTTGCCTGCTGCGCTGCTCGTGGTGCAGGTCGGAGCTGTGTGGCGTCGGTGTCGGAAAATTTTTTCTGGCGGCTAGGAAAGCGCGGTTGCTTGCAGTGGCATTCGAGTTAACCAATTGATTTTATAAGATAAAAATTATCTGTTGGCTGACTCATCTAGTAGCTGGAACCAGGCTACGGCCCCACCCCATTTATGTTGCAGTGCAACTTGCAATGGCTTTTGAACTGGATTAGCTTGCCGTGAAAGCGCTTACATTGATGCGGTTGTGAGCGCTTTCATTGGAGCCGAAGGAAACAAAAAAAACGCGCCCAGCGTCGGGGGAAACATGAAACGCAATCTGTTCAAGAAGAACCAAATCGCTACCAGTTTGACCCTGATCCTAGGGTTGGGCTCGACACCGCTAATCGCTTACGAAGACCTCGCCGCCGAAGAATCCGAGATCGGCAAAGACGGCGCCGAGGTGGTGCAGGTGACCGGCATCCGCGGCAGCTTGGCCAAATCGCAGGATATGAAACGCGAAGCCCAGGGCGTGGTCGATGCCATCACCGCCGAAGACATGGGCAAGTTTCCTGATACCAACCTCGCCGAATCGCTGCAGCGTATCACCGGCGTCTCGATCGATCGCCGCAACGGTGAAGGCAGTCGCATTACTGTTCGCGGCTTCGGTCCCGACTACAACCTGGTGACCTTGAATGGTCGCCAGATGCCAGCGGCGAGCATCGAAGCCACCACCGCTTCGTCATCGCGCTCGTTTGATTTCGCCAACCTCGCTTCGGAAGGGGTTGCCGGCGTTGAAGTGTACAAAACCAGCCGGGCGAAACAATCTACCGGCGGTATCGGTTCGACGGTCAACATCGTTACGGCCAAGCCACTGAACAATCCGGGTTTGCATGCCAGCGTCGCCGTCAAAGGCGTGCACGACCAATCGACCGAAGACGGTTCGTCACTGACGCCGGAAGTATCTGGCATTTACAGCAATACCTTTGCCGACGGCAAATTCGGTATCGCGATCACCGGTAGCCGGCAGGAGCGTGACAGCGGTTACAAGAGCGCGGAAACCTCCAGCGGTTGGTACACCATCAAAGGTTTTGCCGGCGATTGGGGCTCGTTGCCGAATGACAACACCGTGATCAACCGGCCGCAGGAAAATGACGTTTACTCGGTGCCGCGCAACTTCCAATACAGCTTTGCTGAAATTGAGCGCACCCGCACCAATGGTCAGCTGACGCTGCAATACAAACCCACTGACAACCTGACCGCAACGGTCGACTACACCTATTCCGAAATGAAAGTGGCGCAAGAGCGTCACGACATGTCGACCTGGTTCAACGGTGTGCACACCGCCAGCGCCTGGACTCAAGGGACCAACACGGTGGGTTCGGTGGTCGGTCCCATTTTCTATTCCGATGCGTCTTGCTGCGATGTCGGTCTCGGCGTTGCTGACTTTGCCACCATCAACGAAAACAATTCGGTTGGTCTGAATCTGGTCTGGCAGGCCAGCGACGCACTGACGCTCAGCTTTGACTATCACGATTCCGATGCCGAATCGGGTCCGGATGGTCCGCTCGGTAGCAATAACGTGGTCTCGGGCGTGCAGTTTGATCGGGCTGGCGCCACGGTCGATTACACCCACGATTTCCCGATCCTCGACATCCAGTTTGCCAATGGCGTCAACGGTCTTGATCCGGCTCGGATGATGACCTCCGGCAGCAGTTTCCGGAACAGCTACATGCGCTCGGATATCGAGCAAGGGCAATTGCACGGCACGTTCACGCTGATGTCCGGCATTGTTTCCAGCATCGATTTTGGCTTGGCCAAAACCGAAGTCAAAAACCGGTCGGCCTTCTCGAACGCACAACGCGATACCTGGGGCGGCTACGGCACGGTCGACGATTATGATGACAGCATTTTCACGCTGCACTCACTGCCCGGTGACTTTGATGCACTGAGCAGCAGCGGCTTCATCACGCTGGAACCGTACTACGCCACGGCTGATATGGCCGATCTGCTGGCGGCGATCAGCGCAATCGCCACGGCCAATGGTGAAACGCTCGGACCCTGCGGCACGATACTGTGTGCGGATCCGGAGTACAGTACTGATCGTCGCACCACCGAAACGCAGACAGCGGTTTATCTGCAGGTCAATATGCAGACGGATTGGGCGGATATGCCCGTCAAGGCCTCGGTGGGCGTGCGCTACGAAGAGACAGATATCGACTCCAGTGCGCTGGTGCCCATCTATGACCACATCATCTGGTCGGGCGATAACGAGTTCAGTGCCCAAGCGTCCGGCTCCGGCTTTACCCGGCTGAAAGGCTCGTACGATCACTTGCTGCCCAGCCTCGATTTCAATATCGAAATGATTGAGGATGTGCTGCTGCGCTTCTCGTACAGCGAAAGCATCACCCGGCCGAACTACCAGGACATTCAAGGCGGTCAGACCATCAACCAATTGCTGCGTCTGCAGGGTGGCACCGGCAACAGTGGCAACCCGGAATTGCTGCCGTTTGAATCGACCAATTACGATCTGTCATTGGAGTGGTACTACGGTGAAGGCAGCTACGCCTCGGTTGGCTATTACCTGAAGGATGTCGACAATTTCATCGGTACCACCACCGAAGAAGAGACAGTGTTTAACCTGCCGCATCCGGCGCAGGGACCGCGTTATGAAGCAGCGGTCGCGGCTGTCGGCACCGATGCCGCTGACATTCGGCAATATTTCTTCGACCAAGGTTGGGTCGATGCCAATGGCAACATCGTCGGCATCGCTGGCGAAGACGCTCCGGCCGTGTTCACCATCACCAAACCGGTCAACGAGAAGAATGCCGAAATCGACGGCTTCGAGATCGCATTGCAGCATGTCTTTGGCGACAGTGGTTATGGCATGGTGCTGAACTACACCACGGTTGATGGTGACATCAGCTATGACGACTACAACACCAACAAAGGCGAAGGCGTGCCAAACCAGTTCGCCTTGCTGGGCTTGAGCGATACCTTCAATGCGATTGCGTTCTACGACAAAGAAGGCTTGCAGGCTCGCGTTGCCTACAACTGGCGCGATGACTTCCTGGCTTCCACGATCGATGGCAACGGCGAACGCAATCCAATTTACGTCGAAGCATATGGGCAGTGGGACTTGAGCCTCAGCTACGATTTCAGTGAGAACCTCACCATGTTTGCTGAAGGCATCAATGTCACCGATGAGTACACCCGTTCTTACGGTCGACACGAAAACATGGTGATTGCGGCAGTCCAGCAAGCGCCGCGCTACAACCTCGGTGTGCGCTACCGGTTCTGATTCCCTGTGTCTGCATGTTCAAGCCGTCTTCGGACGGCTTGTTTTTTTATCGGCGGCAGGAGACTAGCCAGTCCTGCTGGCTTTCAGTACATTCGCCATCAGCGTTGCTGCCGAAATAAAGCCGGCCGCAGTGGTTCAGATGAGCGGGTGTGCTTGCTGCCGATGCGAGAGGATGTCTGTGAGCCAACATGCGTTGTTGAACAATATTGAGCACCGGCATCTGCGTGTTATCACCACGCGTGATGCGGCCTATGGCGACGCGGTGATGTGCAGCGCCTTGTATCCGCTGGAATTTCGCGCCGCGCAGACGTGGTATCCGATTCTGTTTCATGCTGTCGCAGACTCCGATGCACTGATGCCATTTGCGTTGTTCGGCTTTCGCAACGACGAGAATCTGTTTCTGAGCGATGGCAAATGGGCGGCCGATTACCTGCCCATGACGATTCGACGAGCGCCGTTCCTGATCGGATTTCAGCAGCGCAATGACGGACTCAGCGCCGAGCCCGAGCTGGTACTGCACATCGATTTGGCCAGTCCGCGCCTGAGCAGCACCGAGGGCCAAGCCATCTTTTTGCCGAAAGGTTCGCCAAGCGCCTACACCGAAGAGATGGCGGCGACCCTGCGACTGCTGCATGAGCACCGCGATAGCGGTCGCGATTTTGCTGCCGCACTGCAGCGATTGGGTCTGCTCGAACCGGTAGCGATTACGTTTGATGTGCCGGGTGAAGGTCAGATTCAGTTCAGTGGCTTTCAGGCCATCAACGAAGAAGCGCTGGCCACACTCGACAAAGACTTGCTGTACTCACTGCATCAGCAGGGGTATCTGGAATCGATTTATTTTGCGATTGCTTCATTGGCCAATATCCCGAAGCTGATTCGCCTGCGCCAGCAACGCGCTGGCGCGCGGTCACTGTGATGTGCCGTAAGGCCTTGGATCGGTGTAGTAGCTGATGGCGGCTCGCGTTCTCGAAACCAGCGCGTTCGGCACGGCCATACCGGAGCGGTATGGGCTGACGGTAATGTCACTGCCTGACGATGTGCTGCAATACAGCACGCCGATTGTTCTGCGTGGCGCAATCGCGCAATGGCCGGCAGTGCAAGCCGCGCACCAATCGGATGCTGCAATCAGCGATTACCTGCTGCAATTCTATCGCGGCATGCCGGTGACGCTGCTGCGAGCACCGGCATGCTGCAACGGTCGCTTGTTCTACAACGACAGCTTTACCGGGTTTAATTTCCAGCGCGAAGCCAGCACTTTGGATCAGGTGCTGGGCAGTTTGCTGGCCGATGCGTCCGGCGACACGCGCTATGTCGGCTCAACCACGCTTGAGCATTGCCTGCCGGGCTTTGCTGCCGACAACGTTATGCCTGCGCTGGCCGCCCGACAATCACTGGTCAGCATTTGGCTGGGCAATCGCAGTGTCATTTCGGCGCATTTTGATCTGCCGAGCAATCTGGCCTGTGTGGTCGCAGGTCGACGCCGGTTCACGCTGTTTCCGCCCGATCAGATTGAGAACCTTTATGTCGGCCCGTTCGAACTGACGCCGGCCGGACAACCGGTCAGCTTGGTCGATTTTGCCGCCATCGATTTCGACCGCTTTCCACGTTTTCGGACGGCAATGGCTCATGCAGTGACCGCTGAGCTCGGCGCGGGCGATGCGCTGCTCATTCCCAGTCTGTGGTGGCACCACATTGCCGCGCTCAGTGATCTGAATGTGCTGGTGAATTACTGGTGGGGCGCCACCGGCAGCCAGTATGAGTCGCCGATCAACGCCTTGTTGCACGCCGTGCTGGCACTGGGACCATTGGATGCCGAGCAGAAACGCGCGCTCAGATGCTTGTTCGAGCATTATGTTTTCGGCGAAGACCCGACCCGTTTCAACCATATTCCGGCTGCCGCGCGTGGCCTGCTCAATTCCGACGATGAAAACAGCAGCAGACGCTTGCGCGCGTATTTGTACAACGCACTGAAACGCTGATTAAGAAAGGGAGAACCGCGAATGACCCAGATTCCGGGGCAAGTGCAGAAAGTCGTGATTGCCGGTGGTGGCACGGCCGGTTGGATGGCTGCGGCGGCGCTGGCCAAACTGATGGGCAAAGTGCTGGATATCACGCTGATCGAATCCGACGAAATCGGCACCGTCGGTGTCGGTGAAGCCACCATTCCGGCATTGGTATTCTTCCACAAACTGCTTGGTATCAATGAGCAGGAATTTTTGCAGGCGACCCAAGGCACCTACAAGCTCGGCATCCAGTTTGAGAACTGGCGACAGCTCCATCACACCTATCTGCATGCATTCGGTATGACCGGGCAGGATTGCTGGGCCTGTGGCTTCCAGCATTTCTGGTTGCGTGGTCGAGAGCTCGGCTTCAGCGAAGATTTCGGTCAGTACTGTCTGGAGCGGCAGGCTGCAGAGGCTAACAAGTTCGCCCATTTGCCGAACAACGGCCTCAACTATGCCTTTCATTTCGATGCCTCGCTGTACGCGAAATTTTTGCGCAAGCTGGCTGAAACACATGGCGCGCGCCGGATCGAAGGCAAGATCGCTTCGGTGCAGACCCGCGCCGAAAATGGTTTCATCGAGGCAATCACTCTGGAAGACGGGCAGCAGATCGCCGGTGATTTGTTTCTCGATTGCACCGGCTTCCGTGGCCTGCTGATCGAGCAGACGCTGCATACCGGTTATGAAGACTGGTCGCACTGGCTGCCTTGTGATCGTGCGGTGGCCGTGCAGACCGAATCGGTCGAGCCGGCCATTCCCTATACTCGCTCCATCGCCCGCGAGGCCGGTTGGCAATGGCGCATTCCATTGCAGCATCGGGTCGGCAACGGCATGGTGTTCTGCAGCAAGTATGTCTCAGAAGACGAGGCCAGCCAGCAACTGATGCGGCAGGTCGAAGGCAAACCGCTGATCGATCCACGGGTGATCCGGTTCAAGACCGGTCGCCGGCTGAAGCAATGGAATCGCAACTGTATTGCGCTCGGTCTGGCCAGTGGTTTTCTGGAACCGCTGGAGTCGACCAGCATTCACTTGATACAGCAGGGTGTGGTTCGCTTGCTGCGGATGTTCCCGCGCAATGGCGTGTTGCAAAGCGACATTGACGAATACAACAAGCAAACCGATTTTGACGTCGAGCACATTCGTGACTTCATCATCCTGCATTACAAAGCTACCGAGCGCGACGACACGCCGTTCTGGCGGTACTGCCGCGATATGGACGTGCCGGCTTCGCTGGCGCACCGTATGCAATTGTTCCGGGAAACCGGCCGGATGTTCCGCGACGGCAATGAGCTGTTTGATGACTCCTGGATGCAGGTGATGATTGGTCAGGGCCTGATGCCGCAGTCCTATCATCCGCTAGTCGATACCATGTCGACCGCCGAGCTGCAGCAGTTCCTGACTCAGATCCGTCAACGCATCAGCCAGACTGTTGCCAGCCTGCCAACGCATGCCAACTATGTTGCGCGCTATAGCAGCGGCCACTCATAATTCCCGCTCGGGCGGCTGAACGCGTCAGCCGCCGTGGCTGACGCTGTTGGTGCCCGTGGGCATCACGGCGCCGGCCTCCAGCACGGGACCTGGCAGGCAATGGCAACAATCTACGAAGTTTCGGAACGCTCCGGGGTATCACTGGCGACAGTGTCACGGGTGCTGAACGGGACCGCCAAAGTCAGCGCTGCGACCAAACAGAAAGTGCTCGACGCGATGCGCGAGCTGAACTACCGGCCGAATTCGGCGGCCCAGTCGCTGGCATCGAATTGCTCCAACAGCATCGGCATGTTGGTATCGGAACTGCACGGACCGTTTTTCGGCGCGATGATGAGCGAAGTCGAGTCCGTGCTGCGCGCGGCCGGCAAGCACTTGATCATTGCGGCCGGTCACAGCAAAGAAGACAGCGAACGCGACTCGATCGAGTTCCTGCGTGGCAAAGGCTGCGACGGCTTTATTTTTCATGTCGACGCGGTCAAGGACGAATACCTGCAACAGCTGCTCGAAGAGGGCGTCAAGTTTGTTGTGCTCAACCGTCGCATCGAGTCGATGGCCAGCAACTGCATCAGCCTCGACAATCAGTATGGTGGCTATATCGGCACTAAAGGGCTGCTCGATGCCGGCCATCGGCAAGTAGCCTATGTTGCTGGCCCGCAATGGAAAGCCGATGCCCACGAACGACTCGAAGGCTACAAGCGGGCGATGACCGAATATGGCTGCAATATCGATCCCCGTTTGATTGTTGAGGGCGATTTCAGCAGCCAGAGCGGCAACAAAGCGATGACCCATCTGCTCAGTCAGCGGATTCCATTTACTGCCGTCGCCTGCGGCAACGACGAAATGGCCTACGGCGTAATGAACTGCCTGCGCGCGCACAAACTCAAGGTGCCGGAAGACATTTCGGTGATGGGTTTCGACAACAACATCATGTCGAGCTACACCTTTCCGCGGCTGACCACCGTCAACTATCCGGTTGGTGAGATTGGCCACATGGCTGCCAAGTGGATGCTGAAAAACCTGTATGGCCAGAGTGAACACGAGCTCAAATACGCATTCAAGCCGCGGCTGATTCATCGTGACTCGGTGCGGCCTTATACCGGTTAACTACCTCCGTAATCGGCCAACCTGATCTCGACTTTGTCATGACTCATGTTCGCAGCCACGCAGCGGTTCATGGTGGTAAGCCATTGCGCCAAATCAATATCACGTTCTGGCGCGGATCGTAGATGTATACGGTCCAATCGGACAGTTGACCTTGCCACCACTGTAAATCCTGTACGCGGAACCAGAGTGCCTTACTGTCGCTGAGATCGTGTGGCGAAATCCGCGTGCGGCACGGCGATTTCATTAGCAGGTTCAGCACGAGCTGAATATGCCCGGCGTTATGGTCGATGCGCTGCCAGGCCTCGCCCTCCGGTTGCATGCTGCCCAGCAAGGGCTCGCGCTGATAGCGAATCAGATACTGCTCAGACAGCGGATTGCAGCGTTGTTGCTGCCAATTGCCCACCAACTGCCAGTGCGGCGGATTGGCGATGCCCATTCCAACCAACTGCTGATAATCGGGTGGCGGCGCGACTGGACCGTACTCTTCGTTATGATCGATAGGCCCATCTACGAACACCAGATAGCCGATAAACAGCACGAAAGCCAAGGCCAGCACGCCGCCGATATCGAGCAAAATCCGGGCATAAAACCACAGCCGCTTCATGTCCATGACTCCGGGTCACGCTGCCGCCGGTACAGATGCCGACCATCACGATAACTGCTGCGCCGCGCCAACCAATCGAACCAAAGTAGACCGACACTGTTGCCGAGTGCCAGTTGGTAAATTCCGGTCGCGAGATCGCTGGCGCTGATCAAAAGCCAGCCATTCAGCACGACGGCGAGCAATGCATGACCGGCCAACAGCAGCCACCCGGCCGGCGCGACCGGGTGCCAAAACCAACGTGTGCGTTCAAACCAAATGGCGCGCATGGAGGGCTCCTCGACATAACGGCAAATGGGCTGCTGTTGCCAGCAGCCCGATCCAGTTCAGTTGCTGACCGATTCACGGTTGCCCAGCATGCGTTGTTGCAGGTGATACCAGTCCACTTTGCGGGTCAGCAGCATCGCGATCGTTAATAGACCGAACAGCAGACCGCTGCCAATCAACAGGGCAAAATCTTCCGAATCCAGCATCAGATACAACGCGCCATACAGCATCGCCAAGGAAGCACCAAATCCGAACGCGCCCAGCCAACTGCGCAGCACGGCACTGAGATACACCACGATCACGCCGATACAGGCTGCTGCCGCGATGACATAAGCCCAAATAAACGCGATGTGCTCGGACAGTGACAGCAGCAGTAAAAAGAACAGGGCCAAGGCCAGACCAACCATGCCGTACTGCACCGGGTGAATCGCGAGCTGCTTCAGCACTTCAAATAACAAGAAGGCGCCGAACGTGATGCCGAGAAACAGAAAACCGTATTTCAATGCTCGTTCGGACAGCGAATACAGATCAACGGGCTCGAACAGCGAAACCGTCAGCTGTTGCTGCCAGAGTTGCTCACAGCTGCTGTCATTGCCGCTGTGGCTACAACGCTGCCAGTAATTGGCGAGGTTGGTCGCCAGATCGCTGGTTTGCCAATCGGCACGAAAGCCTTGGTCGGTGATCTGACGTTGATCCGGCAATTGCCCTCCGGCAAATCGCGGATGTGGCCAGTTGCTCTGCAGCTGCCATTGGGTTTGGCCGCCAAGCGGTACAACGCTGAACTGCTGGGTGCCGGCCAGATTCAGTGCCACCGCAAACTCGACCTCAGCCGACTGCAGATTTAGCGGCACCGGTGCGTTTACGCCTTGGCCCTGCTGCAAATCACCGAGTCCACTGCCGGGCAAAAAGT
Source organism: uncultured Kangiella sp. (assembly GCA_946481205.1). The sequence continues at coordinate 8,998 of CAMLNB010000047.1, read as the reverse complement.
CTTGCGTGACGTCATTCCAGCGCAGTGCTGTCACCTGTTTGATACCGCGCTGACTGCTGACGCTGATGGCTATGAACGGTTGCCGCCATGTCAGCGTTTCGTCATTGCGGCTGGCGCGGCCGTATTGCTCCGGCCAGGCAAAGCGACCACTGAGTTTCAATTCGTTGTGGAACACCGGCACCGGGAAAATCCCGCGCTGACGTAACTCGACTTGCAGATTGCTGTCGATCTGCAACTGTTGCGGCAGCAGGGTCAGGTAACTTTCTTCGAAGCGCTCCTGCACAATCGGTTTGCCGTCGTGGTCCTTGCCGTGCTCCAGCCAATCGCGGCGATACGGCACGACCAGGATGGGGCCAAGCAGCTTTTGTTCGCCGGCTTGGGTGTGAGCGATATCGTTGACTGCCTGGTCGCGAAAGCCGGCGCGTTCGTGCACGACATCACGGGTCCACCACAGTGGCAGTTGCAGGGCAAAGAACAGCAGGAAAATGATCAGGACTTTGATGAACAGCTTGATTTGCATGACGGCACCTTGTTGTGGTGGCTGAGGCAGAACATGGCCGTCATTGTTGAATGGGAGAGTGAGCGCCGAATGAGCCTTGTGTGAGGGTTCTGTGAGGGCCAAGCTCAGCGCGAGGTGGCAGGAAACTGCAGTGTTACCACGACACCGCCAGGGGTGTTGCCAATCGTTAGGTGGCCGCCATGCAAGCTCATCACTTCGCGGGCAAAGCTGAGGCCGAGGCCACTGCCTTTGCGGCCGTCAGGCCGTGGTAGCGAATAAAATCGCTCGCCGAGCCGGTCGAGTGCGTAGTCGGGAATGGGCTCGCCGCGATTCTCGATACGCAGCGCCGTTGCATCCGATTGCCGCATCAACGTGATACGAATGGCACTGCCCGACTCGGCAAAGGTGATGGCATTGTCGAGCAGATTCAACAAGAGCTGCTCCAGCAAAAACACTTCGCCCTGTACGGTCAGCGCCGCATCGCCGTCTACGATTACGGTCAACTGGCGTGCCAGCAATGGCGCTTGCAGACGGGCAATGGTCTTTTGGATGAGCTCGTGCAGCGGTACTGGCGTGGCCTGCTGCAACTGCCGGCGCTGCTCCAGCTTCGCCAGTTCCAATAGCCGCTGAATCAGCTGATGCAGCCGCTCGCTCTGCTCTTGAATGCTGTTCAAAAACTGCTGCCGCTTCTCCGTCGCCATCTGAGGGTCATTGAGCAGCTCGGTCGCCGCGCTGATTGCGGCCAACGGGCTCTTCAGTTCATGGGTCAGCGTATGCACATATTGCTCGACATAGGCCTTGCCTTCGAGCCTGCTGCGCATTGCTTCCAGCGCATCGGTCAGCTTTTCCAGTTCGGTACCGTGGGCAAACTGCGGCGGTTGCACGCTGCGGTTGTCGCTGACGGCCAACGCGTAGTCACTGACCCGGCGCAGACTCCAAATCAGCCAAGCCGTAAAGCCAACACCGATCAGCAGGGAAAATGCCAGCAACGCAAGGCCGTAGCGCGCTAGCTGCTGACGCGCGGTTTCGATATACGGCTGCGTGCTCTGGTTGGGCATCGCGACAGTCAGTACGCCCAGTATCGTATCGCCGTCGCGTATCGGCGCTGCAACATACATGGTGGTACTGTTATCGTCATCCGGGTTGCTGCGGCTCGAGCGGACGCCATATTCGCCGCGCAAAGTCAGGTAAACATCATTCCAGCGGGAGTAATTCTTGCCGACATCTTGGCCGCTGCTGTCAAACAGGACGATGCCGGCCGCATCAGTAACATAAACGCGCAGATGCAGCTGGTTCTTCTGTTGCCGCCAGATCGTTGCATTCAGTTTTGCTGCACTGAGCTGCTGCAATTGGCTGGCCAGCTCACTATTGATGAAGTCGCCACGCTTCATGTTCGGTTGCACCAGCAACGCCAGCGTTTGCGACAACTCGACCAATGTCTCCTCGCTGACTTGCCGCACCACCGGTTTGAGTTCATCCAGTACCAGCTTCAAGCTGAGCCAGGCCGTCAGGCCAACAATCAGGAAATAGCCGAGAAAAACCCGCAAGCCGAGCTTCATGCCGACTTGTCCAGATGCCGTTTCAGGCTGTAACCGAAACCGCGATGCGTGGTGATGGGTTCGCAGTTGGGATCGATGGCGCGCAGTTTTGCCCGCAGCTGTTTGATCAGGGTGTCGATGCTGCGGTCGGTACTGTCTTCCGATTGCGGCCCGAGCGCTTCGAGTAATTGCTCGCGGCTGAACAGCCGCTCCGGTTGCGCCAACAAGGTGGCCAACAGCAGGTATTCCGATCGGGTCAGCAGCAACGGCTGCTGGCGAAACTGGATCTGCGCTCTGGCTCTGTCATGATGAAATGCCGTGTGTTGAATCTGATCGCTTGCCATCGTGGCATGGCGGCGCAGAATGACCTTGATGCGCAGCATCAGCTCGCGCGGACTGAACGGCTTGCTGACATAATCCTCCGCACCCAACTCCAAACCGACAATCCGGTCGACCTCTTCATTGCGCGCAGTCAGAAACAATACAGGGGTGGAGTGCTGCTGCCGCAGCGCACGGCACAACTCGAACCCGGTCTGGTCGGGCAGACCGACATCCAGGATGAACAAATCGAATTGCTGCGTCGTCGCGGCGGCCAGCGCAGCCTGCCCAGTGGTGCAGTGTTGCACCTGAAACTGTTCCCGTTGCAACGCGTAGATCAGGGCGTCGGCAATCGCGGGTTCGTCTTCGACCAGCAATAGTGTGGCTGACATGGCAGGGGAGGTGCCGAGCGTTCGTGGCGGCAGCATAGCAACTGCATGCCGAGGCGGCTACCGACCGATGGCTTAGAGCAGGAATGTTGCCGCTACGTATTAGCGAAACAGGCGGTGGTACGGCATGGCGGCAGATCGGATGGGATTCGTGGGTGTCCAGCGCATGAGAAAGCGGTCGGCCGGGGCGCTTTTCGATGCAAAAAAAACCGCCACGTTGGCGTGGCGGGGTGATCCTTCAGGTACTGCGCGAGACTTACTGTCTGGTCTGAGCCTGAGCGGTGGGTGCCAGCACTTTCTTGCCGGTCAACGCGCCAGCTTTGCTGACAACGCCGGTTTGGCTGTTGCTGGTTTCATTCCAGTAGCTGTACGGAATTTCTTCGTACATGTTGATGCGCGGACCAATCGCAAAACCGTTTTCGGTGCTCGCCGCATCCCAGTTCAGCTTGGTCGTGACATCTTCGTAGACATAGATACGTTGGCCGATGGCGCCATCATCACGCACATTCAGCAGATACCAGTTGCGTGCCGAGCAGAGACTGCCGTCGAAGCAGCGCCAGTTTGGCATCATCAGATCGATGTGCAGCATGGACTCTTCATCGACACTCCAACCGATCAAGCTTGCATTGTCGTGAATTGGCGCAAAATTTGGCGGCAGCTCAGTGAAGCGGCTGTTGTTATAACCACCACCATCGCCATGCAGTTCCCAACCGAAATAGTTGAAGCTATTGCTGCTGCAATCGTCAGCAGAGCAGAAGGTCATCCTACCCTGATTCCAATCCGCCAGATCCCACTGGTTGATGGTGGTTTGCCAATAGTAGCCGTCGGGGTTGCTGGCATCGCCAGTCAGGAAATCAAAGGCTTCATTGAGTTTGATGCCATAGTCGACGTAGGCGGCGACTGGCTCGTCATTGCTGTCGAGTGCCATTGCCAGCACGCTGTAGTCATCACCATCCTGATCGAGCGGCAGATAGCTCATCTTGCTGCCATCTGCGAAGGTCAGCACCAGCTCATTGTTGGCGACCGACCAGCTGAAGTCTTCGGTGACTACGCCATCGTTGGGATCATTGCGGCTTGCAACACCGGTGCTGGCAGTGGCAAACCAGAATGTTTGAGCATAGAAGCCGGTGCGGGTCGAACCATCGGACCAGGTGATGTCGTGATAGCGATACAACGCGAACTCTTCGTCAAGCAGGTCGGCTTCGGTAAAGGCGATGGCATTGACGGCGGCACCATCTTTCATCAGCGCGTCAGCGATCGGTTGATCGGTAACCGGCGCCGGGGCGATGGTTTGGCCGTTGACCACGCGAGGCGTCATTGTGATGGTGTCGTTTGAGGTCATGCGATAGGTGTCGATCATGGAGCCATCGGTCAGACGATGCAGCGTCTGGCTGGTGGTGCTGATGGTCACTTCGACTTGGAAAATGTTGTTCGCCAACAACGTATCGACATCGGACTGGCTCAGGCCGGCAATGCCAACGGCTGTCGACGGATAGCTGAGGTTACTCAGTGCCGGGCTGAAGCTGATCTCGATATCGCCATCAACCACGGCCCAATCAAATGCCGAGCGGCCACCATCATAAGTGTAGAAACCCGAACCATCGCTGTTGAACTGATAACGCTCGCCACCGCGGCTGAGGAAGGTCGGTGCAGCAGCATAAGTACGGATATAGGATTCCGGCACGTCAGCTTCATCGAGCGGTGGGGTCAGCGCCGGGTCGTTGACAATGGCATCACCGGTGCTGGCGATAAGACCTGGACTATCGGTTTCGATGGTCGTCACCAGCGTGCTGTAAGCGTCGTTGTTGCTCAGCAGTTCGACAACCGAGCTAACGCCATTCGGCAGGGCGATGTTCGGATTGTCGATCAAGATTTGAATCACTGCAGCCGCTTCGATCAGCAGATCCGGATCGATCGATTTTTCGACATAGTTCAGGCTGGTGATATCAGCCGGCACGACGCCGCCGTTTTGCTCGACGATCAGCGAATACAGCGCGGTTGAAACCGAGCTGACATCGACAAGATTCGGATCGCCGGCTTTGCCGAACAGATGGCCCAGTTTGTCGAGCATGCTGGTCTTGGTGGCCGGAATCATGTCAGCAAAATTCAGCAACAACGCACGCAGGCCGAGCTCTGGCCGGGTCGGCGAGTTGGCAGTGATGCTGGCAACGATATCGGTTGCAGCGTCGTCGTCACGGCTGATGGTCAACTCATAGCTGCCATCGGCATCGGCGGTGGTGGTGAAGGTTTGGCCATCGACGTCGGTGCTAACGGTGGCGTCGGCATAGCCATCGCCGACAACTTTTCCCGTAATGAGATAGCTAAGCTGAACCGGATTGACGGTGACGGTCACTTTGGCGGTGACGGAAGCGCCATCGTTGTCCGTGGCGGTGTGGTTGAACACCAGGCTGGCTGGTGCAGTCAGTGCCGGCGCGGTGAACTGCAGGGTGTTGCTCGTGGTGCCGGTCAGGCTGACACTGGGGCCGCTGGCTTGGCTCCAGCTGTATTGGCTAATGGTGCCGTCTTCGTCTGTGGCCGTGGAGGCGATTTGCACGGCGGCTTTTTCATCTGCCGCTATCGACCAATCGGCCATCTTGGGGGCGACGTTGGCCGGCTCGTCAGAACCACCTCCGCTACTGCCACCACATGCCGACAACCCGGAAACCAGTAACGCCACCACGGCGTTTCTTACCCAGCAGCACGTCTGCGTATTCATGCGCTCTCCCATTTCTTCTCGCTCGGTGAATTTCATGGCTCAGCCATGTCGGGGACCGGCGAAGGAGCCGGCCTGAACCAGCGCGAATTGTAGGGAGCGAAAGCTCAGCAGCGACGGCCGGGACCGGTGTTGGCGCTGAGCATTGGCTGAGGAACCGCTGAGGAACGCCGAATTGTTGCAATCAGCGCTTGTCGGCGGGGACGCCTACGCTGATTGCAGGTGGCTCGTGATTATCCGGTGCTCAACGAGTGGCGACATGATTGGCGCTGGCGTGCGGCGCCGACCAGCCTTTCGCTTCAGGCAACAGTTGCTGGCGGAGGCTGGTGGTTTCCCGCAGCTGCCGGCTGAACCAGGCTTGCTGTTGCAGTGCGGGCCACAAACTGGCGAGGAAGGGGTCATGTTGCAACCGTGGCCAATCCCGGAAGCCCCGCTCGGTTGCCGATCGCAAGGCACTGATGGCATCGGCCGGTCGGCGATCAATGGCGGCGAGTTGGGCTTGGATGTAATAGCGACCATGAAACGCCTGCAAGGACTGCTGCTTGTCATCGAGCAGCTGCTGCAAGCGTTGTCGCCAACTCGCGGCCAACGCCGGTTCGGTTTGCTGTAGGGCGGCATAGGCATACAGTGCCGGGCTGTAATGGGCGACGCGCACCGAACGCGGATTCAGCCACCATTCTGCTTCGGGGGATTGTCGGGCCAGTTGGCGCATCGATTCGCGATTGCCGCGGTGAAAATCGCTGATGGCGCTGGCCAACGGTGAATAGCGAGTCAAGGGATCACCGGCAAGGCCAGCACCGGCGGTCAACAAGCGATACTGCATGATCCAATCGTCGATATCGTCCGGCTCGGCGCGATGACTTGGTAGTGCCGCTGCTGCCCAGCTGGCGGCATCATGCTCATTACCCAGTCGACGTTGCAGGCTGGCGATTTCCAACAAGCCGACCGGGCGCGAATAGCCTTTTTCAATGCACTGTCGAAAGTTTTCCAGTGCATCCCGCCAAGCGCCCATTTGCTGCTGAATACCGGCCAGATTGCGGTGGGGTCCGGCTGACTGGGGCAACAATTGTTGCTGCTGCCGATAATGGCTGGTCGCGACCATCAGTTCACCGCGAATCGTCGCGAGCAAACCGGCTTGTCCGCGCAGGCTGCCATCAAGTGGGTCAAGCGCAACCGCGCGCTTCAGCAACTGATCCGCCAGCTCCAAACGCCCGGTCTGCATTGCCACGCCGGCTAGGCGTGCCAGCGCGACGCTGTGATGCGGTGCCCGTTCCAGCACTTTGCGAAGCAAGGTTTGGGTTTCTTCAATCTGACCTTGCAAAAAAGCCACGCGTGCCAGTGCGACACCGGCGTCCGCGTTGCGGGGTTCTAGGCGCAAGGCGGTTTCTGCGGCAGCACGCGCTTCGACCAGCCATTCCGTGGGGCGCTCCTGCCAGCGACTTTCGCTGATCGCTGTCAGCGTTTCCGCCAAACCGGTCCATAGCAACGCTGCATCCGGCCTCTGCTGTACGGCGCGGCGAAAGTGACTTTCCGCAGCAGTCAACATCTCCGGTGTCTGTTGCTCCAGCTGGCGCATGCCCAGCAACCAGATCTCCTGTTCATGTGTGCTGCGAGCCGGTGATGTGGATGATGACAATGCCAGATACTCGCGGATGCTGTGCAGCGCTGGCTGCACCAATGCGTGCGCCGATCCGGTGCCATTAATCTGTTTATGCCAACGGCGATCAGTATGTCGCTGGTGCAACATGAGCTCGAGTTGCCATTGCTCGCCGGCCCGGACCAATCGGGTCTGCAACACCGCCGGCACCGCCAGTTCGTGCATCAACTGTGCGGGCGTTTGCGCGCGCTGCATCGCTACTGCCGTTGAGTTGCGCCCCGACAGTTGCAACTCCGGCGTACCGGCCAACCCGAGTCGCAGCAAATCGGTGATATCCGCTGCCTCTGCAGCAAGCTCGGCACCGCTCGTGGTGGGCAGCAGTGCCAGTGCCCGTGGCGCTGGAGTGGCATCGAACCGCCAGAGACTGAGTACCAAGGCTGCACTCAATGGCACGGCCAGCCACCAACGGTTGAACCGACCCGATACTCGACCGGCGGCGCTACGGGACTTCGCTTCCGGTGTGGCGGCGATGGTTGATGGCTGGCGGCTCGAAGTGATATCCCCTATGGGCGATGCGGTGTCGACCAAATCAACTACAGCCTCTGGCGCCAACAATAGCCGATACCCTCTTCGTGGCAGCGTTTCGATCAGACGGGATTGTCGGCTGCTATCGCCCAGCAATTTGCGCAGTTGCGAGATGCTGTAATTGATCGCATCCTCGCTGACCACCACACCTGCCCAGACGTTGGCCAGGATTTCTTCACGTGTGACGATCTGGTTCGGTCGCGCTGCGAGATAACGCAGTAACGCCAATACGCGTGGCTCGATCCGAAACGTTTCCCCTGCACGCGTCAGGCTGCATTCGTCGCTTGCGATCAACACATCCGCGAGTCGGAAGTTGGCGGGTAAAGCAGACGCCATGTTTGGCACTGCTGCGTTTGCGCCCATTGTCACGGAGAGGGGTTCACTCATTTTCTGGTCCTGCAACGACGAAGTGAGGGGACAACAGCGTTTCACTCCTGCCTGACATCTTGCGGCGCTAACAGGCCAGTCGCCAGCGTTTGCTATGGCTAGCGCCTGCCTGTAGCAGCCAAAGTAGACTGTAGGTGAAGACGAGGGATCAGGGAAGCCGGTGGTCCGGCATTCGTCAGTCTGCAAGCTTCGATTCAGAACCCTTTGGCTGTTCGGATTGTTAGGCGGTGTGTTACCGGAGCAGCACTTTCCTTGGCCCAGTGTGTGTTGATGGCGACAGGGTGGCCCAGTTGGGTGAAACGAGGAAAGCGAGTGAAAGTCGTTTGTCTATTACCGGCATCGTGCGAGCGCGTCTCGCACGATCAGGAATAGCCCATCCAGCACGGAAGCAGTGAAGTGGTGGGCCCTACTGGACTTGAACCAGTGACCCAGCGATTATGAGTCGCTTGCTCTAACCAACTGAGCTAAGGGCCCGAGAAGAAAACGGCTTGTGTGGTGCGCGCGGTTGGCGCGGCGACGCGAAGGGTAATCAGGAAAAGGGGCGCTGGCAAGCGCCCCTTTTCCTTTCTGGCTTATTGCTCGTCGAGGAAGCTGCGCAGGCGCTCCGAACGCGACGGGTGACGCAGCTTGCGCAGCGCTTTCGCTTCGATCTGACGGATCCGTTCGCGGGTGACGTCGAACTGCTTGCCGACTTCTTCCAGCGTGTGATCGGTCGGCATGTCGATGCCGAAACGCATGCGCAGCACTTTTGCTTCGCGGGCGGTCAGGCCGCCGAGCACTTCGCGAGTGGCTTCACGCAGGCTTTCGGCCATCGCGACATCGACCGGCGATTCGGTGGCGGTGTCTTCGATGAAGTCGCCCAAATGCGAATCTTCGTCATCACCGATCGGGGTTTCCATCGAGATCGGTTCTTTGGCGATTTTCAGCACTTTGCGGATCTTGTCTTCCGGCATTTGCATGCGGGTTGCCAGT